>JACQYT010000026.1 GCA_016208085.1 Elusimicrobiota bacterium | reverse complement strand
AGTCCGCCGAGTAGAACGAAACTACGCGCCTGCCCTCCGCGCTCAGTTTAAACAGCGAATAATCGTTGAACGCGCTGCCGTCAACGGCATATTTCGTCTCCCGGACGCCGGAAGCCACACCGTTCACTACAGGATCCGCGGCCGTTATCACTATGTCCGTGCGCGGGCTGATATACTGTTTGTCGCCTTTGTACTGGTCGCCGGACAGGCTTAACGCGCTCACGGGCGCGGTTCCATCCACATAAATAACCGTGGATTTCATTATCTCGGCATTGCCCACATTATCTTTGGCGTAATAAGAAAGCGTTCGTATTCCCTCGGTTAAACCAAAAAGCTTGGAATATATTTGTTCTTCCCCGCTATACCCTATACCCTCTACCCTATACCCTGTTTCCGGCGCCGTGTTGTCGCTCTGCACTTGGAGCGTATGTTCTGCTTCAAGGTTGCCGACGTTGTCTATGGCGCGGTACTTTATCGTGTGCCTGCCTTCGGCGAATTTCAGCGCGGCTGCATATTTCACGTATGCCCCGCCGTCAACCGATACATCTATGCGGTCAACGCCGGCGGAAACTCCGCTTACGAGCGGATCCGCCGCCGTGAATACCAGTTCACTCGCGGGCGTTATGTAGCGCGCGCCGTCCTTTATATAGAGCGGCCCGGAGATATCAAACGATGTTACGGGGGCGGTGTTGTCAACGTAAACCTGCGTTGACTTGAATACTTCAGTGTTGTCCACATTATCTTTGGCGTAATAAGAAAGCGTTCGTATTCCCTCGGTTAAACCGAAAGCCGCTGAATATATTTGTTCTTCCCCGCTATACCCTGTACCCTCTACCCTATACCCTGCGGTTTTCACACCGGAGGCCCCGCCGCCGACAACAGGATCTTCGGACGTAAAGCTGAATTTGCTGTCCGGCGAGGCGTAGAAACCGTTCGGCGCCGCGCCCGCGTATTGCCGGCCACCTATTACAGATTAAAAGCTTTCATAATTTCTCCATATTCTTGATTTTTCGTGTTTCCGTTAGATATCCAGATTCTTCGCTTCCAGCGCGTTCTGCTCTATGAACACCCTCCTGGGCTCCACCTTATCGCCCATCAGGGTGGTGAAAATGGCTTCGGCCTCGGCCGGGTCTTCGAGCGAAACTTTCAGCAGTCTGCGCCTGAAAGGGTCCATCGTGGTTTCCCAGAGCTGTTCCGGGTTCATTTCGCCCAGGCCCTTATAGCGCTGTATGTTGGCGCCGGCGGAACCTATTTTCAGCACGGTCTCAAGCAGGCTTTTTATGTCGTTGGCCCTGACGGCTGATTTTTCGGTGAGTACTTCGAAGGCAAACTCTTTTTTCGCTTCTTCCGCGCAGACATGATTTTCCACCGAATAGCCGAGATTCTTCAGTTTCTGGTTGATATTGCTGATGCGGGTGAATTCGCCCAGGGACTGGAATTCCGGCCCCAGGTTTTCGGCCTCCATCCCTATCTCCTCTTCCTTCAGGTCTTTGGAGAGGGCGGCTTTTCGCCTGGCGATGAATTCATTCTCGTAATTCAGCCATTCGCTTTCCGTATAGAAGTATTTGTAGGTTTCGGGGGAGGTTTCTACGCGGTAAAGCGGTATCCTGCCCTCGGCCGCAAAAACGAGATAGTCCGTGAGCGTGAGGCCTTTTGATTCCAGCCTTTTGAGGACGTTCTCAAGCGACCCGGCGAGAGAGAGCAGGTCGCTCAGCTCCCTGGTCTCGAATTTTTTTCCTTTGCCGCCGCGCACCGAAACGCCGGCAACGGCTTCTTTCATCTGCCAGGCCTGGAGCTTTTCGTCGTTGTCAAAATAGGCTTCAAACTTCCCCTTCTTTACTTTGTAAAGCGGCGGCTGGGCGATATAGACATGCCCCTGCTCTATCAGCGGCCGCATCTGCCGGTAGAAGAAGGTCAGCAGCAGGGTCCTGATGTGCTGGCCGTCCACGTCGGCGTCGGCCATGAGTATGATCTTGTGATAGCGGAGGTTGTCGAGGTTGAACCCGTCTTCGCCTTCGCCGACGCCGGTCCCGATGGCCGAGATGAGGGTGCGTACCTGTTCGTTGGATATTATTTTCACCAATTGGGATTTTTCAACGTTCAGGATCTTGCCCCGGAGCGGCAGGATGGCCTGGAACACCCGGTCGCGGCCCTGCTTGGCGGAGCCGCCCGCGGAATCGCCTTCCACTATGAAGATCTCGGATTTTTTGGGGTCGCGCTCCTGGCAGTCGGCGAGCTTGCCGGGCAGCCCCAAATCGCAAAGCGAGCCCTTGCGGCGCGCGAGTTCCTTGGCTTTCCTGGCGGCTTCTCTGGCGTCGGCTGCGCCTATTGATTTCTGGCAGATGGCCTTGGCGATGGAGGGATGCTCCTCAAAAAAGACGTTCAGCATTTCGCCGGCGATGGATTTGACTATTCCTTCCACCTCGGAATTGCCGAGCTTGGTCTTGGTTTGCCCTTCAAACTGCGGATGCGGTATTTTTACGGAAACGACTGTGGTCAGACCCTCCCTGACGTCGTCGCCGGTGACGCTGTAGGCCTTGTCCTTGAGCAGGTCATATTTTTTTATGTAGTCGTTGATGACGCGCGTCAGCGAGGACCGAAAGCCCGACACATGGGTGCCGCCCTCGGTGGTTTTGATATTATTGACGAAAGAATAAATATTTTCGGAATAATCGCCGTTGTATTGTATGGCCAGGTCCAGCATCACGTCCCCTTCGGCCTTGGAGATGAAGATCGGCGCTTCGTGCAGGACGGTTTTATTGGTGTTCAGGAATTTGACGAACTGTTTAATGCCGCCTTCAAAGAAAAACGTGTGTTTTTTGTCCTCGCGCTCGTCTATTATGGTGATGCGGGAGCCGGGATTTAAGAAGGCGAGTTCCCTCAGGCGGTTGGAAACCGTGTCAAAAGAGAATATAACGTCGCCGAAAACCTGTGTGTCGGGCTTAAACGTCACCGTGGTGCCGTGTTCAGCGGTTTCGCCTCTGGACTTGACGTCGCTTTTCGGTTTGCCGCGCTCATAGCACTGGGTCCATAGTTTGCCGTCCCGGTGAACCTCCACCTCAAGCCATTCGGATAACGCGTTGACCACCGACACGCCGACGCCGTGCAGGCCGCCTGCCACCTTGTAGGCGTTGGAGTCGAACTTGGCTCCGGCGTGCAGCACGGTCAAAACCACTTCAAGGGCGGATTTTCCTTTGAGTTTCGGGTCCTTGACCTCTTTCATCGGGTCGACCGGGATGCCGCGGCCGTTATCGGACACGGAACAGATATTTTCTTCTTTCAGTATCACTTCGATATTATTGCAGCCGCCGGCCAGGATCTCGTCTATGGAGTTGTCCACCACTTCGTAGACCAGGTGGTGCAGGCCGGTCACTCCGGTGGAGCCTATATACATGGCCGGCCGTTTTCTTACCGCCTCAAGCCCTTCCAGCACCTGTATTTTGGACGCGTCATAGCTTTCGGGTTTGGGATTGCTGGCTTTATTCATGATTGTATTCTCCATAATCGGTGCGCGGGAAAAACTCCTTTTTTGGGCCGGTTTCGCGTCCGGAACAGCGGTCCGGCGCGCCTCGCGGCTTCAGATCTCGCTTGCCGTTCTTATCTTTTTGAGCCACGGCCTAGCGAAGTATTTGTTAAGGTTGCGCAAAATTTGTTTGTTGCGCAGGAAAAGCTCGTTAGAGACCACGGAAGAATCGGTCTTGACCACTATGCTGCCCTTATCCACTCCCAGAATTTCGCAGTGTTCTTTCAGCCGGCCTATCTCTTTTTTCCAGACGGCGTCAAGGATGACAAGCCTGTCGGGATTCAACCCGTTAAGGCTCTTCCAGGAATTTTTGACGGCCGCGATGTCGGTCCAGTTGGAGGATTTTCTGGTTAGAAACATAAGCGTAGAGTAAAAGTAGGGTATAGGGTAGAGGGTTTAGGGTATAGGGTACAAGGAGTTCCTTATAACTCTACCCTATCCCCTCTATCCTCTACCCTGATTTATTGCGTTCTGAGCGGCATTACTATATAAACAAAATCCTCGTTGCCCGGCATCCTTACCTTGACCGGGGTAGACGGGGCGTTAAAATCAAAAATCACGTTTTTATCGCCGATATTCTTAAGTATGTCCAGCACGAATTTGGGGTTAAAGCTTACCTGCATATCTTTATCCTTATAATCAACCTCCAGTTCATCCTCAAAGTCCATGTTTTGAGAGGAGGAGTTGACTATAATCATTCCTTTTTTAAAGGTATATTTCACGACGCCGCTGCGCTCCGAAGAACAAATGGCGGCCCTTTTGGTTACGGCCGTCAGCTTTGCCGCGTCCAATTCCACCGAGTTTTCCCTGGTTTTGGGAATTATCTGGTCGTAGGCGGGAAAATTCCCTTCCATAAGCCGTGAGATAAAGACGGTCTTTCCTATTTTAAACCCCAGCTGGTTGGAAGAGAGCCCGACCGTTATTTCTTCTTTTTCGTCAAAATCGGAGCTTTTTATGAATTTGACGAGTTCGTTCAGTATTTTTGAGGGAACTATCGCCTTAAAATCTTTTTTTATCTTTACTTTTCCGGTGGAAGCCAGCGCCAGCCGTCGGCCGTCGGTGGCCGCCATTATAAAGACTTCTTTTTCATATTTCCATAAGAGGCCGTTCAAAAAATGCCTGTTATCCTCGGTGGAAATGGAAAAGATCGTTCCCGAGATCATGGAGGAAAGCAGCCCGGCGGGAATTTTGAAAGCATTGGTTTCGTCCAGGTCCGGTATAACCGGATAATCGTTCTTAGGCGCGCCGCTGAGCTTGAATTTGGATTTTCCGCTGTTTATGGCTACCCGGTTTGCGTCGTCCACCGAGACATTGACATCGTTCTCTTCTCCCAGGTTCTGAATTATCTCCATAAATTTTTTCATGGGCATGGTTATGCTGCCGGAATTCTTCACCTCCACGCTTATATGGTGTTTTATGGCCATTTCAAGGTCCGTAAAAACCACTTTAAGCCCGTTTTCTTCCGTTTCCATCAAAAAATTCTGAAGTATCGGGATGGTGCCTGTTTTAGCCGAAAGGCCCGCCTGGATTGTCTGGAGGCCTTTTATCAGTGTGTTCCTATTACTAGTTATTTTCATAATAATCACCTTCTATAAGAGCGTTTGTGTGTTGTGTTGATAATGTTAGTTGTATTGGAAAAAAAAGCTAACATTAAATTCAAAATTACTGATACTCTCCCCCCAAAAAACATTTTTTCAGGTTTTTGAAGAGTTGCTGACAGCCTTTATCTTGGATACCAACAGGTTTATAACCTCGTTAAAATACGGGTCCGTAAGCACCAGTTGTTTTATTTTATCGCGCGCGAACATAACCGTGGTGTGGTCCCGGTTAAACGCTTCCCCTATCTCGGGTAAGGACTTTTCGGTCAGATCGCAGGACAGATACATGGCGATCTGGCGCGGAAAAGCTATGGCCTCGGTTTTGCGCGGGGACCGGAAATCTTTCATTTCTATGTTGTATTTTTCAGCCACGGCCGTTTTGATCATGTCCATGCTTATTCTTGTTTCATCCTGATCCCCGGGGGTTAGATAGTCTTTTATCCTGTCTTTTATCCCGTCTATGGTGGGCTGGGTTTGCATATTGACGCAGTAATTTCCCGCTGTTATAAGGCAGCCTTCAAGCTCCCGGATGTTTTTTTTGACGTTTTCGGCTATAAAGGTTATGATATCGTCCGGGATGACGAACTTGTGCAGTTCTTTCTTCTGTCGCAAAATAGCTATCCGCGTTTCAAGGTCCGGCATTTTTATGTCCACGGCCAGCCCGGAGAGAAAGCGCGAGACCATGCGCGGATCCAGGGCCAGGTCCTTCGGCGGTCGGTCGGAGGTGACGACGATCTGCTTCTTTGACTCAAAAAGGGAATTAAAAGTGTGGAAGAATTCTTCCACGCTCCGGTCTTTGCCCACAAGAAATTGGATGTCGTCTAAGAGCAGGCAATCAAGCTTCCTGTATTTGTTGCGGAACGTCTCGGGAGTTTTGTTTTGCAGATTTTCAATGTATTCGTTGACAAAAGTCTCGCTTGCGATGTAGACGATGCGCGCAGAGGGATTGGATTTCAGCGTTTCATTGGCGATGGCGTGCAAAAGATGCGTTTTGCCGAGTCCCGGTGCGCTGTAAATAAAGAATGGATTTGACTTGCCGGGGTTCTGGGAGACCCCGACGGCTGAAGCGTAGGCGAACCTGTTGGAAGCGCCTTCTATGAAGTTTTCAAAGGTATAGTTGGGATTAAAGGCGAACGGCGGGGTGTACCCCATGCGGTTCTGCGTGTCTTCTTTCGCCGCCTCAATCCTGGGCGCGGGCCGCGGTTCGCTCGGCGCCAGCGACAAAAAATAATTTATTTTAAGGTTCCGGCCGATCAAATTCCCGGAAACGGTCTTTATTTTTTCCTCGTACCGCGCTTTTACCGTATCACAGATCATGGAATCGGGCACTTCAAGCTTAAGCGTCTCGTCTTCGATCGAAAGAAGCTTTATGGGCCTAAGCCACATATCCACTTCCCCGGGACCCACATCGCCCTCAAGGTTTTTTAATACGTTCTGCCAGATTTCTTTTATGTCTAGTAAGTTATCCACAAGCTATCCACAAGTGTTAGTAAATTGTCTCAAAACGAAAAAAGCGATTATAAAACAAGCAGTTTTTGTGTTAGCAACCGGGGTTAGTATTTTTAATGAACAGTTCGCCTACAACGCGGCGTTAAATAAATATTAAACACCCGCAGGCGTATTAGAGAACTTAATAATCATAGCCTTTTTACGGGGTAAAGTCAACAGTTTTTAAGACGAACCAGGAGTGAATAATGTAAACATTTGTTATTCGCGTAATTCGTTATTCTTAATTCGTGGTATTCGCCTTCACCCCGATTTTTACTTTTCTGAAGCGCGCGGGGCTGTTACCGTGGCACATCATGGCTCTCTGCCCCGGTTGGCCCTTGCCGCAATTGGCCACGCCCCAGAGCCGCCAGTGTTTTTCGCCGGCTATGGCGTCGCAGGAACCCCAAAATCCCGGCGTTATACCCTGATAGGTCGGGTTTTTTACCATGTGCGCCGTTTTGCCGTTCTTCACCAGCCAGCCTATCTCGCAGCCGAACTGGAAATTAAGCCGCTTCTGGTCTATGCTCCAGGATTTATTGTTTTCCATGATGATTCCGTCTTTTGTGTCCCGTATAATGTCTTCGTATTCCATGTCGCCCGGCATAAGGCTTAAATTGCAGATGCGCGTGATCGGGATCTTGCCGTAGCCGTCGGCGCGACAGGAGCCAAAGCTTCGGGTTTTCCCGATGCGGCTGGCGAATTCCCTGTTGGTCATATAACCGCTTAGAATGCCGTCCTTCACTATGTGCCAGCGCTGGGCTTTAACGGCGTCGTCGTCATAACCGGCCGTGGCGAGGCCGCCGGGCAGGGTGGCGTCGGCCACAAGATTCACGAGCTTTGAGCCGTAGCGGAATTTTCCGAGTTTCTCGGTGGTGGCGAAGCTTGAGCCGGCGTACGATTCTTCATAGCCCAGTACGCGGTCGAGCTCGGTCGCATGTCCGACCGATTCGTGGATCTGAAGCGCCAGCTGGTTGCCGGAGATAATAAGGTCTTTGGTCCCGCCGGGACAGGCCGGGGCCGTCAAAAGCGCCACAGCCTCCTCCCGGACCCGTTCGGCGTGATCAAGGAGGCGCAGGCTTTCTATAAGCTCATAACCCAGGGACAGGGTCTGGCCGCCGTGAGTGGAGGGATAAGAACGCTCCTGGGCCTCGTTTTTGTCCACGGCGGTGGCAAGGCAGCCGGCCCCGCTTGAAAGAAGCGTCTGCTCTATCTTTGAGCCCTCGGTGGTCATGTGCCACTGATGTTCGCGGATAAAGCTCATGCCGGAAACCGCGGACCGGATCTTTCTATTCTTCCTCAAGACCGCGTCTACGGCAAAAAGCAGGGCCAGCTTTTTATCGGTCCCCACGGCAAAAGGGTCGGTGAGAAACGGCGTCTGCCAGACGTCCTGGTAGGCGTTTTCGCGGGCCAGGCGCACTTTGGCGGCCATCAGCGCGGCGCTTGCCTTGGCGATGTTCAGGGCGCGGAGGCTGACCCGTTCCACTTCCCGAGCGGTCATCACGTCGCTTGAGGCGAAGCCCCAGGCGCCGTTAAAAAGCATCCTGACGCCGAAGCCGAGGGTCAAGGTATCGTTAAGGCTTCCTATCTCGCCGTTCTTGACGCTTAAGTCCTGCGTGCGGGTCTCTATAACCCTGATGTCGCCGAAATCGGCTTTGCGCCTTTGGGCTATTTCAACGGCTTTCTTCGCGAAATCGAACATAGCGCCTCCATTAAAAATCCAGTGAGGCTCCCCCGGCGGGAGCCGGGGGCTTCCCCGAGTTTCAAAAAAGCCTGGCGTCCTTCGGACGGGCCGCCTCCATCCCCCGGCAGGAGCCGACGGTTTTACTGCGGCATAATAAAATGTTGTCCGACAACATTTTATCCTACCCCTGCCTACCGGCAGGCAGGCGGCACGGGGTTTTCTTGCGTCCCGCGCCGGGGTGGAGCGAAGCGACACAATTCAACTCCTATCCAACAGGATGAGGGAGAAATTTCTTTCTCTCTCAAACTCCCTCTTTCCCCAAGGTTACCCCGACCAGAGGTCGGGGCAGTAAAAATTTTTGCGGCAAAAATTTTTAGTTAAGAGTGCAGAGTTGATAGTGTAGGGGACATAAAGAAATTCCTTAAATACTCTGCACACGACACTCTCCCCGCTGCACGGGTTTTTTAAAATTCCGTCGCGGAGGAGAAATTGAAATCAGTTAGTTTAAGGGCCGGCGCGCTGAAACGCCCCCACGCGAGGCACAGTTCGGGTTTGTCTCCCACCGCCTGAACCCTGTTCAAAGCCTCAACCGCGCTTTCGGTGAAGCGCAGGTTTTTAATGCCGTAAGCGACGCGGCCGTTCTCTATCATGAACGTGCCGTTCCTGGTCATTCCCGTCATTTCCACGGTCAGCGGTTTTAAAAGATTGGTGTAATGGAACTGCGTCACCAGAATGCCCTTTTTAGTGCTTTTTATCATGCCGGCCAGGGAGGCGTCTCCTTTTTCCACCGTAAGATTCAGCGGAAGGGGGCCGTGGGTGTTCGGAAGCGGCAGGGCGTGACCGGTGGTTCTTGTTCCGGCTTTGGCCGCCGTGTGCCTGTCATGGACTACGGCCGCGGCCAAGCCTTTTTTTATAAGGATCACTTTTTTGCGCGGCCGGCCCTCGTAATCAAAAGGCATGCCGGCCGCCGGGCCGTCAAGCGCGTCGTCGCGCATGGTGAGAAGTTCGCTGACCGCTTTTTTGCCCAGTTTGCCGGACACAAAGCTTTGCCCCTCGTTATAAAACTGGCCGCCGAAACCGTAGATGCCCAGGTAGGACAGCAGGGAAGCCGCCGCCGAAGGCTCAAGTATCACGGTATAACGTCCCGGCGGAATGCTCCGCGGGTTTTTGGCCAGCCGGGCTTTTTCCATGGCCGTGCCGTCCACGCGGTCAAAGTTTATGTCCCCGGCGTCAAAGGCCGCAGTCTCCGCCCAGCCGAAGCCGTCTTTATCACGGGCCGTGACGCTGTAAACGGCGGAACTCTCCAGATGCGAAGCGAAAACCCCCCGGTTGTTGGCCACCGTGGTCCGTGCGGCCCCGTTCTCGAACGTGCCGTAGGCGGTAATGCCGGCTTTTTTGCATTTATTTACCAGGGCGCCTATTTTAACGGCCCTGTAAGAAGGAGAAAGCTCCGCCGTGCCCTTAAAAAAGAGCTTTTTATTTTCTTTTACGGGCGCCCCTTTGGGCAGGCTCTCCAGAGCCGGGTCCTTTTTCTGGGTCTTAAGCGCTTCTAAAGCCGCCGCGAACCCCTCCTTCAGCGCTTTTTCGGACGGCTGGTTTAAAGAAAACCGCGCCACCCTGCCGGCGCTTATTATTCTGACCGAGATTTCCGTGGACGTGTCGGCCACGTTCTGGGAGATGACGTTGCCGGCGAACCGCGTCAGGGCCGAATCCGAAGATGTGATTATAGCCTCGGCCTGGCAGGCGCCCGCGAGAGAAAATATTTTTTCGCACATCTTTTTGTGTTCGGTCATGCTTCCTCCGGGTAGGCTGACGGCTGAAGACGGAAGGATTGCACGGGAGTTTTGTTTAACCTCAGCCTTCAGCCGTCAGTCTTTTTAAGTTTTTAGCCGGAATCGGACGGGCGCTGGTTCCCGCCGCCGTACCGGCCGGTTTTTTTTTCTTCAGGCTGGGGTTGCGGCGCCGGTATTTCGGCCGGGGGCTGGTTGTGCGGCTCGTCCAGGAAGAGCGCGGGAGCGGCGTCCTTTGCCTCCACCCATTTACGCAGCGTCTCTTCGTTCTTAATGGCGTACGTTTCCGGCGGGAGGAAAACATTAAGCTTGCTCCTCTTCGCTTTTTCGGAGAAATCGAGAGCCGTTTTTGAAGACATGAAGGACAGGCCTTCCAGCAGTTTGAAATTATTCAAGGTCAGGCCGATCAAATAAAAAGACCCGTCCTGGTTAAGGCCCAAAGCGACGGTCTTGTCTCCCAGCGAGTCAAAGACCTGGTGCAGCCAGTCCGGCTTGACCGCCGGCGACAAGTGGCTCAGCAACAGGACTTTTTTAGAGCCGGTGTTGAAGGCCAGGTGGAAAGCGCTGGTTATCCTTTCTTCCAGGTTCCCGCCCTTGGCTTCAAGAAAACCGGGGTCATCGGCGTCAAGCCAGGTCAGATCCGGATAGCGGCCGATTTTTTCATACGAGAGGAGGAGGATGGCGTCTTTGAAGTTTTTGGCCAGCTTGTGGGCGTTCTGCAGCAGGTCCAGGTTTATATGTACGCCCCGTTCCGCGCCGAACGAATCCCTGAGCCCGGTCTCCGTCTTTTCCGGCACCGGCGGGTCTACCAGCAGAATAACGCAGTTATTTCGTTTGTCGCTCATGGACAATTTATATATTATACTATTTACTGGCAGGTAAAGGTAGAGATGAGATGAAGGTAAAGGGTTGGAAATGATTTTTTGCAATTTTCGGGCTAATATGCCGGCTAAAAAAAAGATAATAATTTACGGCGGCGCCTTTGACCCCCCCCATAAAGGGCATTTCGCGCTTATGAAAGCCGCTTTGAGGATCGCTCCGGCGGCGCTCTACATCGTGCCGGGGTTCCGGTCGCCGTTCAAGGATTTTCCGGCGGCCCCGTACAAAGACCGCGCGGCCATGCTGAAAGACGGGCTTAAGGCCGAAGGCCTGATAGGAAGGCACAAAGGCGGCAGAACGCGGATAACGGTCCATCCGTTTGAGTTTAAACAAAAACGCCTTACCTACACCTGGCGGACCGTGGATTTTTTTAAAAAACTCCATCCGGACGCGGAGCGGTATTTTTTGATGGGCTCCGACTGTATTGAAACTTTTCACAGGTGGAAGCATTACCGGCGGATACTTTCAAAGGCCGTCCTGCTGGCAGGCAGGCGCCCGGGCTTTGGGCTTAAAAACCTGGCCGGGGTGCCTTATGTCCAGCTCAAGGGCCGCTTTCCGCTTATAACCTCCGCCGCGCTCAAGGCCGCGCTGTTTGCGGGCCGCCGTCCCCGCGGCCTGCTCCCCGCGACTTTTTCATATATCGCCCGCAAGGGGCTTTATCTGGGCGCGCTGCGCAGGCGGCTTAAAAAAACGCTTACGCCGGAGCGCTTCGCTCATACGGCCGCCGTCACGGACCTTGCGCTGGAACTCGGCTTAAGATACGGCGCAGACCCGCTCAGGGCCGCGCTGGCCGGCTTGCTGCACGACGCGGCCAGGGACCTGCCGCCGCGGGCGCTGGTCCGCTACGCCGCCAGGAGCCGGCTGCGGGCTCCGGGGCTGAACGAGATGCTGAAAAAAGCGCCGCTCCTGCTGCATTCTTACGCGGGGGCGGACCTGGCGGCCAAAAGATTCGGGGTTAAAGACCGGTCGGTCTTAAACGCCATAAGGCAGCATACGCTCGGCTCGCGAAAACCGGACCTTTTATCCAAAATAATCTATGTTGCGGACCTGGCGGCCTGCGACAGGAGTTTTCCCGAGGCCGGTACGGTGGCGGCCCTGGCCCGCAAAGACCTGGACGCAGCTTACCTGCGCGCCAATTATGTTAAACTGATCTATGCTTCCAGGGCCGGCTGGAGGCATCCGGAAAGCGCGAAAGTATGGAACAGCCTGAGGACGCGGGAAAAAAACAGATAATAATACTGGCTCTGGGCGGGGCGCTGACGCTCGTGCTTACCACGGCGCACTTTTTTTCTCCCGTTTCAAAGCGGCTGTCGGCGAACAGGGAGGTTGAAATAGTGATGTTAAACCCCGCGTGTCCGATGCTGTTCGTCTACCATCCGGGCTCCGGGACCGTCAACGCGGTCCGGCTACCCAAAAAAGCGGCGCGCGGCGCCGGCTCCGCGGTCCAGCGCGCGCACGGGGCGTTAAACCTGTTCTTAAAAGACCGGTCTAGCGTCCGGGACGCGGCGTTCTATATTACGGTCGGGGAGCCGGACCTGGACCGGGTTTCGGTCATGCTTAACGGCTGGCGCAACAAGCCCGGATATTTTCTGGGCATGGCCGCCTATTTCAGGGACCTGAAAAGAACCGAGGGGACCAATCTGTCCTGGCACGACGGCTTGAGGCTGGCGCTGGAGTTTTTAAGGCTTAAGTCCGCCGATTTCATCATCACCGAGCTGCCGAAAAACTTTTTTGATAAGGCCGGGGGCGCACAGGAGGTCCCGGTCCCCGGCGGGGCGGACACGGTTCCGGCGCCGGAGCCGGCCGTCGTAAGGCTGGAAGTTCTCAACGCCTCCGGCAGGAAGGACCTAGCGGAACAGGTCACCAGATATCTAAGGAAAAAAGGTTTTGACGTAATAAGTTTCGGCAATTACGGGGCTATGGCGAAGCAGACAAAAATTGTAAACTGTTCAGGTAATATAGCGGCGGCGCGGCTCGCCCGCGAGGCGCTGGGTCTGAAGGACCTTGAGATATACTCAAAGACCGAGAAACCAGCCGTAGTCCAGGCGCGCGTAATACTCGGCGTCGATTTTAACGAAGCCGAAATAAAAAGCCCCGCTCTTTTTAATAAAGGGAGCGGGCGGTAACAATAGGGTAGAGGGTAGAGGGTTTAGGGTAGAGGGTAGAGGGTTTAGGGTATAGGGTAAGGAACTCCTTATAACTCTCTACCCGCTACCCTCTACCCTATACCCTGTTTTTAAGGAGAACTCAAATGATAGACCTCGTGACGGTGCTTAAAACCGCCGTGCAGGCGGGAGCCAGCGACATCCATATCTGCGTGGGCAAGCCGCCGATGATGCGCCTGAACGGCCAGGTCGTCCCGGTCGCCGAAGGCTTGCCGCCGCTCTCCGCTGACCAGAGCAACGCGCTGATCTATTCGGCGCTTTACGACGAGCAGCGCTCAAAGTTCGAAGAGAACTGGGAACTGGACTGCTCTTTTGCCGTCACCGGCATCTCGCGTTTCAGGCTGAACGTGCTGAAGGCCAGAAACGGCGTTGAGGCCGTCATGCGCGTTATCCCCTCGGTGATCCCCACTCCGGAGCAACTGGGGCTTTCCCCCGCCGTAGTGAACCTCACCAATATTCCCAAAGGGCTGGTGCTGGTTACCGGGCCCACGGGCTCGGGCAAGTCCACGACGCTCGCCGCGATGCTGGACCTGATCAACCAGAAAAGACGCGGGCACATGCTGACCATAGAAGACCCGATAGAGTTCACGTATGAGGCGAAAAGCTGCATCATACGGCAGCGGGAAATAGGCCAGCACACGAAATCTTTCAACAACGCGCTCAGGGCCGCCCTGCGGGAAGACCCCAACGTCATCCTGGTCGGCGAGATGAGGGACCTTGAAACCATTCAATTGACCATCACCGCGGCCGAGACCGGCCACCTTTCTTTCGCCACCCTGCACACGCAGGACGCGCCGTCCACCGTGGACCGGATCATAGATGTTTTCCCTCCGCATCAGCAGGCCCAGGTGCGGGTGCAGCTGGCGGCTTCGCTGCAAGCCGTAGTCTCGCAGATCCTGCTGCCCCGCAAAGACGGCAAGGGCCGCGTGGCCGCCAGGGAAGTGATGATAATGACGTCGGCCATCTCCAACATTATCAGGGAAGGAAAGACCCACATGATATACAGCGCCATAGAGACCGGCGCCAAATACGGCATGGTTCCCATGGATAAAGCGCTGTCCGCGCTGGTGACGGCCAACTTGGTGGCTTTTGACGTTGCCATGTCCAAAGCGCACGACCAGGAAACATTCAAGAAGTTCTGCAATATGACGGGCAATATGTAAGAAGGATGAAGGCTAAAGGATAAAGGATGAAGGAAAGAAACAAAAAAATAAACCGCTTTTTTCTGCCCTTTAGCCTTTATCCTTAATCCTTTATCCTTTCGGATTAAAGCGGGAGGGAATATGGAAATGGATGCGGAAAATTTAAAGGTCGTGGCGATCTTCAGGAATTTCTCGCCGGCCATGCTGGAGGAATTTTCGAAGTCCTTCAAACAGACGGAGTACGCCAAAAACTCCGTCGTGTTCAGGGAACGCAGCGAAGGCGACACGCTTTTTATCATTGTGTCCGGGGAAGTGGTGATAGAAAAGAAGCTGGACGAGGAAGGCCGGGATTTTAAGCAGCTGGCGATTCTCGGCCTGGGCGAGTTTTTCGGCGAGATGGCGGTCTTGGAGGGGATCACGCGCTTCGCCCAGGCCCGGGCGTCCGCCGATACCGTGCTCTACGAAATAAAACGCGCCCAATTCTTCGGCTTCATAAAAGAACATCCCGAAACCGGCATCAGCATCTTCACGGAAATAATGAAGGTCATCTCCAGGAGGCTGCAGCACACTTCCAACGAGCTGACTATGCTTTTTGACATGGCAAATCTCGTAATGGAGGAGCCCTCGTCGGCTTCCGAGTTCTTGAAAAGGATGGTTGAGGAGATCTGCATCTATTTTGAGGGTTCCTGGAACATCAACGGCTACCTGTATAACCAGTTCAACGAGGAATACGACCCGGTGGTCTCCAAGGAAACTTTCCCGGGGGGCCCGGCCAGAAAAGAGTTCAAAGGGGAGCTTAAAAGCGGCTGGCTGGACGAGACCGCCTACCTGATGGTCTTCTCCGCGCATAATAAGCCGCTCGGCTACATAATCTTTGCGAAATCCGCCGCGCTCTCGCACTACGAGAAGAACAACCTGGTCACGATCTTCAACACCATCGCCTCCATCTTAAGTTCCGCTATAGAGAACATAGAACACAGGACCGAAGCGGCGCTGCTGCTTAAATTAAAAAAGCAGCGAGAGCGAATATGAACGCCAGGTTTAAATTCAAAAAAATAGCCGTAAAAGCCGCCAGGCTGGCCGACGCCAAAAAAGCCGAAAGCATAGCCGTCTACGACCTCGCTAGCCGCTCCGGACTGGCGGATTACGTCATGGCCGCCACCGTGGATTCGCCCGTCCACCTTGAAGCGGTGGACGAGGAGATCTCCGGCAGGCTCAAGAAAGAGGGAATCCGGCCCCTTTACAGGGACGGCGCGCAGTCCAAAAAGTGGAAAGTGCTGGATTACGGCGGGCTCATCATACACCTCATGGAACGGCAGACACGGCTCCACTATTCCCTGGACAGGATCTTTGACGGCATAAAACAGGTTCCGTGGGAAGCCCCGGCGAGCGCGCCCGCGCGAAAGGGTAGAGGGTATAGGGTAAAGGGTAGAGGGGGAGACCCTGCGCCCGCGCCACAACGGGTCAAAAAGCCCGCTGTGAAAAAGGCCGGGCAAAAGGCGTCTAAAGCCGCAAAAAAAGCGAAATGTCTCAAAGTTACCCCGCCCGAAAAAAAGGCTAAAGGATAAAGGCTGAAGGATGAAGGCAAGACAAAGAGATTATTCCGCCCTTTATCCTTAATCCTTTAGCCTTCCTTATAGGGCGGGGTATGGTAAAAATTTTTACCGCAAAAATTTTTAATGAAACTCTCTGTCCTTGAATCGGCGCTGAAAGCGGAGATCAAGATTTCTCTCGGCCTCTCCAACGAGCAGCTGAAGAATTTTTCCGTCTCGCCTCCGCCGCCCCATATCAGGGCAGATCTGTCGTTGGCCTGGCCCATAGCCGCCGCCAAAACGCTCAGGAAACCGCCGTCCAAAATAGCCGGGGAGGTAAAACAGGCCCTAGCCGGAAAATTTTCGGCCCAAGTTCTGCCGCCCGGTTTTGTCAACATACGGCTCCCGGACAAGGTTTTGATAGAGGCCGCAAGCGGCATGGTCTCGGACGCCGGCTGGTTTCTGGACCCCCGCCATTGCGGGGAGACCGTAAACATAGAATTCGTCTCGGCCAACCCGACGGGCCCGCTGCACCTAGCCTCCGGCCGCGGCGCCGTTCTGGGCGATTCGCTCGCCCGCATAATGCGCTTCCTCGGCGGCAAGGTCAGCGAAGAATTTTATGTCAATAATATCGGAAAACAGGTGGAACTGCTCGGCCTGTCGCTTAAAGCCAGGTTTCTGGGGCAGAACCCCCCGGAAGACGGTTACCAGGGCGGGTATCTTAAAGAGACGGCGGCCGCGCTGCCGGCGGACGCCGCAGCCTGGACCGATAAGCAGTTTTCAGAGTTTGCCGTGAACGAGATGCTCGCCCTTCACAAGGCGGATATGAAGGCTTTCGGCGTGGAATTCGACCGTTGGTTCATGGAATCGGAGCTGCACGAAGCCAAAGGCCCCGAAAAGGCGCTGGAAGAACTTAAAAAACGCGGCATGACATACGAAAAAGAGGGCGCCCGCTGGCTCGGCACCTCATCGGTGATGGATTCGGACGACAAGGACCGCGTGCTGGTGAAATCGGACGGCCATAACACCTATTTCCTTAACGATATTGCCTATCACCTGAACAAACTTGACAGGGGTTTTACGAAGGTGGTGGATATCTGGGGCGCTGATCATCACGGTCATGCGCCCAGAATGGACGCCGCTGTCTCGGCCCTCGGGCATGATAAGAATGTTTTCAAGATCGTCATCCACCAGCAGGTGCTTTTAAAGCGCGGCGCCCAACTGGTAAAGATGTCTAAACGCGCGGGTGATTTCATTTCCCTGAAAGAGTTGATGGACGAGGTGGGCGCGGACGCTTGCCGGTTTTTCTTCGCCATGCGCAGTCCTGATACCCATCTGACTTTTGACGTGGACCTAGCCAAAAAGAAGTCCAACGATAACCCGGTGTTCTATGTCCAGTATGTGCATGCCCGCATAAATTCCATCTTTAATAACGCCGCCCAAAAAGGCGTTGACCCGGCCGGGACTTTTGACGCCGCGAAGCTGGTTTTAAACGAGGAAGAGCGGCTGCTGCTGCTCAAGCTTATGTGGTTTGAGCGGGTCCTTGAGACCTGCATCAGGGATTTTTCGCCGCATCATCTGACCGCCTACCTGACGGAGCTTTCCGCGCTGTTTCATTCCTTCTACGACAGGCATAAAGTCCTGAACCCCGGCGACCCGGGGACCAGCGCATTCAGATTGTTTCTTCTCAAAGGAGTAAAATTCGCCATCGCACATGGTCTCGGCCTCCTCGGCGTTTGTGCGCCGGAGAAAATGTAGTCCGAAAATCGCAGAATTATCCAATGCAAGATGAGCATGAGAAAAAGCCCGTTTCAGGGGGTGTTTTCAGGGTCGTGAAAGGTGCCTAAATAGTGCCCGATTATTGGGCACTATTTAAGGTTTCCAGGGTATCTGTCGCCCATTATTGAGGTTTAAGAAGAGGGGGAACCGGCGGCATCACGCTTTTCCTGCGCCCGTACTCGCAACCAGCTTACCAGCCATGGAATTACGCCGGCCAAAGTTGCGAAAAATAAAAACCAGCAGAAGATAAAAATCGCGCCTCCAAAGCTGTTCAGACGCTCATCATTGACCACATATAACCCCCAGCATCCCCAACTCAGGGCCGGAATAAGAAGCGGCATGTACTTTATCTTTTCCCCTTTTTTGTATTGGGCGCGGCTCCACCAGAAAAAGCCCGCAAAACATAGACTGATCAACAGCGAAACCATGGGGAGCAGTAAAAGGCCGAAAGGCGCATAAAATGCGCTCGCTAGCCATTCCCTTTGTTTCAGCGGTTCAACAGCGGTAAGAGCTTCCGGCGTGCCGATGTCTCGTAGCACATCCCCATATTCGGAATGAGGATAGCCCCAAAACCAGGATATTCCCTCCTTGTTCATCAGGTCAATAATTATAGGCACAGCATCCTTGGCTTCCGGGCCAAAATTACGCAATGATAACGCCGCAGTAATCGGGTTAACTGTCTTGTCGTTAAGTTTCTCGATTAGAATGGGTAAAACCTGTTTAGATGAGGTAGTATCTATGTCAACCAATGCTTCGGCTGCGCTGTAACGCACTAATTTATCGGCATCAAGAAGATGTCGTTTTAAGGCTGTTATAATTTCTTTTCGTTCATTGTCTTTCGATTCCCGATCGTACAGGCCAATATCTATCGCGGCACATCTGCGGATATAGGAGTCATTGTCCTCCAAATTCTTTAAACGCATCACCATGTGATCACGGTCCCGTTCGTCGGCGTGTACTAAGGCCGGAACGACAATGAGGCCAAGAGAACAAAAAATGAGTGTTCCGTGGAAAATTACGAATAATTTCCGCCAACCTTTATCAGTTACAATCGGTAGAATTATGGACATAAATCACATTTACAATGCTGAATTTGCGCATCTCTATAAGCCGCTGGACCACCATCTATAGGAGTGTTTAAGCTTAAACCCCAATGAATCACACCTGCCAATTCAAGACATTGATCCATTGTTGTCGGATCTTTCGCCTTATTACAAACTGCTTTTAGATCTTTAAGCAATAGACCATCGCATTTTCTCCTATCCGCCGCATCATTTGCAGTCTGACGGCATGTCCCATAGCAGTAATCATGGGTATTACAGGAACCTCTAAAAGCAAGCTTGGGGTCATCAAACGGATCATTAAAATCTATTGTTAAAGGCAAGGTGTTATCAATTTTAAAAATAAGTTTCAGTATTATTCTTTTCTCTAATCTCCATATATTGATAAATGTTCCTCGTATAATCCCAATAGAACAACCTTGCTTTTCGGGCTTTACAATTTTTTCAGAGACTGCTTGGACCCGGTTCTTGCAATCGCGTATGGAAGTAAGCCATGTTTTAGGTGTCTGTAATTTATCCACCACTTTTTTGTTTATGCAGCAGGATTTTTTAGGATCGTATTCTCCGCAACCGCCGGACGCGCAGCCGGTAACAAAAGTGGTGCAAAGACTGTTGTAATCCTGGCAACACCTACATTGTGCCGCCGCCCCGGCGGTAATACCGGTGCATAGTGTGTAGCAGTCTGATTGTTTCGCTGCGTCCTTTGGATACTTTTTACCGCTTCCGCGCAGCATATGCCCAGGCATCTTCTTGAAGGGTTGGGTTCAATCTGCTTACATTCAGCACAAGTTTGAGGCTCGGCTGCCGAAACCGTGGCTAAATACGGCTGTTTGAAACATTTATTCGGCTGAAACTGGCTGATAGGCGGTTGCAGGGGGTGTTTTTTGACTCAGAAAAAGAGGCTGAATCGCGCCCGATTATTGGGCATGATTTGGGGCTTCCGGGATACTGCTCGGTCTAATATTTGCCGCGGGCGGGGCCGTTGGAGGTTTTCAGCTTGGCTGCGCTTTAAGCGTCGTCTGTAACGCCGTGCTGGGTGATTTGTTTCTTGATTTTAATCTCTTCGGGACAACCCCGGTTATCTGTTTTGTTCCTCTGGTAAATTTTGAACCCCTGTTTGAAGTAGAACTCCCGCGTTGCTTCGTATGGTTTATAGTCCACGCTGTCGCCGAGAGTATACGTTGCTATTTCCGTCATGCCATGCTGTCTTCCGAACTCCTCAGCGCGGGCAAGGAGCCGGCTCCCAATCCCCCTTTTCTGATAATCCGGCCTGACGCCCATCCATCCGATATTTAACCTACCCTCAGCAAAAAAGAGAGTGATGAAGCCGACAATCTTCCCCTCTGATACTGCGACAATGCCATACTGATGCCGGAGGTCAGCAGGAATGGCGCGGTCGCGGGCATCTGAATCAAACCACTTGGGGAGCACCTCAACCACCGCCAGAATACCGCGATAATCCTGTTCTTGAATGGTCCGCGTTTCAATCTTTATTTTACCCTCCAATGGTAATTTTCTTTTTTGACCAAAATAATTTTACCATAATGAAGGGTTCCCTCAAATTTTAACCGGACAGGTATGATATGGGTTACTCCGTTAGACGTACCGCTCAGAAGAATGGCCTATACAGTTTGTGGGTGATAGAAGAGCGGATTTCAAAAAAATAACGTAACTACTGATATGAACAAGCCTGTCAAGTTCCCCAATCATTATTGGGGCCGTCCCTGGAGAGTCCTAGACCTGAAAGCGAAGCGTTTATCGACGGTGAATCAAACTGATATTCGCGGATCACTCGCCCAAGGGCGAGCCTCGCATGATTGTGATTCGTCGGGAGCTGCCTCGATTGCGGTGGTCGGGAAAATTCAGGGGCGCCGCTACAATGAGTTCACCGAATATTTACAATCTTAGATTCTGCGTGCCCCTGGGGGGCGCGCAGAAGAACCGTTATTTCACCTTTCATTTCTTTGACCGCTTCAAGCTTTTTAAGCGTTTCAAGGGCCGTCCCTTTGAGCCATTCCTCGTAGAGCTTGGTCAGTTCCCGGGCGACGACCGTTTCCGTCCCCGGACCGAATTCGGAAACGACCAGTTCCAGAAATTTTTTTATCCTGAACGGCGATTCATAAAGTATGACCGTTTTTTCCAGGGCGAACGCTCTTCTGAGGGCTTTGACCGCCTTGCCTCTTGAGCGCGGCAGGAACCCCAGGAAAACGAACGAGTCGGCCGGCAGGCCGGAGCCCGCGGCGGCGGTTATGACGGCCGACGGGCCGGGCAAAGTTTCCACCGCCAGGCCGCGCGCCCTGGCCAGCGCCACCAGCTTGCGTCCGGGGTCGGAGATGCAGGGCGTGCCGCCGTCGGAGACCAGCGCGACTTTCTTGCCCAGGCTTAAAAAACCGGCGGCTTCGCTTAAAGAGCGTTCGTTGTGCTCGTTATACCTGACAAGTTTCTTGCTTATGGTGTAGCGTGAAAGAAGCTTTATGGTGCGGCGGGTATCCTCGCAAAGAATGATGTCGGCCTCGCGCAGCGCGGCGAGCGAGCGCAGCGTTATATCTTCCAGATTGCCCAGCGGCGTGGGAACGATGGTAAGCATGATATGAACAGTAGGTAGTAGATAGCAGGTGGCAGGTAGGGTTTAAGGAATCACTTTATTCCCCCCTATCTACTACCTACCACCTACTACCTACTTTTCCTCACCTACTATTCACTACCCTTTCTCCTCGGGTTCCTGCCATTCTTTGCGCTCAAGTTTAAGGAAAGCTTCCACCACCTGGGGGTCGAATTGTTTGCCGGCGCCTTTTTCGAGTTCGGACACGCCCATCTCCCTGGAAAGGGCTCTTCTGTAAGGCCTGTCCGACATCATGGCGTCCCAGGCGTCTATAGTGGCCACGATCCTTGCGCCCAGCGGGATCTCTTCGCCCTTAAGGCCTTCCGGGTAGCCCATGCCGTTATACCATTCCTGGTGATAAAGCACCATCTGGGCCACGGGGCCGAGGAAATGGATCGGGGAAAGTATCTGGTAGCCTATGGCGGGGTGTTTTTTTATCTCGTCGTATTCTTCCGTGGTCAAGCGCCCGGGTTTTGAAAGTATGGCCCCGTCTATGCCGATCTTTCCTATGTCGTGCAGCAGGGCGGCGTATTCCACGTATTTTATCATCTGCTCCGGCATATGCAGTTCCTGGGCCAGTTGCCTTGCTTTTCTGCGGGCGCGGCCGGCATGGTCGCCGGTATAAGAATCCTTGGCGTCTATCACCCGGGCCAGCGTCTGCACCATCTCAAGGTAAAAATTCTCTATGCTCTCGTAAAGCTTTATGTTTTCGAGCGTGATGGCCGCTTCCCCGGCCAGCAGAGTGAGGAATTTAAGGTCGTAATCCGTGAAAGACTCTTTTTCCCGGGAAAGGTGAAGGTTCAGAACGCCGAACGGCTTGTCTTTTACCTTAAGCGGTATCGCTATGAACGGTTCTTTCTGCTCCATAGCGCCTATAAAATCCTTGTACTGCGTGTTGTGCTCGGGGTCGGTCACGAAGATCGTCTCTCCCGTCTGAAAAGCGCGGCCGGCTATGCCCTGCCCCGGCTTGATGCGGGTGCTGTCTATGACTTCTTTGGAGATGTTCTTTGAAGCGGTGATCCTGAGCTCTTTGACTCCGTCATCGTAGACCATAAGGGACCCGCGCGGGGAGCGTATAAGTTCGCACGCGCTTTCCACCACGGTCTGATAAAAGTCCTCTTTTTTGATATCGCCGGCGTTGATTATGCCTATCTCGTGGATGGTCAGCAGACTGGTCAGAAGCTCGTCAAATTTATTCCAGGTGTTTTTAAGGGCGGCGTTCCGATCTTCGGTCCTGGAGTCCGGTTTATCCAGCTTCAGGGCGTATAACTGTTTTAACAGGAAACCGATCGCCGCCAGCAGAAGCGCTATGATGAGGCCCAGGAGATAGATGGTCATTTGTATTATAAGAATAGCAAAATAATTCAGCGCCGGGCAATCCAGGGTCGTGACGTTGCGGATCCGAAAACTGGCGGAAGCGCCAGTCCAGGCTCTTGTTCTCTATGGTTTGGATGAGCTCAACGTCCCGCGCAAGGAACAGCAAGATGCTGCCCAGGACTATAACCGAGGCGAAGACCAGATAGGCGGGTACCTTATCCATTGCCAAGCAGAAGTATAGCCAGCCGCTGAATATGCGTCAAAAAGGTAAGTTACTATGATACAAAAACCGGGGTGTTTTTACAAAATTTTGAAAGTCCCTGTCATTTAACTTTCAAAAATGAACCGTTTTCTTAGGATTTAACGCTGAAAAGTGAACTCCTCTCTTCGGCCACTTTTTGCCATTATTTCCTGAAAATCATCATCATCGTGTGAATCGAGTGGGAGAGCCAAAGGCTTGTCCAAGCGATTGTGGAGCTTGTGGGGCCGCGTTGTTGCGGATCCACAAATCCACATGAGCGGCAGTATTCACAAGCGTCTTTTTTTGCTCTATGATAGAGTAAAAAGGGAGTTCACTTTTAAACGTTTCGTAACAGGATAATCTTGGAGTGCTCTACGGATTATGGTATCAGGTTGGGCAAGTTACGAATTAGACATCCGCCGAAAAAAAGTCCGTGTTACTGGTGACACACCCACCTTTTAAAGCTATATTGAACACCCCGAAGTATTTACGGGATATCGGCTGCCGATAATAGCCGGACTGGCAATATCCCGGCCTGCTAACTATTCAGCCATTTTTCAAACACTTGCGAACGGGTCTTTTTATCTCTTAAATGGGTAAAAACGGCTTCAAAGATCCCTTTCAGCAGCCGGCAGCGTTGATTGGCCGGCATGTGCCCCCAAAGGCTGCCCTGGGTCCGGTAATTATAGACCGGGCAGACCCCGCAATAAGGCCGCCAGACGCAGCGCGCGCAGGCCGGCTGCCAGTCAAGGCCGGAGGCGGAGGCGCAGGCTTTGACCGGGGCTGAAGAGACGACTTTCCGGTAGGCGTCCTTAAACACATTCCCGGTTTTAAAAAGCCCGTCCCCCTCCCAGGCCAGCATCCGGGCCTCATCGCAGGTGTAGAGATCGCCGTTATAATTATAGGCGAGCTGGCCCAGGCCCGCGCCGCAGGGGTCTCGCAGGTCAACGTATTTATTATCCTTAAAGCCGAGGGCTTTTTTAAGTATCAGGAAAGCCGTTTTCTCCTTCAAAAAGGTCCCTTTTTTATTCAGGTCTATTATATGCGCCAGGCTCTCCCTGTAAAATCCGGCAAAATCTTCGGCGCTATAGCCTATTTTATCCCAGAGGGCACCGGCGCAGCCTATGGGGGTGAGCGGCCTTATAAAAATGCTTGCAAGCCCAAGGCCGGCGTATTCATCCACGATCTCTCCGGCGCGGCCGAAAGAATGTTTTGACACCGTCAAAAGCGCGCTGGGACCGCAGTCGGAGTCCCTGCCGCATTTTTTGCCGAAATAGCTGAGCCATTTCACCGCGGCGGCGTGCGAGCTTCCTCCGGCTAAGATCCGGATTTTATCATGCAGGGCCGCCGGACCGTCCAGCGAAGTGCAAAGCGCGACGCAGTTTTTGATCAGGAAATCCGCCCTCTCCAGAGTCATCAGGCTGAAATTGGAGACCAGCGCGAATTTCAGCTCCTTGCCGGCCTCTTTGGCTCTCCGCGTTCCGTAAGAAACCGTCTCTTTAAGCGCGGGCCAGTTCAAAAGCGGCTCGCCGCCCTGAAACTCTATGGTAATGCCGGAGTTGGGCGACTTAAGCGCGAACTCCACGCATTTGCGGGCCGTGGCCAGGTCCATATCGGTCTTTTTTGAGGAGGCGCCGATGGCGCCGGACTGGCAGTAAACGCATTTGTGGTCGCACCGGAGCGTAAGCACCATTATATGCAGGCCCGGGCCGCGGTGCAAATAAGCGTTGGAACTCCCCCATTTGGCCGAGAACCCGTCAAAATCCAGCCGGTCCCTTATGAAATTCTTGTCCCGGAGTTCCCGGTATTTGGAGGTTTTTACGCCTAAAGCGCCGGAGCCCGCGAACCGCCTGAACCGGGCTGCGTCAAGACAGGCGAACTCGCCCGCGTCGTTGGTCAGCAGATACTCGTTGCCGAGGCGCGCCCAGTAAAAATGCGGCGGGATGCCGGTTTTATTTTTCATCAGAGAAGCAATCCCCCTTTAGCAAAGGGGGACAGAAGTTGGTTTTGCTAAATAAGCGCCAGGGTGGATTTTACCGCTATTTTGTCACCGTCGTTCCCGCCTTGCCTTTGAGCGTTTCCTCGAACTTATCGGTCCTGGAGATATAAGCCGCACTGCCGCCGTTCTCTATGAACTTGATGGCCGCCATTATTTTCGGGCCCATGGAGCCGGCCGGGAACGGGGCGGGTTTCCGGTTATAAATTTCCCGCGCTTCCTTAGCCGTCAGTTTGCGCAGGTCAACCTGGTCGGGCTTCTGGTAATTGAGCTTGGCACCGTCCTCCCCGGTAAAGATTGTGAGGCTGACGTCAAGGTCTTCCCCTTTTGCCCTGGCCCGCTTGTAAAGCATATTCCCGAGCAGGGCCGAGGCGAGGTCCTTGTCTATGACGGCTTCCACCCCGGAATATATTTTGGCCGGTTTTTTCCCCGCTTTTTTTGAGAACCTGATATCGTAGTTACAGTTGTAAGTCTCTTTTCCGCCCTCTGTTTTGGGCGCAACTTCCTCCACCGGTATTCCGCCCCCGCCCACGGTTATCGGGATGAGCCCCGCTTTCAGCATAGCTTCAACGGCTTCAATTTCCACGATATCGCTCGGGACCGGCGAGGGGACGACCCTCCTCCAGACTTCGTTACCCTTGTCGTCCTTCTTATAGAGCTTCATCGCCCAGCCCTGTTTTTCCCTGCGCTCTTTCGCCTCCTGGGCGGTGTAGGACGGACCAACGTATTTGGAGGGATTCTGGAAATCAGGGTCGTTTTTGTCCACCACGACCTGCGTGACCACGGCGGCGACCACTTTATTAATCCCCCTCATTTTAAGTTCATTGCCGAGCTGCGCGAGCATGTAGCCCATGGCGCCCTGTGAGTCCGCGCCGCAGACGTCCAGCGGCAGCGGCGGCAGGATGGAAAGGGAATGCTCGGCCCTGAGCAGGATGTTGCCGACCTGGGGGCCGTTTCCGTGGGTCATAACGTAGAGGTCGTCGGGATGTTTCTCAATGATGTCCGCCACAAGGCGGCAGGTATCTATTGTCCGCCGCCACTGCATCGCGATATCCGCGATAATCGCTTTTCCGGTTTTGGGGTCGGTCAGCCCGACCGGCGACACCTCGTTGCCGCCGAACGCGAAAATCCTGAGTTTTTTTGCCATTGTATTCTCCTTATCCGAAAATTGTAGCAATTTTCGGGTGCCAGTTCGCTTCTCTACCGACTTCGGGAGGAAGAGCTTAAACTATCCCGACTATTTCATGTTCCAGATCACTACCAATACAACAACTAAACAACTTAACTACGTCCCCTCGTCCCTCGTCCTCGTCCAAAGCCCGCCGCTACGCGGCCCGCTTCCTCGTAAATCCCGCGCCGGCGCTCTTATGCTGAAATTTCAGACTGGCTTTTCAGGTTAATATGAGTTGGGCATATCAAGGTTTTTCTCCCGGCTATATCCTGATTGGGAGCTTCGAATAGACAACCTCGTTTTACCACCTTTCCATTTTATTGCCTCCCAGTTTGCAGGCGGGTCGGCTAAAACTATTGCATTCAAACAATCCCGGATACTTACTTTGTGGGGAATTACAACATCTATCAGTCGCCTGGGATCGTAATTTTCCGGATGTTCCAGTTTTCCGGAAGAATCCGGCAATTTATGTCCAAGTTGTATAGCCATCTCATAAAAATCGCTTATAATCGGTATATTATGCTCCCGGCTCAGCCGCGTTAGATATTCCAGGGCAAAATAGGGAGGTATCTGATGCACTTCAAAGCAGGGAATAGTCATATCAAGCGGTGAAATGTTTTTGTCATTGTCCTCGCGATATGGCTGAATATTGATAACACCGTCTCGTTCCTTCCAGTAATACCCTGGGTTTTGACGCACTATCTCATCTAAAATTTCCCGCCTGGTCATTGACGAAACATTAAGTGAAAAACGCCGGCTTTTTCCATTCTGACTTTCCATAAATGAAAAGTTTACCTCCACTCCCATAGCTAATTCACGGGAGATATCATACGCTGGATTAATAACTTCAAATAAATCGACGTTATCAAACGCACAATCCATTTTCATATTCAATTTATTGTCGTATTTTGGAACACTTGATTTATTAAGGATAGCCAACACAGCCATTACTATAATAAGGCCAATCAACACCCCGATCATTGTTTTTTTAGTTCTCATAAATCTCCCTGTCACCATGGCTCATCTACCGTTATCAAGTCAAGGTAGTGTATTTCGTTACTTCCGCCTGCGGTCGCATACAGGTCAAAGAAACAGGGCTCTTTGAACGTATATTCCCATACACCTTTTTCTATGGACGCATTTATTCCCTGCACTAAATCGTCCGGCGGCGGGAAGGTGCTGTATTTGCTCACACCCACGCGCACTAGTTTCATATAAGCCGCTCCTGCCGGATTGGTTGTAAGTGTGAATTTTATGGATTTACCTGTTTTTATCGCTCTAGGTGTTGTATTGAATGATGTCACCTTGACAAAAGCGACTACAATGCTTGTGCGGCATTTGCTGCATGTTTTGCTTCCGAAGGTGACCGTGACTTTGCCGGGATCCGCGCTTGTAAAAGTGGCCTGCTTGTTATCAGATGAGGGTGTTAATGTCCCGCTGGTTTTTGACCACTGAAGTTGATCGCCCTTTTCGCCTGATACTGAAAGGGCGGCCGTCCCGCCTACCGGCAGGATTACCTCGCCGTTTACCGGCGCCGGAACGGCGCTGATGACCCCCGCCGAACAAGCTTCCTTGCAAATGTTTTCATTCTCGCAGTATTCTGTAGCACGATCATAACACTTACCCCCGCATTTCTTAAATATCATTTCGTTCGCGCATTCTGTTTTGATTTTGTAATAACCCCCGCCGCATGGCTTCTCCCCCCAAAGACTACGCATGTCCCTGCCGCAATCGGAACTTGACCGGGGGAACACTCTATGGGAAGCCCTTCGCATAATATATTACATCCAGTGTCACACGCTTTTTTTATCTCATTTGCATCAGTTATATCACTTCTGTATCTTGCATATATCACTGTTATGCCGTCTAAAGCCTTGCAAGGGCAACGGTTGGGACATTTAATTTGCCATACAAATGGCGTTATCTTCCCAGCGGCAGATACTTTTTGCGGTGAAATAGCGGCCCTCGCAGACGCCAACAGGCTGGAAGACTGCCTTGTTGCCGCCTGACCCGGCGTTTCTCCGGATAGTTTTGTGCCGCTGAGGCTGAACTCAGTGGCGGAGTTTAACTTTGGGATAGCCGGTTCCGAGGTTTTTAAGTCGGTGACCTAGCCGCCTTTACCGACGGTTAAACCAGGCGATTGATTTGATTTTGTGGTTAAGCCGAAATCCCTATCTGGAAGATCCGCCGTGCCGTCGTACATCTTGCTGTGCTGGTTATACTGCTTGCGGAGCTTTGCCTGGACGTTTTTATCAAGACCGGCGCTTACCTTTGTTATATCGGGTGTAATTCCTTTTGCGCACGAATCATCCACCTTTTTCTGAGCGGCCGCTATCAATTCTTTCTTCCTTTTGACCCAATCACATTTACTTTTACAGTTCTTTACCGCTGCGTCTGCTTTGGCCTCCTCGTCGTCGAGGACACTGGTAAATGACTTACATAGCCGGTCCATGATGGACGCTTCACAGGCAGCGGGCTGGAATAAAATTACAATACCTGCGCAGGCGCCGTATATAATAGCTCCCTCGCATGTGGAAGGCCGGGATAAAAACAGGGTATTCGCAGCAAGAAATGCTGATATTATTAAAACTTCAGTTCTCTTTCTCATGTCTGAAGCTTGAAAGAATTGAGCTTTTTTTCCGGTTTTACGCCACTCTTGCCGCCGTTTTTTTAAGCTTGTAGTCAAACTTGCTCATGGTCAGCGCCATGATGGCTTTCTGGACATGCAGGCGGTTCTCGGCTACGTCGTATATAATGGACCTGGAGCCGCCGGCGACTTCGTCGGTCACCTCGTGCCCCCTGTCTATGGGCATCGGGTGGATATAAAGCCCCTTGTCGGTGAGCTTCATTTTCTGCTCGTCGCAGATCCACTGGCTGTGCTGGAGGGCCTTGTCAACTTCCTCCTGCTTGTGGAATTCGCCGTCGCGATAGGCGTTGGGGCTCATCCAGTTCCGGGAATAAACCACGTGCGCGCCATGATAGCCTTCCACCGGGTCGCGCGTGATTTCAAACTTGCGGCCGTCGTCCCGGCAGTTCTTTTTTGAGGATTCAACCACGGCGGGGTCAAGGTCGTAGCCTTCGGGCGAGGCGACCGTCACATCCATGCCGAAGCGGGAATAAAGCAGGAGGGCTTCCTGCACCGAGCACCAGGAGCGGGCAAGCGCGCCGTGGCCCCAGTAAAGAAGAAGCTTTTTGCCTTTAAGGTCTTTGCCGAGGTGTTTACGCAGCCCCATGATGTCCGCCAGCCCCTGGCAGGGATGGTATTTGTCATGCGCCATGGAAATTATCGGGATCTCCGAGAATTTGGCGTATTCCCTCAACATATCGTCGGCTTCCCCGTAGCGGGTGATCTTGTCTTCCAGCATCCGGATGCCGATCCCGCAAGCGTAGCGGGACATGACCTTGGCCGCGTCTTCTACCGTTTCACCGGCTGATTTTTTGGTCTTGAGCCGCATGCCGCCCGGTTCCAGGTACTGGGCATGCCCGCCCAGCTCCGTGGCGGCGCATTCAAAAGACTGGCGCGTCCTGACCGACGGGTTGTAAAAGAACATGAAAAACGTCTTGTGCTGGAGCAGTTTCGTGTACTTCGGTGAAAAACGTTTTTTCTGCATGTCCTCGGCCAGCTCAAGCACCGCCGTAAGTTCGTCCTTTTCCCAGTCCTGCGTGGTTATCAAGTCTTTTCCGAACAGGTTCATAGGTTCTTTCTCCTGTAGTCTAGAGTCTAAAGTCTAGAGTGTAGAGATATTAAGTCGTTTACTTTAGACTTTAGACTTTCCACTTTAGACTTCTGCTGATCTTTTACAGCCTGCCGCCCATGGTCATGGCCATGATTGCTTTGTGCGCGTGCAGGCGGTTTTCCGCTTCGTCTATCACGATAGACTGCGGGCCGTCAATAACGTCGTCGTCCACTTCCTGGCCCCTGTCGGCGGGCAGACAATGCATGTAATAGCCGTTTTTATCCACCAGCGCCATTTGTTTTTTGGTCGTTTTCCAGCCCAGGGCGGCTTTATTGACCTCTTCCGCTTTTACGTGGTCGGCCTTCTTGACGGTTTTTCCCGTCTCATCCGTATAGTTGTAGCAATATACGGAGCCCCATGCCTTCGGATAAACCACGTGGGCGCCTTTGAATCCCTTGTCAAAATCGTTCGTGATTTTAAAGGAACTCCTGTTGCTTTCCGCGTTTTTCCTGCAGGCTTCAATGATCTGCGGGTCAAGGTCATAACCTTTGGGGTAGGCGAGAGTCACTTCCATGCCCATTTTTGTCGCCGCGAGAACGACGCTCTGGGGAACCGCCCGCGGTTTCTCTATTGAACCGGAATAAGCAAACGACATTGTCATTTTTATTCCTTTAAAAGACCCGAATTTTTCCTTTATCGTTATCATGTCCGCAAGCGACTGTGTCGGATGATATTTATCGCATTCCATGTTTATTATCGGGATCGCCGCTGATTCGGCAAATTCTTTCATGGTGGAGTTCGCAAAACCATAAATCCAGTTCGCCGGCGGACCGTACATTCTAATGGCGATGGCGTCGCCGACCCGGCTCAGCATCTCAGCCACATCTTTAATCCTTTCGGTTTTATAAGGAATGTCAAATCCCTTTCTCGCCGGAGTATAGGTCTTGCCCGGCTCCAGATCGACATGGAAACCGCCTAATTGCTGTATGCCGGCCGCAAAAGTGCTGCGGGTCCTGAGAGACTGGTTGAAAAACATCGTGAAAAGCGTCTTGCCGCGCAGGATGCGGCTGGTATCTTCGTTCAAGGCATATCTGCGCTTTAAATCAAGCGCCACATCAATAAGAGTTTCCCATTCTTCTTTTGTATAGTCCAGTTCGGCGTCTATCCAGTCTCTGCCGAGGAATTTATTTGATTTCATGTTTGTTTCTCCTTTTAACCGGTCTTGTTTGATATTCTACAACCTTTGCCTTTATGAGTCAATTACCATCGGTAATTCCTGAATTTCCGGCGAATTGTGGTATAATTGCACAGTAAGCATAATGACACATGGGTTTATCGAGTATTTGCATTACACAGACGCTGGCGAAATAAAAGGAACAAAAACTGGTTTGACTAAAAATTTTTGCGGCAAAAATTTTTACCATACCCCGCCCGCAAGCCGCGGGGTAACCTTGGAGCAAGGGGGAGTTTGAGGGGGAAAGAAATTTCCCCCTCATCCTGTTGGATAGAGTTGAATTGTGTCGCTTCGCTCCACCCCGGCAAGGTGTTGAAGAAAACCCCGTGCCGGATAGGATAAAATGTTGTCGGACAACATTTTATTCTCTAAAATTCACGGAGGGAGACTATGCCTCAAGCCGTCATCAGTAAATCGGTCCTGGAAAAAACCATCAAACGTTGCCGGGAGCAGAATATCGTCGTCCCCACTCTGGCCCAACACGTGGATCCCGCGAAGGTTCCCGAGAAGATAAAGAAACGCTTGAAACCCGTGGGGCTCTGGGACGTGGATCCCCTGAACCTCTTCCGGATCACCTGGAAGAACGACACCAAAACAGGCCTTTTCGGCGGGGTGAATTACCTTGAGATCCCGCGCGAGCTCACGGGCGTCAAGGCCCGGGTCATCGGCCTTCTCGGCAAGTGGTTCCCGACCGGGGCGCACAAGGTGGGGGCGGCCTTCGGCTGCCTGGTGCCGCGCCTGGTGACCGGCGAGTTCGACCCGACGACGCAGAAAGCCGTCTGGCCTTCCACCGGCAACTATTGCCGGGGCGGCGCATTCAACTCGGCGCTGCTTAAATGCACGGCCGTGGCCATCCTCCCCGAAGGGATGAGCAGGGAACGCTTTGAGTGGCTCAAGTCCATCGGGGCCGAGGTCATTGCGACCCCCGGCACCGAGTCGAACGTCAAGGAAATTTACGATAAATGCTGGGAAATAAAAAAGACCCGCAAGGACTGCCTCATCTTCAACCAGTTTGAAGAGTTCGGCAACTGCTCCTGGCACTACAGCGTCACCGGCCCCTCCATAGAGGAAGTGTTCCGGAGCGTCTCAAAAGGCGGACGGTTTTCGGCCTATGTCTCCGCTACCGGCTCGGCCGGCACGATCGGCGCCGGGGATTACCTGAAGACCCGGTTCCCGAACGTCAGGGTCGCGGCGGTGGAGGCCCTGCAGTGCCCCACCCTGCTGTTGAACGGCTTCGGCGCCCACCGCATTGAGGGGATCGGCGACAAGCACGTACCCTGGATCCACAATGTCCGCAACACCGACATCGTGGCTGATATTGACGACGAGGATTGCATGCGGGTTATGAGGCTCTTCAACGAACCCGCGGGCCTGAAATACCTCAAGGCGCGCAAGATTTCGGAAGAAACGCTCAAGTCCCTGGGCCTGCTCGGCATCTCGGGCATCTGCAACCTGCTGGCGTCTATCAAGACCGCCAAACAGCAGGAACTCGGCGGGGAAGACTTCATCTTCACGATCTTCACCGACTCCATGGACCTCTACCAGTCGCGGATCAAGGAACTGCGCGACGAGCGCGGCGCCTATACGGAGAACCAGGCCGCGGCGGACTATGAAAATTCCCTGCTGGGCCAGACGACCGACTGGATGAAGGAACTGACGCTTTTGGACCGCAAGGTCCTGCATAACCTCAAGTACTTCACCTGGGTGGAACAGCAGGAAAGGACCGTTCCGGAGCTGGACAGCCTCTGGAAGCCGGAGTTCTGGACGGAGACCTTCGCCCAGGCAGCGAAGTGGGACTGCCTCATAGAGGACTTCAACGAAAAAAGAGCTTCCTCCGTGAATTTTTTGACTACCGGGTTCAAGGATTTGCGCAGCTCTTCGGGAGTGCCTATGATGTCAAAATTGCCGTTGTAGAGCATAGCGAGCCTGTCCGAGATGGTGAAAGCCAACCTTATGTCGTGCGTGACGATAACGGAGGTTATCCTGAGCTTGGCCGCCATGTCGCTGATAAGCCCCTGCACCATTTCGGAAGTGATGGGGTCCAGGCCGGTGGTCGGTTCGTCGTAAAGGATATATTTGGGCTCGGTCGCTATGGCGCGGGCCAGCGCCGCCCGCTTTTTCATGCCGCCGGAAAGTTCGGCGGGCTTGAGGTCTTCGGCGTTGTCCAAGCCCACAAGCGCGAGCTTTTCCCTGGCTATCCTCGTATATTCGCTGCCGGGGATATCCGTCAGGTGCTTCAGGCCGAAAGTGACGTTTTCCATAACGGTCAGCGAGTCAAAAAGCGCCCCGCCCTGGAACAGGTAGCTGAAATCCCTGCGCAGCCGGGCCAGTTCAAATTCGTTGTCTATAGCCGCCACGTTCCTGCCGTCCACCAGGATAGCGCCCGATTCGGGCTTTATCAGCCTTATAACGCATTTTAAGAACGTGCTCTTGCCGCAGCCGGAGGGGCCGATGACGCTGAACGTTTCCCCGTCCCTGATGACCGCGCCGGCGTTATCAAGCACCTTCCTGCCGGAATAGATCTTGGTCAGGTTTTTAATTTCGATCATAAATCAGCCGGCCAGCGTAACAGCCGGAAAGCATGACAGCAAGGCGGTCGGAAAAACCAGCCTGTTTGAAATTCTTGCTGTCACGCTATATTATCCCCACCGCCACCAGCGCGGCGCTTATGAAATAATCCAGCACCATCACCAGCACCATGCTTATCACCACCGCCTGCGTGGTCGCCTTGCCCACGCCTTCGGCTCCCTCTTCGCAGGTCAGGCCCTTATAACAGGAAACGGTGGCGATCATAAAAGCGAACACAAAAGTCTTCAGAAAGCCGTGCATGAAATTTTTCACCTCCATGAAGGTGAAAATATCGTTCCAGTACACGGAACTGGGGACATGGAGCTTGACGGTGCTGACCAGAAACCCGCCGAGAACGCCGACAAAGTCGGCAAACACGGTGAGCAGCGGGATCGTCAGCATGAATGCGATATAGCGCGGGATAAGCAGATAGCGCGTGGGATTGGTGCCCAGGGTGTAGAGGGCGTCCAGCTGCTCGGTCACCCTCATGGTGCCGATCTCGGCCGTGACCGCCGCGCCCACGCGGCCCGCCACCACGATGGAGGTCAGCACAGGCCCCAGCTCCTTTACCAGCGAGAACGCCACCATCGTGCCGATATAGAGCGGCTCGTTGAACAGGTTCTTTGAGGTGTAGCCCATCTGCAGCGCCAGCACCATGCCCGTGAAAAAGCTGGTCAACAGCGTCACCAGGATGGAGTCAACGCCTATTTTGACGGACTGTTTTATTATTTCCCTGAATTCCGGTTTTACCCTGAACAGCCAGAAGACGACCGATTTGATCATGAGGGCGGTGCCGCCCAGCGCTTGGGCCAGGGCCAGCGCCTCTTTGCCGACCTTCTCTGAAATATAATGTTTCATCACTAAAACCGCTTCGCGATTTTAGACGTAAATTCTGGGCACGCGGGAAGCGATAAGCGTAACCACCTCGTAGGGTATGGTGCCCGCGACAACGGCCAGCTCTGCGGCCGTTATTTCCGCGCCGCCCTGGCGGCCTATAAGCGTCACTTCCGAGCCCACGGCCGCGTCGCGCGCATCGGTCACGTCCACCATGGTCATATCCATCGTAATATCGCCCGCTATGGGACATTTTACGCCGCCGACCAGCGCCTGGGCGCCGGAAAATCTTCTTATGTAGCCGTCTCCGTAGCCGACCGGGAGAGTGGCTATCTTCATGGGCCGGGACGCCCTGAAAGATTTGTGGTAGCTTATATAAGTTCCCTCGCGCACGGTCTTTATAAAGACTATTCTGGTCTTCCACGACAGGACCGGCTCAAAACCTTCCATAAGGCCGTAGGCGGCAAGCCCCGCTCTTACCATGTCCCGGCGGCTTTGCGGATAATTAAGCAGGCCCGCGGAATTGGCGGCATGCTTGATGATATTATTGGCGCCGTAACCGGCGAGTTCGGCGATCGTTTCCTCAAAATAGCCCAGCTGAGCGGCGGTGAACTCCGGGTCCGTGTCGGCGCTGGACAAATGGGTGTAGAGGCCGTTTATGGCGGCGCTTTTTCCAAGTGCGAGCTCCGAAAATATCTTTATGACGGCGGGCTTGCGGGCGCCTATCCTGCCCATGCCGGTCTCAAGCTTTATATGGCAGACCGCCTTTTGTCCGAGCTTGCGGGAGGCCTCCATCGCCTGCCGGGCGGCGTCCAGGCTTGAGATGGTCACCGCAAGGCCGCTGTTTATGGCTTCAATGAAGCTTTCAAAAGGGTAGAGGCTCCCCAGCACCAGGATGGGGGAGCGGACGGCGCCTGAGCGCAGGGAGAGTCCCTCCTCCACCGACGACACTCCGAAACCCCAGGCGAGATTCTCGCGTTCGGCGAAACCGGCGGCCGCGGCGGCGCCGTGGCCGTAGGCGTCAGCCTTGACCACGAACATCAGCTTAACGGCGGGACCGATGATTTTTTGGAGCTTCAGGAGGTTTTTTTTGAGCGCGGAGAGTTTTATTTCGGCCCACGTGGGCCTTGAGGGAAATTGCATAACCGTTATAAAACGGCGGCTTCTTCAGCGATGGGCTCGGTGCCGGGCATGGCGGGGTTCTCGAACCTCGTGTATTTCGAGAAGAAATTCAGCTCAATGTCCCCTACGGGGCCGTTTCTCTGCTTGGCTATGATGAGCTTGGCCTGGATTTCGGGATTAGGATCGTCCTTCTTCCATTCCCTGTGTATAAGCGCCACCACGTCGGCGTCCTGTTCAAGCGAGCCGGATTCCCGCAGATCCGAAAGCTGGGGGCGGTTGCCTTCCCGGGCCTTGTCCTCGCTGCGCCTGTTCAGTTGGGAAAGGGCCAGCACCGGCAGCTTAAGCGACCTGGCCAGATCTTTCAGAAGCCGCGAGATCTCGGAGACTTCCTGCTGGCGGTTTTCCAGCCGCCCCGTGCCCCTGATAAGTTGCAGGTAGTCTATGATGATAAGGCTTAAAGTCTTGTTCTGCGCCTTGAGCTGGCTTATCAGCTTCCTGGTCCGGGCGCGTATATCCAGAATATTCAGCCCGGGCGTATCGTCTATCCAGAGCGGAGCGACGGCGATATCGGATGAAAAACGGGTCAGGTCGGTCCAGATCTCCCTGGGGAACTGGCCCCTGCGCGCCTGGCCGAGGTTCGCCCGCGCGGCCGAACAGAGGAGGCGCTGGAAAATGGCGTGTTTGTCCATCTCAAGCGAGAAGATGGCCACCGGCAGTTTTTTCTCCACGGAGGCGTGATAGGCTATATTGAGCGCCAGGGCCGTCTTGCCCTGGCTGGGGCGGGCCGCCAGTATAACAAGGTCCGACGGCTGCAGGCCGCAGGTCATCTCGTCGAATCTGTAAAAACCAGTGGGCACGCCGGTGATGCTGGTCTGCTCCAGGTGAAATTTTTCTATCCGGTGCAGCACCTCCGGCGCCAGGACGTCGGCGGAAATAAAGCCGTGGTCGGTGTTCGTCTGGGCCACTTCGAGGATCTGTTCCTGGGCGTAGTCCAGGATATTTTCCACCTCGTCTTCGGCGATGAAGGATTTTTCTATGACCGACGTGGAGACCCGTATTAGGTCGCGAAGCAGCGCTTTTTCCTTGACCAGTTGGGCGTAAGCCTGGGTATGGGCGGAGGTGGACACCTTCTCCAGCAGGTCGGCGAGGTATTTCTGGCCGCCCAGTTCGTCCAGCCTGTTGTTTTTTTTGAGTTCGTCGGTGAGCGTTACGATGTCCACCGGCTGGTTGCGGTTATAAAGATCGGTTATAGCCTCGAAGATCTTGCGGTGGATGTCGCTGTAGAAGTGTTTGGCCTGGACCAGCTCGGAAACCGTGTCTATAACCTCTTTTTCTATCAGCATGGCGCCTAAAACGGCCATCTCTGCCTCAATAGAATGCGGCGGCACTTTTGTATAAACCATAAAAGAAGCTTAGAGTTGAGAGATTAGAGTTTCTTATTTGTTCTGCGCGGTGACCATGATCCTGATTTTGGCGATAATATCGGCCTTCAGGGCTATTTCAACCTCAAACGAACCCACGGTCTTGATGGAAGCCGGCAGCCGTATCATGTCTTTGTGGACCTCTATATCGGCGGCGGCCAGGTTTTTTATGACGTCGCTTTTTGCCACGGAACCGAACATCGCGCCTTCTTCGGACACCGGCCTTGAGAAAGACAAGGTGATGGCGGAGATCTTTTTGGCCAGTTCCTGCAGGCCCGTGTTTTCGCGCGAAACCCTTTTGTTCCGTTTTTCCTCGCTGTTCTTCCAGGCTTTCATGGCGCCTTCGGTGGCCGTTTCCGCCAGGCCCCTGGGCAGCAGGTAATTTCTGCCGTAGCCGGCGCGGATTTGTTTGACTTCGCCGCATTTTCCGAGGTTATTGACGTCTTTTTTAAGTATCACTTTCATGATATCTCCCGCATAATATCCTAAATATCTCCCGAAAAGGGCGCCTGTTGTTTAAAATACGCGTCAAACGGAGTACGGCAGGATGGCAAGATTCCTGTTTATCTTTACCGCCCTGGCCACCTGGCGCTGATGCCTGGCGCAAACGCCGGTGATCCTTCGGGAAAGCATCTTGCCGGTTTCGGTGCAGAAGCTTTTCACGATCTGCACCTGCTTGTAGTCCACCTGGGCGATCTTTTCCGCGCAAAGCCTGCAGACCTTGCGTCTGGGCGCGAAATGCTTGCGGGGGCCGTAGGGGCGGCGCGAACCGTCGTCCGGGCGGTGCGGCCCGTCGCTTCGCTCCGGCCTGGCGGGCCTGGGAGCCGGGGCGTCGGAGCCGGTGAGTTCCCTGTCGGTTTCGTTGGCCATAAATCATTCCTCCTGCTAAAACGGCACTTCGTCTACGGGGGCGGCTTTGTCGGCGGTTTCCGACCCGGCGGCTTCGGCGGCTTCTGCGGTTTCGGGCGCGGCTTCGGTTTCGGCGGCGGAAGCTACGGCCAGGAACTGCACCCTTCTGGCCACTATCCGCATCACCTTCCTTTTCTGCCCGCTCTTATCCACATACTCGGAACTAGAGAGCCGGCCTTCAATATGCACAGGGCTGCCTTTCTTGCCGCGCTCCTTACATTTTTCGCCCATCGGCCCCCAGACGGTGACCGGCACGAAAGTGGTGTCGTCCTTCCATTCGCCGGTGGTCTGGTCTTTATAGCGCCTGTTGACCGCGATGTCAAAACTGCAGACGCCCTGGCCTTTCTGGGTGAACCGCAGGTCCGGGTCATGGGTGAGCCGGCCGGTGATCAAAACATAATTTTGTTCAGGAATCCTGATATTCATAATCTCCCCTTATAAACTGGAGTTTAGAGACTAAACTTTCTTCCACGGGCTTTCAGGCTTTTTTAACGGGCTCAACCCCCGTTTTAAGCACCATAGCTCTCAGGATTGACTCCTGAAGTTTGAGATTGCGAGCGATATTCTTGACAGTTTCAGGAGCGGCCTTGACTTTCAGGTACAGATAAAAGCCGTCTCTGTGCCTTCCCAGCTGGTGGGCGAACTTCTTTCTGCCGAGCCTGTCTTCATTGAGAATTTCGGCCTTTTCGTCGGTTATGATCTTTTTGGTCTTTTCAACAATTTCAGTAGCTTCCGTATCGGAAACCTGAGGGTTAATAATTATTATCAACTCATATGTCGTCATAATACAAGGATATCAAATCCGGGGTGGGAATTCAATGTTTTCTTGCGCGTCCAGGTTTTCCGGCAGATCATTATCTGTTTCGGGCTGTCCTTCTTCGCTTTCCTTATGGCGCTGGGCTTCAAGGAGAACGGCATTGTCGCACCGCTGCTGACGGCGCTCTCGCTGTGGTTCCTCGGCAGGGAGAAGCGGGAATATCTAAAACTGGCGCTTTTCCTCGTCCCCGTCCCGTTCTATCTCTGGCTGCGGCACGCGGCGACGGACGCGGGGGTTTTGGACGCCGGCGCGGCGGCGGAACTCCTGTTCAAACGCGCCATAGAAAGAGCGCCGGGCAGCGAGCCCGCCTATGTCCAGCTGGCCGGGCTGTATCTCAGGCAGGGGAAAGAAGCGCAGGCGCTTGAAATCTACGAGGCGCTGCTGCGGCTGAACCCGTACAGCCGGGAAGCGCTGAACGATGCGGGCATCATAAACGCGAAGAACGGGCGCTATGAGGCGGCCGGTGCGTTATTCAGAAAAGCCCTGGAGATCGAGCCCGGGTCAAAAAGCGCTGCCGCGAACCTGGAACGGCTGGAATCGCTGAAAAACCCCCGCGATTAACCAGGATTGCGCAATCGGTTAAATCTTTATGCCTTTTTCGGCCACATACCGCTTCAGGGCTTGGAGTTTCTCGGGGGTCCCGATATCCTGCCAGTAAAACTCGTCCGCGCGGAAACCCTTTATTTTTGAACCGGCGCCGGCCAGGCGCAGATACACGCCCGTTATGGAGAAGATCCCGGTCTCGGTCATAAGCTTGAATATTCCCGGCGAGATCACATGCACGCCGTTGAAAGCAAGCCGCAAAGGGTTCTCCACCCGGCACACCGTCCATTCAAAGGCGTTTTCAGCGGTGTTGAACCGGCCCTGGAGGTTCAGGTCCGCGTCAAAAAGCAGCGCTCTGGAAGTCGGCCTGTCCTTCACGGCTAGCGTGGCCAGCGCCCCGGTCCCAAGATGCGCCCTATACATAGCGCCGAGGTCCATCTCGGTGAATACATCGCAGTTATAAAGGAAGAACGGTTTGCCGTCGCCGAAGAACCAGGCCGCTTTTTTAAGCCCGCCGCCGGTCTCAAGCGGAAAGAAATTCTCTCTTGAGAGTTCTATTTTCAGGCCGAAGTTCTTTTTCTCGGTCAAGAATTCGGTTATTTTCTCGCTCAGATGATGGCTGTTTATTATTACTTCCGTCACGCCTGCCGCGGTCAGCCGCTTCAGGATCACTTCAAGCATGGGCGCGCCGCCTATATCAATAAGCGCTTTGGGCACGGCATTGGTGAGGGGACGCAGCCGGAGCCCGAGCCCGGCGGCCAGTATCATCGCTTTCATAATGAATTCGCGCCGGCGCCCGCGTCCAGCTCCCGGTGGTGAAGTTCGGCCCGTATCTTATATTTTTCAAGGAGATGGTTTTTGAGGCTTTCCGCGCAGTAGACAGAGCGGTGCCTGCCGCCGGTGCAGCCGAAAGAGACCATTAAATCCGTGAAATTCCTGGAAAGGTAATTTTCCACAGCCCGGTCTATAAGCTTAAAAACAGACTCAAGGAATTCCCCTGCCCGCGGCTCGGCGCAAAGATATAAGACGACTTCCGCGTCCTTGCCGGTTAAAAGCGCGTATTTTTCCTCGCGTCCCGGGTTGGGAAGGGAGCGGCAGTCGAAGATAAAGCCGCCGCCGTGGCCTTTTTCGTCGGACGGGAGGCCGCCGCGATAGGAGAAGCTAGCCACCCTGACGGTCAGGCCCAGTTTTGTGGCGCCGAACTGGCGCAGGTAGGAGGAGGCCACCATCCGCCTGAACAGCAGGTTCAATTCCGGCAGTTTTACCGGCACTTCCGCCTTCCTTAGCAGCCATTCCAGGTTCTTTACGGCGTAGGGCACGCTCTGGAGAAAGTGCGTCTTGCCTTCATAGAAGCCGCGCAGACCGTAAGCGCCCAGCGCCTGCATTATCCTTATAAACACAAAGCCGTGGAAATACCGCATAAACTTATTTTTATCCATCCTGCCCGCGGCGACAACCGCTTCAAGATAATGGTTTACAAGCGTCTGCCGGGTTTCGGGCGGGAGATCGGCCTTGGCGTCGTAAAGCAGCGAGGCGACATCATACTGCAGCGCCCCCTTCCTGCCGCCCTGGTAATCTATGAAAAAAGGCTCGCCGTCCCGGAGCATGATGTTCCTGGACTGGAAATCACGGTACAGGAAATAGTCCGCGTCGGCTTCCAGCAGAAAATTCGTGAGGGTGGTGAAATCATCCTCAAGTTTCTGCTCGTGGAAAGGGATTTTGGAGAGCCGCAGAAAATAGTATTTGAAATAGTTCAGGTCCCACATGATGGACTGGCGGTCAAAGCTCTCCCGCGGGTGACAGTATTTATAGTCAAGGCCGCGGCCGGCCGTGAGCTGGAAGCGGGGCAGCCAGTCCAGGGCTTTTTTATAGGCGGCCAGCGCGGTTTCGGGAAATTCCGGGCCCGTGCGCTCGGCTGACAGGAAGTCGAACAAGGTAAGGTCGCCGAGGTCTTCTTCCAGGTAGACGTCTTTTGAGAGGTCGGCGGCGTATATTTCTGGAACCGGCATTTTTTCTTTCCTAAAATGCCTGGAAAACTCGACGAACGCCGTGTTTTCAAGCTTATCGGGGCCGATGACGCCGACGGCGGAGCGGTTATCGTTTTTTATCCTGAACAGGCGGCGGGCGGAGGCGTCGCCCTTGAGCGGCGAGAAGTCCGCGATCTCCCCCCCAAGGGTTTTTTTAAACAAATTTTTAAGGTTTTCTTCCGCCGCAGCCGCAACTTTCGGCGACTGCAATTCCGTCTTTTTCCCCGGCATAAACGTTCCCCTGTCTCCGGTAAATTTACCGCCTGTCAGTGCTTTTCACATTATAACAATTAAACCCCCAGCCTATTATCGACGGTTTACTGACGCCGCCCCGGCCGGCATGTCTGCCATCTATTTTTATTTATGCGTTCCCCGCCCTGATAATAAATCCACTCCCGACCCAACTGTCGTAGCCGGCTTCATAAAAAAAACCCCTCCTACCGGCTTTTTTGGTACTATAAGCTTTATCGTCTTCTTTTCTCAAACAATACATTTGTGCAAAAATTGTAACTGCTCAGGTAGCCAGATGAGATAGAATGGAGAATCCCCCTTTTAGTAAAGGTAGGGGAAACCGCCGGCGCGGTTTCAACCTGTGGCTTAATCCCCCGGAAAGGGTGCCGGGACGAAGGAGGATTTGAATAAACAGAGTAGTTGAAAAAATCTCCCCCCTGCTTAATACATGCAGGGGCAGGCTCTGGCCCCTCTTTTCAAAAGAGGGGGAACTGCTCTACCTAAGTAGTTACCAAAAATTTATGAACACACAAAAACCGGATAATTCACCTGCGGCATTTATAGGCGTTAAACCGGAGCCGGCAGGATTCTGGATAAGACTTAGCGCGTTTATAATAGATTTTACCTGCGTATGGATACCTTGCATATGGCTTGCTTTTACACTTGAAAGGTATTTAATTTCTAAACACATAGTTACCTGGCGTGATGGAATTTGTTTTTTTATGGCGCTTTTCAGCACATTTTTTTATCAGGCTTTGACCATTGGCAGATGGGGCCAGACTCTTGGGAAGTTTCTGGCAGGCATATCGGTTGTCGCAAAAAACGGCGAGAAACTCAGTTATTCAAGATCTTTTGGAAGGACCCTGGCATGGTATCTAGTCATGTTTTTACTGCTTTTCAGCCTGACTGTTTTCTTGCCAACTTGCGGTGCTGGTTCGCCTTTTACTGTTTTTATGCTCGCTTTTGAGTGTTTATTGGGGACCATTTTACAACATAAAATATTTGTTTATGACCCGATGTGTAGAACTATGGTTATTTATAAAAAGCCGATAGGGCCCTTGCGGAAAACGATAGTGATTTTATTCGGAGTAATTGTATTGATAGTAATAAGTTATCATACCGCTCGCGATCATGGCACACCTGAAAAAGCCCGCGTTGCTGAAGCGATGAGCGCATTTTCCTCCGTTAAATCAGGACAGGAAAGATATCTTGCAAGAAGTGGAGTCTATGCTGAAGAATTCACCTCGCTTGATATCAATTATAGCGGAATGACAGCGGCCGAACTTCCTATGAAATTTTACAAGGTTTCGATGTCCACTTCCGGGTGCGGTAAGAAACCCTGTTATGTGGTGACGGCCACAAGGCATGTTAACAATGGCACAGTTGCCGCGAGATACGGGTTATACTCGCTAAAGGCGATCATTCCGGACCGGCCTCGGGTTCAAATTGCAAGTTGTCCCGGCGGCGGCACCAATTGCGCCGAATTACTTCAATAAAAGATTTGGCTGCGACCTTGGGGGCGGGAATGGATTTATCATCGGGGTGGGATAAACATTGTGAAAATAGCCGGCCAATTGTATAATCGACGTTGGTAAAAATAAACCGGGCTCAGGCGGATAATCGGGCCAGCCAGTCTCCGGCGCGCACAATCGAAACGCCGTTCATTTCCTGCTCGTTGCGTGCATTGTGCACCAGCTGCACCGCCATACCCCGGTAACGATCCTTAAAATACCTCAAATTGCGGCTTATGCCGTCATCCGACAGCTTGACTTCTATAAAATGCGTCAGCGCGCCTTTTTCCGCGAGGCTGAAATCCACCTCTTTTCCGTCTTTCGTGCGTATATAATGCAGGGAGGTTTCCAACCCCTTTGCGTCCCCGAGGTATTGCACATGCTTAAGAAGCGATACCGCCACGGTGTTTTCCAGGCGGACGCCTTCGTCGCCCTCCACATAGCCGCTGTCGTAAAAATATACTTTCGGTTCTTTAAGCAGGGACCTGGCGATATTCTTATGGAACGGCCGGACAAGAAATATAATATGCAGGCTTTCCAGGATTTCCATGTACTTGCGGACGGTATTCGGCGCTGTTTGCAGGTCATTGGCGAGCGAGGCATAGGATAATGGGGAGCCGACGCGCTTGCGCAACATTTCCAATAATAGCCGTATAACGCGGATTTCGCTTATATGGCTGAAGTCCAATATGTCTTCGCGGACAAGATCGGTGTAGTATTGCCTGCGCCAGCGGCCCGCCTCCTCGTCGGAGGCTGAAAGGAACGGCTCCGGAAAACCGCCCAGCCGGTTCAGCGCTGAGAGGGCCTCATATGGCGGCATGGTCGGGACGAGTTCTTTTACGGAAAGGGGATTTAACCGGTACAGAAAATAACGACCGGCCAGAGAATCGCCGGTCTGCCTGAAAGTGTCAAGGCGCGCGCTGCCGGTTACCAGAAAAGACTGGGCGGGGGGACGGGTGTCGAAAGTGCCTTTCAAAAAAACCTTCCAGCTTTTCATTTTATGTATCTCGTCAAGGATAACCAACTCCGCGTTAAGCGGCCAGGCGCGCTTACGGATAATTTTAATATCTGAAATGTCGTCGTGGTTTAGATATACCGGCTTGCCGAATTCAACCTGGATGCTTTTTGAAAGATATGTTTTCCCAACCTGGCGGGGGCCTGTTATAAAGACCATTTTTTTACGCAGATCTCCAATAATCCGATCGTGTAAATAGCGTTCCATATGGTATATTATGCATATTCTTGCCGTTTAGTCAAGACTTTTGTGCATTTATGTGTATTAAAGTCCAATAATTATACAATTGGATGAATGGCAACCCAGTTTCGTTAGACTATACCACCCGAAAACGGAAAAGTCAAGAGGAAAATCATCCCCGCTCCGGGCGATTGTCCGAGGCGAAGCGGCGGCGGCAAATTAAACGATTGGCGGAAGCGATTATAATACCTTAACACGAAAAAGCCGGTTTTGGCCGGAACTACGGCGAAATGCTCGTAGACGGGCACTTTCTTCTGCTTCACCGACTCGGGCGGGATATACTCAAAAAGAATCCGCTCAAACAGCCTGGCGCTGTGCCCGGCTACCGAACCGGGTTTCACCTTGCCGTATGTCTTGCCGTCAAGGTTGGCCCCGAACACGGGCTGTGAATGGCGCTTTATGAATTTTTCCTGCGTCTTGTGCAGCAGGTTGCCGGGGGCGTAATAATAAACAGAGATGCGGCAGGCGATTTCATCCGCCGTGACGGGCCCGTAGACCTCCACGCCGAAAACCTTCTTTTCTTTGGCGGACAGGCCGAAGGGCGGGTCTTTTTTCTCCCAGCCGCTCGGCAGATTCACGATAAAATAAGTCCCTGTGTATTTAAGGTTTTGTTCCTGCATTTTGGCGTTCCTTGCCTGCCCCTGGGCCGAAAGCAGGGCGGGAGAAAATAAAAGCGCGAATATTGCGGTTTTCATCATGAATGTATCCTTATACATGCGCTTTGCCCAAAGTGTTTAAGTAACATCCCCCGGCT
>JACQYT010000132.1 GCA_016208085.1 Elusimicrobiota bacterium | reverse complement strand
GTTTACCACGGCAAAAAGCGGATACCGAAAACCTATTCCACCCGAATGCGCCTGGCGCTGCCGGCTACGACGGATTATTGGGTCAACGACAAGGCAGGAGACCCTGTTTTTGTGGTGACGGCGGAGTTCAACGAAGCGCTTCCGGTGATGCTGCCGAAGATTCTGGAGGAGGTGCGCCGCTTGGTGGGCAAGAGACGGGTGACCATGGTATTCGACCGCGGCGGCTGGAGTCCGAAACTTTTTCTGAATTTTATAGGCGTTATTGGTAAAAGCTACCGGCCTAAAGTTGGTTGATAGGCGAACAAAGCTCCCGAAAATCGGCCAAGCCGATTTTCGGGATTTGAATAAAATTTGCTGATTTTCTGGCCTTTCCTTTATCTCCCCCTGCTAGAATATAAGCAGGAAGAAGGAGGGGTTATGACCGGAAAAAATTCAGCGGCAGTAAAAATCTTTTTGACCGCCTCCTGCGTGTTTTTCTCAAATACCCAGCCGTCCCCCGCAGCGGATGTTTACAAAAAAATGGCGAACGATATCGCCAGGTATTCCGCCGCCAACAAAGTAAAGAATATCGCCGTGATAGAATTTACGCGCAAAGCCAGGACCTCCCGCGAGGAGAGCGAGTATGTCGCGGAGAAGCTGCTGACCTGCCTTGTGGCGTCCGGAAAAGTCAACATGATGGAAAGAAGCCAGCTTGACAGGGTCATGGACGAACAGAAGCTGTCTTTATCGGGCGCGTCCGGTACGGCGGCCGGCTCAAAAGCCGGGCAGCTCCGTACCACGGACGCGATCATAACCGGGACGGTCTTCGGCACAAAGGACCACCTGAAGATAATAGCCAAAATAATAGACTCGCAGACCGGTACAGTCCTGCACACGATAGAGGCCGAGACGGACAGGCAGTGGGATATGCTCCCCGAAAGGCCGGAATTCGAATTTGAGCTGCCGGACCCGGCGGCCCTGCCGGCGATGTTCAACGACGAGGCGCAGCTTCCCTCTTTCAACGATTTCGGGGACGCCCCGGCCGGCTTCGCCAAGGCAGACTGCACCGTAAGATGGTTCAGGGTCGCGGTCCTTCAGAACGGGGCGGTAGAAGCCAAGGCAAAATACTGGGCGCGCCGGCTGAGGGACCCGGACTTCTCCGGCAAGGCTCTCACGAAGAACCCGGGCGGGGAAATAAAAGACCCCGGGGTGAAGAAAAGATTCTACGAGCTGCTTGATAAATTCTACAAATCCAGCGAACTTCCGAAGATGTCCCTGGAAGAATTGAACAGCGTGAAAACCGTAATAAGCGAGGAGAAAAAAATATCGGACGAATGCGGAATGATTTAATCCGAAAATTGCAACATACAATTTTCGGATGTCTGTTCGCTTTTTTTAAAAAAATCCGCCGGTTGGTTTTACCAACGAACGCCGGTTAAATTTCGCCGCGCTGGTCAGGAAAGAAGCCGAAAAATTCAACCGCAACCAAGGTTCCGGGACCAGACGGGCTCATGACCTGCCTTTTAAAATCTTCTCCACCATGTCCCGGATCTCGTTTATCCCGAAAGGCTTTATAAGAAAGCCCTCCACGGCGAGCCCCGGAAAAATGGGGTTTAAAATATCGGAAACGGAGCCGGTTATCACTATAACGCGGGTCAGGGGTCGGCGGGCTTTGAGCCTCCTTATGACCTCTTCGCCCCGCAGGTCCGGCATTTTCAGGTCGCAGATCGCCAGGTCAAAATCTTCCTTCTCTATGACCGCCATCGCGGAAGCGCCGTCCACGGCCGCCGCAACGTCGTAACCGCGGCTTGACAGCGCCCGCCTGACGTAATTCCTGACAAGTTCTTCGTCGTCCACCACAAGGATTTTTTTGAGCATATTCATACCGGCAGATACAGCGTGAAAACGGAGCCTTTCCCGGGCTCGCTCTTGGCAAGTATCGCCCCGTTATGTTTGTTTATGATGCCGAGGCAGACCGATAAACCCAGGCCCGTGCCCTTCCCGGCCGGCTTAGTGGTAAAAAAGGGGTCAAATACCCTGTCCAGGATTTCCGGGGGTATCCCGGCCCCCGTATCCGCCAGGGAGACGGCTAGCAGCTCCTTCTTGTCCGGCGCCGGAGCGGACAACTGCGTTCTTATCGTGATAGCTCCGCCGTCGGGCATGGCGTCGCGCGCGTTGGTGAACAGGTTTAAGAACACCTGCATGAGCTGCTGGAAATCGCCGTTGACCGGCGGGAGCTCCGGCCCGAACTCCTTTACGATGGTTATATGTTTCAACTCCATCTGCCTGGCGCACAGGACCAGGGTCTCCTCTATCACTTCATTGATATTGACGGGCTCCAGCCTGGTCTTTTCCTGCCTGGCGAACGATAAAAGGGACGAGATGATCTTCTTGCAGCGGAAGACCGCCTTTTCGATGTCTTTAAGGTCCTGGCAACTCTGGGCGCCTGCATCCGCCTTTTCCAGCACCAGCTGGGTCAGGCCGAGAATGCCGGAAAGCGGGTTGTTTATCTCGTGCGCCAGCCCCCCGGCCAACTGGCCCAGCGCGGACATCTTCTCCGCCTGGATAAGCTGCGACTGGGTTTCCTGAAGCTGTTTATATAAATTCGCGTTCCTTAAAGCCAGGCTGACGAGGGAGGCGAAAATCTTCGCCCTCTGCAGGTCGTTTTCGTTGAAATATTCGTCCAGCTGCATGCGGTTGATATTTATCAGCCCTATCAGCCTGTTGTCCTCTATCAGCGGAAGCAGCAGCGCGAATTTTACTTCGCCGATATGTTCGATATCCGCAAACTGCGCGTCTTTCCTCGGGTCTTCTATCAGCACGACGGAAGCGCCCTTGTCGTCGGCCAGCCGCTCTAATATGCGGCTTGAGGCCGCAAGCCGCGAGGTCTTGCGCGGTTCGCCGTTCAGACCTTCCGAGACGGCGATATAAGGCTGCCCGGCCGCGTCCAGCAATACCAGCAGGGCCTCATCGGCCTTCAGGATCCGCACTGCGGAATCAATGATTATCCGCAGCAGTTCCTCCGATTTTATCGTTGAAAAAATGGCTTTTGTTATGTCGTTGAATTTGCGCTTTTCCAGGGCTTTCTCAACTACCGCGACCAGCTCTTTTATCTCAAAAGGCTTATGCAGGTAATCAAACGCGCCCTTTCTCATGCTCTGGATGGCCGTGCCCATCGTCCCGTGGCCCGTCGCCATTATCACCTCCACTTCGGGGTCCAGCTTCTTTATTTCGCCCAGGGCCGCGATCCCGTCCATGCCGGGCATCATTATGTCCAGTATCACAAGGTCGAACTTGTCGCCGCTTATTTTTTTTACACATTCCTCGCCGTTAAACGCGATGGATACTTTGTACCCTTGATCCGAGAGCGCCGCCGAGATCATCTCTGATACCGGCGCCTCGTCGTCCACGACCAGTATGTTCGCTTTATGGTCCATAATTTAAGTCCTTCGGAAGGGGTGGGATTCGAACCCACGGTACGGCGATAACCGCACACCGGTTTTCAAGACCGGCGCCTTAAACCGCTCGGCCACCCTTCCATCAAAAAGCGGCAAGTGCAGCTTGTAACTGCTAAATTATATCAAATAAGAATTTGAGCCGGTTAGGGGGGTCAGGGCGGGGAATTTTCAGCCGGGCAGAGACGGGTTTACTGAATATTTACCGTCGCGGTGCATGCGCAGCATGGCGACGCGGCAAGCCATGTCCTTGCGGCGGCCGTCGAGCCTGAACCAGCGCAGTTCGTCGCAGACCAGCCGCGAAAGCTGCGCCCGGTTGGGTTTGGAAATCCCGGCGATCATCCCT
>JACQYT010000001.1 GCA_016208085.1 Elusimicrobiota bacterium | reverse complement strand
GCCAGCACTGCCAGGGCGTAGGTGCCTATTTTATTGGCCGTATCGCCGCTGGAGGCTATCCGGTCGGCGCCCACTATCACCGCGCTGATGCCGGCGGTCTTCATAAGGTGGGCGGCCATATTATCCGTGATAAGCGCCGACGGAACTTTGCTTTTTTGCAGTTCCCAGCTGGTAAGCCTGGCGCCCTGCAAATAAGGCCTGGTCTCGCAAGAGTAAGCGTATTTTATTTTTCCCGCTTCATGCGCCTTTATGACGACGCCCACGGCCGTGCCGCTGCCCGTCGTGGCGAGGGCCCCCGCATTGCAATGCGTGAGAACTATGGAATTCTTTTTAAGAAGCCCGGCGCCAAGACGCCCCATTGCCGCGCAGGCCTGGCGGTCTTCCCCGGTTATGGCTCTGGCTTCTTTTTCAAGCAGGGCCGTGAGCCTTTTATATTTTTCCGTTGAAAAATTCCGCTGCCCGGCCAGATAAGCTTCGGCATGCGCGGCCATGCGGTCGGCCGCGTAAAAAAGGGCCAACGCCGTCGGGCGCGCCGCTTTTATGGTCCTGGCGGCTTCGGCCAGGAGCTCCCTGACGGAGGCCCAGGAGGCCGGCCTTTTGGCCGTCAGCTCCAGCGGAAAGCCCCAGGCGGCGGCGCAGCCTATAAGCGGGGCGCCTCTCAGGACCATATCCTTTATGGCCTTTGCCGTTTCTTTGGCGTTCCTGACCTTTAGATAAGCGGTTTTGTGCGGCAGAAGCCGCTGGTCAAGTATTTTTAAGCGGCCCGGTTTGTAGATGAGGCGTGGAGGGATCATAAAATCAGGGTATAGGGTATAGGGGGTAGGGTATAGGGTATAGGGTAAAAGGAGTCCCTTATCCCTAAACCCTATTCTATCAACCCTACACCCTATACCCCACACCCTACACCCTGCTTTTTACGGGATGGAATCCAGCAGGTTTTTAAGCTGTTCTTCGGTCTTGCCGATTATTTCCACGGTCTTTTCCCGGCCTTTGGCGCCGCGTATGATATTGACCATTTTAATAGGCACTTCAAAAAATTCCGAAAGGTAATCCCGGAGCATGGTGTTTATCTGCAGGTCAGCCGAGGCCGCGCAGATCTTCACGCGCAGTACGCTGCCTATTCTTGAGACCACTTCGTTGTCTTCGCAATTAGGTATAACTCGCACTTTGACGATCATTTTGCCCTCCGGCCCGGCTTATGAGAATAACAGGCTGCCTATCCTGGGCAGATTGGAGCCTTCCTGAACGGCTATTTCAAAATCATGGCTCATGCCGAGCGAAAGATAATTTCTGAAGCCGTATTCGTTGACCGCGCCCCGGAAATCCCGGTCAAACAGCTTTTTTACTTCTGCGAACAGCGGCCTCAAGCGTTCCGGGTCGCCGCCTTGAGGCGCTATGGCCATATAGCCCGAAGGGCATAAAAAAGGCAGTTTCCGGACTTCCGCCAGCAATCCCGCCGCGTGTTCAGGGCTTACGCCGCCCGGCGTATCGCAAGCCGTCAGTTTTAGCTGGATAAGGACCGGCATCTTTTTGTCCTGGATCCCGGCGTGCCGGCTTATGCGTTCAGCCAGCTTCAGGCTGTCCACGGAATCTATCCAGTCGAACAGCTCCACCGCGCGCACGGCTTTATTACTTTGCAGCCGGCCTATAAAATGAAGGCTGACCGCTTTTCTCGCTTTGGCAAGGTCCCCGCTCACCCATTTGGCGTCCGCGTCCTGGACCTTGTTTTCCCCCGCCGTCTTTATTTTCCCGCTCTCTATAAGGTAGCCGGTTTCAAGGGAGTCCGCATATTTTGTGACGGCTAAAAGTTCCACCGCCGAAGCGTCCCTGCCGCCCTTAAGGCAGGCGGCCGCTATCTTTTCAGTCGTGCATTGAAAATTGTCGAGTAATTTCCTCTTTCGTGCGGATTCATTTACCAGCATTGAATACTTATATTCTAGCAAAAAACGCCCGCTTTTCATAGAGAAATTTATAACGTGTGTTTATGGTATTATAAATACATGAGAGTTTCAGCCGGCTTCCGGCTTCTGGCGGTGACGGAAGGGATATTGGCCGCAGGTCATGCCATGGCCTTCCCTTTCCTGGCCGTGTATCTCAGCGCGCACCGCCATGTCCCGATGGCCTGGATCGGGCTTTTCCTGTCGTCGTCCATGTTCGTCGCCTCTTTTTCGCAGGTAGTGGGCGGCGAGATCTCGGACGCGATAGGGCGCCGCAAGGTAATGACGCTTTCGCTGGCGCTGCGCGCCGTTTTGATAGGCGCCATGGGGTGGGCGATCTTATCCGAAGCGTCTCTCTGGGTGTTGTTCCTGCTCCATCCTCTGGGGATCTTTGCCGGTTCGTTCTTTCACCCGGCGGCCAGGGCCTGGGTGGCGGATTTTGTCGGGCCGTCGCGGCGGATGAAGGCTTACGGCATACTGCGCATAGGGACCAACGCCGGCTGGGCGCTGGGCCCGGCCCTTGGCGGACTGCTGGCCGGCGCGTCATTCCATAAGATGTTCTTTATAGCGGCCGCGATTTATGCCGTCTGTGCCGCCGTTATCTGGTTTTCCGTGCGGGACGTGCCGGGCGTCGCCCGAAGCGTTGGGCTGGACGGCATGGACTTTAAGGCGGCCGCGGCCGCGCTGGGCGAGGTGAATTTCCGCCGGTTCTGCATAACTACGTTCATTATATGCATGGTAATGAGCCAGTTGGTGGTGGCCTCGTCGCTGTATTCCAAGACCTATCTCGGCTTTTCCGAGGCGCAGATAGGCCTGCTTTTTTCCGTTAATGGGGTTATAGTGGTGCTGCTGCAGTATTCCGTGACGAAAGTCCTTGAGGGCCGCAGGATAACTTCGGGGCTTGCAGCCGGGGCCGTACTCTACGGGTTCGGCTATTTTTTCTTCGGTTTTTCCCCAAGCTTCGCCGCGGCGGCGGCCGCAATGGTGGTGGTGACTTTCGGGGAGTTGGCGGTTTCGCCGGGTTTGCAGGCGCTGGGCGCGAACATGGCGCCGTGCGGCGAGAAGGGCAGATATCTGGGAGTGCAGGGTTTGTTTCAGCAGATGGGGAACGCTGCCGGGATTTTCCTTGGTTCCAACGCTATCGATCTTATCAGTCCGCGGTTTCAGCAGGGGCCGTGGTGTCTTGTGGCACTGGTGGCGATTGTCGCTTCGCTGGGCTTCCGAAGCCTTGGCCGCCGTCTATCCCCCAAGCAAAACGGCCAGTACGATCACGAACCCCCGCCACTGCTCCAGAAATCCCCAGAAACAGTCTAATTCCCGAGATACGGTAACTATAAGGAATGGTTTATTGAGGGGCCGGCAAGTTTCCCGCGCGCTCCGGAACCGGGTTTTCCGGGGAAGAAGCCTGGGATCTTCCGCCGGCTGCGGAACTCGGCCCGCACACAGTGCGGGCCTCAAACATTCCTCGCCGTTCCTAATGATAGGAATACGCTCCAGACCCCAGGCTTAAAACCCGAATGGAGCGCGCAGAAAACCCGCCGGCTCCTCCGTTATTTCTTTGAACAATATCAAATACCTAATCACAGCCCAGAATTGCCATTACAAATTTTTAATATATATTCCCCCCGCCCAAATTAAGACACATCCGAATTATCCCGCCCTTAACCCCCCCATGTGTTCTGATCAAAGCATATCACCTAACATAGGTTTCAACGTCGAAATGAAAGTGGCGACAGTCTGGGCCGCTTTTTCCACCATTGCTTTCTGATTTTCTTTGGTCAGTTCGCCGATCCCTTTGTCAATTGAGGCTTTTTTGCTGGTGTCATAAACTGTTTCATTGTTAAGGGGCGGGTTTAGATGTATCTACAGGGCAGGACCCCGACCAAATTTATTGTCCAGCGTTAACTCGTTATAAATAAAAAACTCCGGTCTTTGGGACCGGGGGTTTTTGTTGCTTTTGGCTCGGACTACTTTTTGGTTTCCAGAAGGGCGATGCGGTTTTCGTGGTCTGAAAGCTTTTCTTCGTGCCGCATGACGGCGTCGCCGCGAAGCGTGTCCTTACGTTGGTAGCTCTTTATATCTCCGGAAATAGCATCAAGCGTCGCCTTTGGTGGCGGGCTGTTTTAAATCTTTTTCGGCCATACGAATATTTTACATGATTCAGCGGAAACATGACAGGGCCTTAAGGGTAAAACGGTGAAATTAAAAACCCCCGGCTTTGGGGCCGGGGGTTTTTTTGTTGCCTTTGGCTTATAGCCTGGGGCTTCTGTAGCTTAATACATGTCTCCGCCGCCGCCCATGCCGCCGGGCATCGCGGGCATCTTGTCCTTCTTCTCGGGCAGGTCCGCCACCAGCGCTTCCGTCGTCAAAAGCGTGCTGGCGATGGAAACCGCGTTCTCAAGCGCGGTCCTTGTCACCTTGCAGGGATCCACGATTCCGGCCTTGATGAGGTCCACGTACTCAAGCTTGTCCGCGTCAAAACCGATCTCGGCGCTTGAATTCTTCACCTTATCTATGACTATGGAACCGTCCATGCCGGCGTTCTCTGCGATGATGCGGAGCGGCGCGTAAATGGCCTTCTTGATTATGGCGATGCCCGTCTTCTCATCTTCGTTCTCGCCGTGGACCTTGTCCAGGACCTTGGAGGCCCTGATCAGGGCCACGCCGCCGCCGGCAAGAATGCCTTCCTGCACGCCGGCCTTGGTGGCGTTCCTGGCGTCTTCCACTTTGGATTTCTTCGCTTTCATTTCGGTTTCGGTAGCCGCGCCGACCCGAATGACGGCGACCCCGCCGGAGAGCTTCGCGAGCCTTTCCTCGAGCTTTTCTTTGTCGTAGTCGGAGGTCGTGTCTTCGATCTGTTTGCGGATCTGGCCGGTGCGCTTTTTGATCTCGGCCTTGTCGCCGGCGCCGTCCACGATGGTGGTATTTTCCTTGTCGATGACTATGCGTTTGGCTTTGCCCAATTGTTCGATGGTCGTCTTGTCGAGCTTCATGCCGCGCTCTTCGCTGACGACTTCGCCGCCGGTCACGGTGGCGATGTCTTCAAGCATCTCTTTGCGCCTGTCGCCGAAGCCGGGGGCTTTTACGGCGCAGCCTTTCAGGGTGCCGCGTATCTTGTTGACGACCAGGGTCGCCAGCGCTTCGCCTTCAATGTCTTCCGCCAGTATCAGGAACTGCTTGCCGGTCTGCACTATTTTTTCCAGCGTCGGCAGGAGGTCCGCCATCGCGGAGATCTTCTTATCGGTGATCAGAATGAGGGCGTCTTCAAGCACGCATTCCATCCTTTCGGCGTCGGTGACGAAATAGGGCGAGACGTAGCCCCTGTCGAACTGCATGCCTTCCACCACGTCAAGCTCGGTTTCCGAGGATTTTCCCTCTTCAACGGTGATGACGCCTTCGTGGCCGACTTTTTCCATGGCCTGGGCTATCAAATCTCCGATGATGCGGTCGTTGGCCGAGATGGTGGCTATCTGGGCCTTTTCTTCCTTGGTCTTGACCGGTTTGGCCGTTTTCTTGAGCTCTTCAACCAGGGCCGTGACGGCTTTATCCAGCCCTCTCTTGAGATGTATGGCGTTCGCGCCGGCGGTGACGTTCTTCAGGCCTTCTGCGAAGATGGCCTGGGTGAGCACCGCGGCGGTGGTGGTGCCGTCGCCGGCGATGTCGTTGGTCTTTGACGCGGCTTCCCGCGCCAGCTGGGCGCCCATGTCCTCAAAGTTGTCTTCCAGCTCAACTTCTTTAGCTATGGTCACGCCGTCGTCTATGATGGTGGGCGAGCCGTATTTCTTGCTTAAGATGACCGTCTTCCCTTCGGGGCCGAGGGTCACTTTCATGGCGTTGACCATTTTGTCCACGCCGGCTTTAAGGCGCATTCTGCCTTCTTCCGAATAGATTATCTGTTTTGCCATTGTACTGTGTCTCCTTGTTCTGAATTTATTTCACCAGGCCGAGGATGTCCTCTTCCCTCATGATGAGGTACTCCTCGTCGTTTATTTTTATTTCGGTGCCGGAATATTTGCCGTAAAGGACCTTATCCCCGGCTTTGACTTCCATGGGCACGAGTTTGCCGTCATCCGCGACCTTGCCTTTGCCGACCGCGATGACTTCCCCTTCCTGCGGTTTTTCCTTGGCGGTGTCGGGGATGATGATGCCGCCCTTTCTTACTTCTTTGGCTTCCAGGGGTTTTACTATGACCCGGTCGCCGAGCGGCTGTATTTTGACTTTAGCTGCTGTTTCTGCCATATTGTGCGTCCTCCTTTGATTTTCCAATACCTGCGCGCTCCCCAAGCTTGGGGGGAGATGGCCATTCCGCCGGAGGCGGACCCGCTTGCCCGCCGGCCGTCTGGAGGGCCGGGCTGTTTTGCGCCGGACCTTCCGGCGCATCCGCCGAGTTGTTTGGCGGAGGCGGGTAACGGCCAAAACCATTTTTAGCAATTAAGTCTTCTAATTGCTAATAATAGCAAAAAAGTTCCGGGGTTGTCAATAGCAGTCGCGGGTTTTGAGTGCTAATTTTGAAAGACAGGCTATTTCTGTATGAAGAACCGGAATTTTGTGCCGCCCACTTCTATGACGTCGTCGTCGGCAAGCAGGGCTTTTTTGTTGAGCTCGTTGCCGTTGTGTTTGGCATAGCCCTCTTTGATGGGGATCAGATAGTAGCCTTCCGGCCGCATGGTTATGACCACGGCCATGTCGGGGCCGAGGTTGAACATTCCGGAGCCTTTATACTGGATATTGGCCTGGGAGGATTTTCCGATGTAGGTGGAGAGATTCGTCAGTTCATGCTCGGTTTTTCCGTCAACGCTTCCTTCCAGCACCTCAATCCCGGCTTTGGCTCTGGCTTTCTGGGACTGCGGCACGGGCAGCGGCGCGGCAGGGGCGGGCGCGGCGGGTTCGGCGGCCGGCGCGGCCGCGGCGCTCTTGGCCGCCGGCGCTCCGTCGTCCAGAAATATAAGGGAATACTTAACTATATTTACAGCGTCGCCGTTGTGGAGGCCCGCTTTGAGGACCTTCTTGTCGTTTACAAAAGTGCCGTTGGTGGAATTCAGGTCCTCAACAAAATACGTGTCCCCGGCCTGATAGATCTTGCAGTGGTGGCCCGACACGGCCTGGTTATCAAGCACTATGTCGTTGTCGGGCTTTCGTCCGACGCTCAGGACGGGTTTGTCCAGCTTTATTTCTTTTATAACCGCGGCTTCAAATTTTAACAGTAATTTAGGCATATGACTTTTTCAGCATCTCTCCGACGGTTTCTTTCAGGGTTTTTTTCTTTATTGCCGCTATCCCGACGGTGATATTGTCCGGCCCTCCGTTGCTGTTCGCTTCCGAAACCAGTGTTTCGCAGGCTTTTCCGTTGTCTGCGTTCGTTTTCATTATTTCGGTTATTTTTTCCTCCGGCACGGCTTTAAAAAGCCCGTCGGTGCAAAGCAGAAATTTGTCGTTTTCGAACACTTCGATTTCTCTCAAGTCCACTACGGGCGTTTTCTGGGCGCCAAGCGCCCGCGTGAGTATGTTCTGCAAAGGAGACTTTCCCGCCTGCTCCAGGGTCAGCAGTCCTTTCCGCACGTGGTCCATGACCAGCGAGTGATCTTCCGTTATTTGCTCAAGAATCCCGTCCCTGAAGAGATAGATCCGGGAATCGCCGATATGGGCCAGGGAGACTTTGTTCTTGTTGAGCAGAAGCGCGCTTAAGGTTGTCCCCATCCCCTTGTTTTCGGGGGTTGAATTTCCCGCTTCATATATAACGGAGTTGGCCAGTTGCACCGCAAAACCCAGCTGGTTTGCCTCAAGACTGTATTTCTCGTCATAAGAACCGGGTTTGATCCCTGTGCGCTGCATGGAATCAAATTTATCGCGGGTGACCTTGACCGCGAGCCGGCTGGCTATTTCCCCCGAGCTGTGGCCCCCCATGCCGTCCGCCACTATGGCCAGTCCCAAAACGTCTTCGCCCAGCGCGCTGTCCTCGTTGTTTTTGCGCATCTTGCCGGCATCTGAAAGAAAGCATGTTTCCATCTTAAGTCTCATTTTTTCTCCTCTTCCGGATAGATGAGCGGCAGGGTCTTTTCAAAATCCGGCGGCGCCGCGATTTTCGGCTTTTCCGCCGCGGCTTTATCGTCCGCGCCTTGAGGCGGACGGGTTTCAGCGGCGGCCTGCCCGCCAGGCGATTGAGCGGCGCTGGTTTGTGCACTTGGCAGGCGGGCCGGGGCTTTCTGAAGCGGCGGCTGGGGCTGGCCCAGGGCTTCCGTCATGGGGCGTTGTATAGACTCCTTTATTACCGATCCCGGCCGGGATATAAGCGGCGCGGGTTCAGGAGTTTCAGATTTTTTCTGCCCGGGCGCTGTTTCCTGTTTTGGAACGCCCGCTGAGGGCTGCCCGCCTCCGGCGGAAGGGCTGAGAATGGAAGGCCGGGGAGCGGCGGTCTTGATAACGGCTTGCGGTTCCAGCTCTAACTTGCCGGCTCCTGTGTTCAAAGGCGCCGCCGGCTGGGGCTTTGACGCCGGCACGGCCTGCGCCGGTTTCGCTGCCGCAGCGGCGTCTTTTTTTTGCTCAAGCACGCGCCTTATATCCGCAGCCATTTCGGCGCCGGTCTGATACCGTTCCTCCGGGCGTTTCTTAAGGGCTCTGTCTATCACCGGCAGTATATCTTTCGGCAGGTTCGCCCTGATAAGAAGCGGGTCCGGATACGGGTCGCTGGTTATCTGGAACAGCAGGGTGCCTATGGATTCGCCGCCTTTCCACGGCCGCTCGCCGGTCAGCAGTTCGTAGAGCGTGACGCCCAGCGAGAAAAGGTCGGCGCGGCCGTCCACTTTCTTTCCTGCTATCTGCTCGGGGCTCATATAATACGGCGTGCCCAGCACGGTGCCGGTGGCGGTCTTGGAGGATTCGGTTATGCGGGCAATGCCGAAGTCGGCCACCCTTATGGAGCCATCCGTAAGCAGCATGATGTTGGCCGGCTTGATGTCGCGGTGCACTACGCCGTTCTTGTGGGCGTAGCCCAGCGCGTCGGCCGACAGGGCGATATATTCAAGCGCCTTCGGGATCGGCAACAGGGTGGTCTTGGAAGCCCATTTCTTCAAGTCGTCGCCCTTCAGCAGTTCCATGGCGATGTAAGCTATGTCCTGCTCCTCGCCCGCGTCGTAAATTTTGACTATATTAGGGTGGGTGAGGTTGCCGGCCGCCTGCGCCTCGCGGAAGAAGCGGTCTTTCAATTCCTTCATGGCATTCGCCTCAAGGCCTTCTTCAAAACGCATGGTCTTTATGGCCACGGTCCGGTTGATCTTGGGATCCCGGCCCAGGTAGACGATGCCCATGGCGCCCTTACCCAGTTCCTTGGTCACTTCGTACCGGCCGAGCGTCGGCACGGTGGTGGAGCCGGCCACCAGCATGGTCGCGTCCCCGCCCTTGGCGGCGCCTAAATTTGCGCCGAATACCGCGCCGTCGGAAGCTTTTGTGAGCATTTCCATCTTACCCTGGATGTCCTTGTATTTCGGGTCCGCGGCGGCTATATGCCCGTAGACCGCTACGGCTTTGTTGAACTGGCGTTTTCTTTCAAAATCCAGGGCCAGGTTGTAAAGCAGCTCTTTCATCGCGTCGTCCACCGGGCAGTTCCTGAATTTTTCAAAAGCGAGGTCCAGCATCCCCTGTCCCTGGAAGGACAGGCCGAGCATCTTGTTGGTCTCTATGGCGGAGCCTTCAATAAGCTCTTTTTTCTTTTCAGTGGTGAAGAAGCGTTTGGACACTATAAAGATATAGCCCGCCACCATAAGGAAAGACGGGTACATTATCTTAAGCCACAGGCCCCTGGAGGTGAAAAAATAAATGCCGGACCCGATAAGGGCGCCCAGTATTACGGCGGCGCATACCGCGCCGAGCCCGGCTTTGAGGCGCGGCAGCACGAAAGTGATGAACAGGCCCGCAAATATAATAAGGGCTAGCTCCGCGTTCGCGGCCCAGTCCGGCTTGGTGATGAAGTGGCTGTGGAGGATGTTCTCTATGACGTTGGCCGAGAATTCCGCGGCCGGCAGGTTTTTCTCGACGGGCGTGACATAAAGGCTGCCCGCGCCCTGCGCGTTAAGGCCTATAAGCACGATCTTGCCCTTAAAGGCCTCCGGGACCACTTTGCCGTTCAGGACATCGTAGAAAGAGTAGTATTTAAACGAAGTGCGGCTTTTGTTGAAAGCGATAAGGAGCGAGGATTCCGAGTCAAGCGGGATCCGGCGCTTGCCGACGCTGAATGACCGCCCCGGGGTTATCACCGACTCCGCGCTCGCAAGCCCCAGGCGAATGCGGGCTATTTCCGCGGCGAAAGACGGGTAGAAACTCTGGTTATACTGGATGAACGGAGATTCTTTCCTGACCGTGCCGTCGCTGTCGTTGAAAACATTCACATGGCCGATGCCGGCGGCGGAAGAAGCGAGTATCTCCACGGGGATGGTGAGGGCGGAGCCCTCCAGCGCGGTGTCTATGGCGGCCGGGTCCTGGGCCGTTTGGGCCGCGAATTTTTTCAGCCAGTCGGGTTCCGGCGCCGGCTTTGCGGCCGATTCTTCGGCGGCAAAGAACATCGACATCGGGAGCACGACATTCCCCGCCCCGCTTATGGCGAGGCTGAGTTTCGCGTCGTTATCCATGTCGCGGCGCGTTTCGAGAAGTATCTTTTCAAATTCGGATTCCTTCGTAGTCTCCTTTATCTTTTTCGCCGCCACCAGCTCCCCGTATTTCTGGCGGAGCCGCTCCGTCACCTCGAGGTCCTTGTTCGTTTCGGGTTCCGAGAAAAGAATGTTAAGGCCGATGACCGAAGGCTTCGCGGCGTCGGTGGAAAGCCAGGTCAGCATTTCCGCCACTTTTGAGCGCGGCCAGGGCCAGCGGCCTATCTTTGAAATGCTGTCGTCGTTTATCTCTATTATCGCGATCTCGTTCCCGGCGGCGGTCCGGGCGTTAAGCTGGGAACGGAAATCATAAAACTTCAGTTCAAGCGGCTCCAGGCCCGTGCCGGCGAAATAAAAGAAAAGGGTGGCCAGGGTCAGCGCCACTCCCCAGAGCGTGTTTGAGAAAATAAATTTTTTCACTGTAAACCTCCGTCCCGGGCTTTATAACCTATAAAATCGACGTCTTTCTCGCCGGCGAAGAACGCTTCTTCCACGAAAGAGATATTGGCCATCAGGCACAGAAAAAGCGCGATGAACACCAGCCCGGCGGTGTTGAGGAGGTTGTTGGCAAGGTTTGACGCGAGAGATTTATAGTATTCGGCCCGCGCGGCCTGATTGAACGCGCCCGGCCCCGCCGGTTGCGCCTTCTCCGGCGGGGCCGGCGGCCTTTTCTCCACGGGCCTGCCTTCCAGGTCGTATTCAGGTACGGCGTCTCTGAAGGCTATGAGCCCGGCCTGGTATTTCGCATTGGCCTCTTTGTTAAGCCGCTCGACGCGGACGGTCTCCTCCTTTATCTTGTTCTCCGTTATGACGGCTATCTGCGGCGCGGCGAACATGACGGCCAGCAGGGCGTGGGCGGCCAGAAAGAATAAAACCGGATTAAAGAAAACGGCGAATTGCTTTTGGGTGAACACGGCCCCAAAACCCGCGAGCGCGCAGGCTCCGGTCAGCAGCATGGAGGCTTTGTCGGGAACGATATCAAGTCCGCTTTTAAAATGCGAATACGCCAAAAAAAGCGAGAGGGCGTAAATGAGCGCGGCGCCTGTCTTTGCTGCCCAATGGTCGATAAAGGCCAGTTTTGACGCCGCGAGATACAGGAAAAGGGCGTAGATGAGGATATTGGAGGATGAGAACATGTTCTGCAGCGCGGTACTGAAGCAAAAGAAGGCTTTTGAAACCATGTCGGGGGTTTCCGGCGCCGGCACATAAATACCGCCCGCATAAGCCGAGAGCGCGACGGCCAGCATGAAAAAAGCGTGCAGGCCGGTGAATTTGCGGGGTTTCATCGCGATCGCCCAGATGATAAGCGCCAGCCCCGCCGCCAGGGCTATTGCCGCGGACACGGGGCTTAAGGCCAGCGGCGAAGAGAGGGACGCGGCGGGGTCCGCCCCCGGTTTGCCGGCCGCGCCGGCCAGCAGGAAACAGCCGAGCGCCGCAAACGTGATACAAAAATGTATGGCCGCCTTTACGGAATTATACAAACGCGGCATCTGAAGTTTCAGGTTGGCGGGGGCCGCCAGGATCGGCTTAACCGGAGAGGGGGCGGGCGCCGGCGGATGGCGCTTAAAAGATTCAGCCATGCTGCGATCGGAAATAAGCGGGGCCGGGGCCGGCTCTCCCGCCGCGGCGGGAGTTTCCTCTTTGGCGAAGCGCGCCGAGATCTCCGGTATTTCTATGTTCCGTTCGGTTGAAATATCGGTGCCGTCCTTCCGGGCCGCCATCAGCCGCTTCATATCTTCTATAGCTTCAACCGCGGTCTGGTACCGGTCCTCCGGTTTTTTGCGCATCATTTTTTCAAGGAACCGGGAAATCCACAGCGGCGCGTTGGGATTGACGACGATTATGTTAGGAAAAGGGTCGCTGATGTGCTTATGTATGACCTCTATGGCGCTCTTGCCTTCAAACGGATATCTGCCGGTCAGAAGATAGAAATACGTCGCGCCGGTCGAGTACAGGTCGGCCCGGTGGTCCACCTTGGCGGCCAGCCCCTGTTCCGGCGACATGAAATATGCCGTGCCCACCATCTCGCCGGCAATGGTCAGCTGTTTCTCTTCGTTTATGCTGCGCGCCAGCCCGAAATCGACGATCCTCGGCTGTCCGTCCATGCCCAGCAGGATATTGGACGGTTTAATGTCCCGGTGTATGATGGTATGGGAATGGGCGTGGCTCAGGCCTTCCATGACCCTCACGATGATAAAGGTCGCGGCGTCCACGCTCAAAGGGCCTTTTTCCGCCACGATATCCGCGAGGCTTTTGCCGTCCACATAGGACATCACTATGAAGTATGAGCCGTTTTCCTGGCCGAAATTATAGACATGCACTATATTGGGGTGTTCAAGCTTGGCGGCGGAGCGCGCCTCCCTCAGGAAAAATTCCACGTTCCTTTCCTCTCTGGCAAGTTCGGGCGAAAGCAGCTTTACGCACACCAACTTATCCAGCGCTTCATGGCGGGCCAGGTAGACCGAGCCCATGCCGCCCTGGCCCAGCTTTTGCATTATCTTGCAGCCGGCAAACATAGAGCCCAGTAAATTATCCACGGGTTCAATCATCTTAAAGCCTTCTGTCCTTTATAAAAATGCTGCCCTTCCTGTCGCGCAGGTCTTTGGCATAGCGCTTCAGTTCCGCCGCCGTCTCCACGATCTTGGCATAATGCTTGATGACGCCCCTGGGAATTATAACGGCGATGGTAAGCGACATGATAGGAAAATTACGGGTCCTGTTATTCCTGTCCAGCGTGGTGATGTAGCCCTTCCCGCGGTCTTCATCCGTATAGAAGGAAAGGATCTGTCTGTCGAATTCTTCGGCTATCGTATGCGCTGCCGATTCTATCTTATCGGGGGCGGTTATCAGGATGAAATCGTCCCCGCCGATATGTCCCAGAAAATAATCCGGCCCGGAGCGGATTTTCGCGGTATCGGCGACGAGGGCCGCTATGCGCTTTATTACCGAATCTCCCTTTGCGTAGCCGTAAACATCGTTATAAGCCTTAAAATTGTCGGCGTCAATGTAAGCGAAGGCGAACGACGCGCCCGCGGCAAGCCGCCTGGTCACTTCCTCTTCTATGGCCGGGCTGCCCGGCAGGCGCGTGAGCGGGTTCAAAGAGACGTCGGTGGTCTTGCGCTTTATGATGCGGTTGATGCGCGCCCTGAGCTCGCCGACGTCAAAAGGCTTGGTGATAAAATCGTCCGCGCCCAGCTCTATGGTGCTTACTTTAGCCTCCACTTCCGAAACCCCGCTCAGGATCACTATGGGTATGTCATGCGTGTCGGGATTCGCCCGGATGTTTTTGCACAGCGCGTAGCCGTCAAGGCCCGGCATGCGCAGGTCCATGAGTATGAGGTCCGGTTTGGAGCCCGAAAGAAAGTTAAACACCTCTTCTCCGCTGTGGAGCGTGACCACGTTGTAGTTGTATTTTTTCAGCACCGCCGAGATCAGAAGCCCCACATTCGGGTCGTCATCTACGACCAGCACGGTTTTGTTCAGCAAACAGCCCCCCATACTTATGATAAGTTACCGGAACTGCGGGAAAATGCCCGCATATCCAACCCGTAAACCCGGCACTTTGGCGGGACCCTTTACGGGGATTTACCCATAAGCAGACACCCCCCCGACCTGGCGGGGGTTTCCCCTACCGGTTCCCGAAAAAGCGCGGAGCAAACCCGGCTATATGGCTTAAATTATAAAACATCTGCCTTGTTTAATGCAAATAAACAATTGTCTATACTAGCTTTGCATTCGATTCTGCGTCGTATTTATGAAAAGGCATGTCATGGAAGTCCTGCTACGTTTCGTGTGTAGCGGCAAAGCTTGCTTTGCCTCTTTTCCCTGTAGCGGGCGCATTTATGCGACTATGCCCTGGCGGATAAATCCGCCCGCTACAGGCAGAGCAAGCTCTGCGACTACAAAGCAAATGTAAAGAAGCGTTAGTTACACTACGCTGGTTTGGAAGTGCGACTTTGGTTATACCTGTTACCCCCCCTTGACAAATGTCAAAATAGCTGGTAGACTAAATTTGTCAGGGCTGCCTCCCTCACCCTACCCCCCAAAAAGGCAGCCCTGCCTTTTTTTGCCCGGAAAAGTAGAACCCCCCGTCAATTTTGGGTATAATCATTAAAAGGGGACACACCTTGCTGCAAGGTGTGTCCCCGGTTCAGGAATTGCACAAGGAGTTTTTATGACCGATAACGCCGACATGGAGCTGGCGGAAAGGCTGCAAACCGGCAAAAAGAAACTGGCCTCGGAGATCTCACGCGTTATAGTGGGGCAGGACCTGGTGATAGAAGAGATCCTGATCACGCTGTTTGCGCGGGGACACGCCCTTATTGTGGGCGTGCCGGGGCTCGCCAAAACCCTGCTGGTTTCCACGCTCGCCGGTATTCTGGACCTTAAATTTTCAAGGATACAGTTCACCCCCGACCTGATGCCCTCGGATATCACGGGCTATGAGATCCTTGAGGACAACCCGGCGTCCAAAGCGCGCAGTTTAAGGTTCGTGGAGGGACCGGTCTTCGCCAATGTGGTGCTTGCCGACGAGATAAACCGCACGCCTCCGAAAACCCAGGCCGCGCTTTTGCAGGCCATGCAGGAATATAAGGTCACGTCCGGCGGCGCGACCCGGCCGCTGCCGCTTCCTTTTTTAGTGCTGGCGACCCAGAACCCCATCGAGCAGGAAGGCACCTACCCTTTGCCGGAAGCGCAGCTGGACAGGTTTTTCATGCAGATAAATATCGGTTATCCGGAGTTCGCGGAGGAAAAGCGCGTGGTGGCCCTTACCACGGGTCCCCCCCCCGAAACGCTTGAAAAAGTGCTGAACGCCGGCGAGGTCAAAGCCCTGCAGGAGATAGTAAGGAAAGTGCCTGTGCCGGAGAGTTCTCTGGATTACGCGGTAAGACTTGCCCGCATGACAAGGCCGGGCGGCGGCGCGCCGGAGTTCGTGGAAAAATGGGTTGCCTGGGGAGCCGGCCCCAGGGCATCGCAGGCGCTGACGCTCTCCGCCAAGGCCAGATGCCTGCTGGACGGACGTTTCGCGGTTTCCATAGACGATATAAGGCGTTCGGCCCTGCCGGTCCTCAGGCACAGGCTGGTGATGAATTTTCAGGCCGAAGCCGAAGGCTTTACCCCGGAGGCCCTTGTCAAAAAGATCATGGCTGAAACGTAACCCGAAAAATTCGGTCGAATTTTTCGGGAAGGCTAAAGGACTAAGGCTAAAGGCTAAAGGTCGGAATAATCGTTTCAATCTGCTATGTCTTTGCCTTCATCCTTCAGCCTTTATCCTTTAGCCTTTCGCAATTTATGACTTCCGGGCTTAAAATAAAAATAACCTTTGCCGTTATTGTGGTTGTTGTTGCCGCGGCGGTTTTTATTTCCCTGATGCGAAGCCGCTCGGAGCGCGCGCGTAAAGACCGGGTTTCATGGCTGGAGCTGGATAAGATGCTCTCCGCCGGAGATTTTAACGGTCACCTCGCCCTTTTAGACGCGCATCTCAAGGAGCGCCCCCGGGACGGACTCCTCCGCTATTTTAAAGCCAGGGTGTTATATGAAAAAGGCGATACTTTCAAGGCCCTGGCGGAAACTGAAAAAGCCCTGGCCCTGGGTTTTCCCCTGGACCCGGCCTGGCTGCTGAAGGCCGCGATTTACGGCAGAAAATTAGGCGACTATAAAAAACAGGCCGAGTACGCGTCAAAAGCTCTTTCCTACGACCCGTCCGACGAAGACGCCTATCTTATCCGGGCCGAAGCCCGCGCGGTCCTCCAGGACCATGCGGGCGCCGCGCGCGACCTGACAAGTTATCTGGCCTTTAATCCAAAAGACGTTTTTGCTTACCTTGACCGGGCGGCCGCTTTTTACGAGCTGAAAAACTACCCGGCCGCGCTGGCTGATGCCGCCAAAGCGCTGGGCCTGGACCGCAAAAAAGACTACGCCCATTTTATCGCGGGTCAAAGCCTCGCCGCCCAAAAGGATTTTAAAGGCGCGATAGCCCGTTTCACCTCCGCCATAAAGCTGAATCCGAAACGGTACGCTTATTACGTCCGGCGGGCCGAAGCGTATGAAAAGCTGAACGATTTTTACGACGCGGCCTGGGATTATTCAACCGCGATGGCGGCGCCCGAGGTTTACTGCTGCGCGAGTTATTATTATCTGCTGGGCGCCGGGATGTACCGCATCAACGAGATTCCGGCCGCTTTAAAGGCGGCCGAGGAGGCGCTCCGGCGCGGCCCAGAGACCCCCGCTTATCTCCAACTGCGCGGCAGGATACTGGCCCAGGCGGGCAGGCCGAAGGAAGCCGCCCTGGATTTTAAACGCATGGCCGAGCTTGAGCCCGGGCGCGGGCCGCGCGCGCAAGAATATCTGCGCCTGCTGGATGGTGGAAAATGAAATATCTCACCCCGGCGGCGGTGGCGCGCATAAAGTCGCTGAAAGCCCGGACCTCGTTCAAAATCGGCGGGACGTTTGAAGGCCGCCATGAAACGGCGCTGAAAAAAGGCAGTTCCCAGGAATTTTCGCAGTACAGGCAATATGCCAGGGGCGACGAAACCCGGTTTGTGGACTGGAAGGTCTACGCGAGAAAAGAACGGCTTTTTATAAAGGAGTTCAGCCGCCAAAGCGCTGTCAAATTCCATATCATCCTGGATGCTTCCCGCTCCATGGCCTTCAAAGGCCCCGCCTCTGCGGAATCAAAATGGGATTATTCCGCCCGGCTCGCGCTGTACCTGGCGTGTTTTTTCATCACCGGCGGGGATTACGCCGGCATTACGGCAGTTTCCGGAGACGGCCTGGCGCGCTTTAAACCTTCCAACGACCTTGCCTCGCTTAAAGACATGGATGCGGGGCTTGCCGCGCTGCGCCCTTCGGGACGCTCGCTCCCGGCGGACAAGCTGAAAAGCGGCGCCGCCGCCATGGGCAGGAATTGGGCGGCCGTGCTGTTCTCAGACCTGCTGGTGGAACCGGAGCGCCTGAAATATCTGGCCGGGCTTTTTTCCTCCGGCAGGATGAAGACTTTCGTTTTTCAGGCGCTTGACCGCGCGGAACTGGATCTGCCGTGGGACGGCTGCGCGAAGTTTTCCGATATGGAAACCGGCGAGGAAGTGACCCTGGCCCCGGCCGCGGTCAGAGCGGCTTACCGGCTTGAGTTTTCCGGCTGGCTTAAGCGCGCGGCGGGCGCTTTTTCGGCCTCCGGCATAAAGCGCTTTGCCGCTTTCACGGATGCGCCGCCGTTCGTCTCGCTTGAAAAGTTCATAAAATTGTTCTAGAGAATAGAAAGTTATGCGTTTCCTGAATCCTTCCATCCTCTGGCTGCTGCCCCTGGGCGCGCTGCCCGTTCTGATCCATTTTATTTTCTCGTTAAAGCCGGCCAGAATAGAATTTTCAAGCGTTTTTCTGCTGTGGTCGGTGCGGCGCGCCCGCCGGCGCCCGACAAGGCTCCTTCAAACGCTGATACTTCTGCTCAGATGCCTGGCCGTCCTGGCCCTTGTCTTCGCTTTTTCAAAACCCGTGCTGGAATCGGGGACCTTAAGCCGCCTTGCCGGTTTTGCCGCCGGCGCCGGACGGCCGCTCAGCCTGGTCCTCCTGGCCGACAGGTCCTATTCGATGTCCGCTTCTTTCGGCGGCCGGACCAGGTACGCTTTCGCGGCCGGGACCGCGGAGCGCATACTCGGGACCCTGGGAGAAAAAGACGAAGCGGCGCTTGTGTTCTTCGACGAAAGTCTCGGGACAGGCGCGGACTGGACGGCGGATTTCGGGGCGCTTTCAAAAACGCTCGCGGCCGCGCGGCCCGGCTATAAGGCCACGGACTACCGCAAGGCCCTGGAAAAAGCTTACGGACTTCTCGCCTTGCGTCCGGCCGGCCGCAAAAAGGCCGTGCTTATCCTGAGCGATTCGGCGCAGAACGGATTCGCCGGTTTTCCCAAAAACATTTCGGCCCTTTCCGCCTACGACCCGCAGGCCGGGCTTATGGGACTTTCTTTCGCTCAGAGCCCCAACTCCTGGATACGGGAGCTAAGCGGCCGCCAGGACGGAGCGGGCGGATTTGAGCTGTCCGCTTATTCGGGAAGCGAAGGCGGCGACGGCGGCGGCGAAGCCGCGCTTTCCGCGCTCCCCTCCCCCTCCCAGGGGCGGGCGGAAAAAACGATCACGGGACGATTCCGCAACGGCGCGGCCGTGTTCGATTCCGGGACCCTGGGCCCGGACCCCGCCGGACGCGTCGAGCTGGCCGGCTCCGACGCGCTGAATTCCGATAACGCCGCTTATTTTGCCTTTCAATGGTCGGCTCCGAGCGAGCCCAAGGCGCTGGCGCTTTATAACGGCGAGCAGGCTTTAAGGCCCGGCGGCGGCGCGTATTTCATTAAAAAATTTTTTGAAGCCGGGAGCGGCCGCGCTCGGCGGCCCGCCAGGGCGGAGTTCTTGCAATATTCGGAGGAGCGCATACGGCTCGGCGACTATGGCGCGGTGATCCTGGCCGGACCGCCGGACGACGCGCGCTGGACAAAAGCCGTTAAAGACTACCTTTCGGCCGGCGGCGGGGTTTTTTTGATCGCGGTCCCGGACGGCCGGGAAAGTCCCGGACGGGAGCAGGACGCTTTATGCAAGGCTTTCGGGCTTAAGTGCGGGGGCTTCAGCGACGGGAAATTTTCTCTCGCCCAGGTCCGGGGCTCCGCGTTCTTTGACGGAGAGGATTTTTCCGGGTTTGACCTTTCAAAGGCGACGGCGCGCCGGATCTTATTGCTGGACGGAGCTTCCGGTTTTGAAGTCCCGTGGAATTTTAAGGACGAGGCGGGCGTTTCTTATCCGGCGCTCTTATATAAACGGCAGGGAAAAGGCAGGCTTCTGGTCTGGACTTCTTCGTTCGATCTCGGTTTGGCGGACCTGCCCGCCAAGCCAGTCTTCGCCCCTTTCATGGCTTTTAACGTCAAAAAACTTTTCGCTCTAGCCGCTCCGGCGTCCCGTTCGGCGCCGGTGGACGGGCTATATGAAGGCCGGCTGAAAAGCGGGGACAGGGTCAGGGTGGCCGTCACCGCCCCCGACGGCGCGAAGGCTTATGTGTTCGCCGAAGGCGGAACCTTTAAATACGGGCTCACCTCCCGGCCCGGGCTTTACCGCTGGTCGGCCCCCCCCGAAGCCGGGGTGTTCGCCGTAAACCTGGACCATAGAAAGGGCGAAAGCGCTCTGCTCGCCTCAAAAAACCCGCCCTGGCGCGTTCTCCGGCCCGAGGAGCCGGCCGCGGATTTTAAAAGCGCGCTGTACGGCGTTGAGATAAGCCAGTTCCTGCTTTTTCTGGCTTTAGCCTTTTTTCTGGCCGAATTTATGCTTTCAAGGAAGGCGCTGTGAACAGAGCAAAAAAAAGCTATGGAAAGCCGCGGAAAGCCACGGAAAGCAAGAAGTTGATTTTTGCAACCCGGTCTTCTTTTGCTTTCCGTTGCCTTCTTTTGCCTTCCATTGCCTTCCTTTGCTTTCCGTTGCTTCTTTCCGCCGGGGCTTTTTCCCTGGCCGAACTTGACCTCGGGGCCGGCTGCGGCATTATGGAATCCGCGCGCCTTGAGATCCTGCGGGCGCTGGCCGGCGCGACCAGCGTGGAGCCGGAGTTCGCCGCCAGAAAAATAAAGCTTTCCGACGCGGCCCTCTTTGACGAGCCTTTTCTGACGCTGTCCTGCGCCGGCGCGCCGGAGAGCCTTGATTACGGCGAACTGCGCGCCTTGAGGCTGTATCTTGTTTCGGGCGGCACGCTTTTTGTAAATGACGCCTCCGGCCGGCGCCGAAGCCCTTTTGCCGAGTGGCTCAGGCGGACCATGGAACTTGTTCTGCCGGAAAGCGGCTTTCAGCCGGTCGCCAAGGACCATTCGCTTTTAAAAAGTTTTTTCCTCATCAGCGCTCCGGGCGGCAGGTTCAACCTGGAAAAAGAGCCGGCCGCCATGGAATACTCCGGCCGCTACGCCGTGATCTTCTCGCGGAACGACCTCGTCGGCGTCTGGCCCAAAGACTCCATCGGCCGCTATGTCTATGACATCCCGGCCGCCGGGCAGCGCCACAGCGGGGAGAAGCTGACCCTGAATATCCTGATCTATGCCCTTACCGGTTCCTATAAACAGGACGCGGTGCATCAGCCTTTTATTATGCAGCGCTTGCGCGAGCTGGACGCGGGAGCTTCCCCATGAGGTTCTTTATAGGGGAAAGCTGGCATTTTATGGCCGCGGCCGGGCTTGCGCTTTTGATTTTTATTTCAGCGCTTAAACGCTCCCCGGGCATTGCGTCCGGTTTAAAAGCGTTAAGGCTGGCGGCGGCGGGCCTGGCGGCTTTCCTGATAATAAAACCCTCCGCCGTCTTCTACCGGCCTGGCTTTGAAAAACTCGCGCTCACAATTCTGCTCGACGGCTCCGTTTCAATGCAGGGTCCTGCGGAAAAAAACGGCGCCGCCGGCAAATACTCCGCCTCCTCCTCCTGGCTTAAAAAAAATCACGCCGAAACCGCCCGCGCCGTCCGCACGGAATGTTATATCTTCTCGGACAGGCTTTACAGGACGGACTGCTCAAGCCCAGCGGCGCCCGCGCCCGGGGCGGCTTATTTTGAATCGGACCTGGACCGGGCGCTTAACGGACTTTTTCAAGGCGGCGGAGGCGAGCGCGCCGGTCCCGACAGGGTCTGGGTTATTACCGACGGGCTGTCATTGGGTCCACCCGGGCCCGGGGGGACGCCGGGGCGGTTCCCGCCGGCTTTAAAGAACAAAATAGAGCTGCTTGGCGTCGGAGACCCCAGGACTCCCCCGGGCGTGGTTATAAAGGATTTTTCCGGGCCGGGTTTTGCCATCGCTCATATCCCTTTCGGGCTTAAAGCGGAGCTTGCATCCGCCGGCTGGGCCGGCCGGAAACTGGAACTTTCGCTTAAGGACCAGGACGGCGCGGTCATTGAAAAGCGGACTTTCAGCGTCCGGGCAGACGAGGAGATCTCAGTGTCGTCATTTACGCTGAGCGCTCCGTCGGTCGGCCCCCGCGCGTACCGCATATGCGCGGGCGCGCCGGGCGGGGCCTGCCAGGCCGCGAAAGACCTTACGGTTTCGGTCATAAGAGAAAAACTGCGGGTCATGTATCTGGCCGGTCGGCCCTCTTTTGAATACGCCTGTCTGCGGGAGTTCCTCAAAAGCCAGAGCGCCATAGACCTGGTCTCGTTCGTCATCTTGAGAAATCCGGAAGATTTGCCGAACGCCGACGAGCGGGAGCTTTCGCTTATCCCGTTTCCGGTGAACGAGATATTTCTGCGCGACATAAGCCATTTTGACGTGTTCCTGATGCAGGATTTTGACCTAAGGCGTTTCGCGCCGGCCCCGAGTTATGCCGCGTCCCTGGCCGATTTCGTCAGGAAAGGCGGTGGCCTGGCCGTGATCGGAGGGCCGGCCGCTTTCGGCTCGGGCGGCTACGCAACCATGGACCTCTTAAGCGACATCCTGCCGGTAGAGCTCTCCGGCAAGCCGGATTTTGACCCCGGCCGTATAGCGCAGGCGGTCCCCGCCCCCCACCCGGCCGCCGGAGACGCCGGACGCCGCGAGGACGCCGCGTTCTGGCGCGGCGCGCCGGCGCTTCAGGGCACCAACATCTTCGGCCCTTTGAAGCCGGGCGCCAAAGCGGTATTTAATTACAGTACCCCCCAGGGAGACGAAGGCGTGCTTGTCGCGGAAAAGACCTCCGGCAAAGGCAGGGTGATAGCGCTCTCCGGCGGCGACACCTGGCGCTGGAAGCTGGGCGGCGGCAGGAACATTAAATATACCGGGCTTTACGGCGATTTCTGGTCACGGATACTGGCCTATCTGGACGGCACGCTTGACCTTAAAAAAGTGAGCCTTGAAGCCCTGGCGCACGGCGGATTTATCCGGCCGTTCAGACTTAAGGTCCTCAACGACAGTTATGTTCCGCCGGGGGAGGACGAAGGCGTGAACATAGACGCTTCGCTTAAATTCGGCGGGAAGGTTTTACCCGTGGAGTTTGAGCCCGCTGCCAGGGGGCTTTATCAGGCGCAGGTGCGGCCGGCGGGTTACGGGCGGCACAGGCTTAAGGTCAGGGTGCGTTCGGGCGGTAGTTTTCTCGGTTCGGACGAGGCTGTTTTCGAGGCGTTTCAAGTCGGCCCTGATTTTGTTCCGTCGGATGAGGCGGGGCTTATCAAAGCCGCGCGGGAAAATTCATGGAATTATCACAGGCTTAAAGACGCGAAACCCCGGGAGCTGCTCAAGGCTATGCCGGCGGCAAGTTCCGTCCGCAACGAGGTTTACAGGTTTGAGTTCGGTTCTTCCAGATCGGTTATGCTGCTGCTGGTAGTCCTTTTCTCCGCCGCCTGGATTTGGGGCCGCCTCAGAGGCCTGCCCTGACCTATTTTAAACTACTTCCGTAACTGCTCAGGTCTCGGGGTCGGATAAATCCGACCGCTACAAAGACATACGAACCAACTGTAGCGGTGCGATTTATCACACAATCTGTAGCGGGCAACTATGATGAACCTGAGTAGTTCTACAGCCGCACTTTCGCTTGTAAAGTATAAGTAAGTCGGTCATTGGTAAAGTGCGGCTGTAGAAGTAGTTACCTATTTCCTGGAAATGCCGGTTTTAAATCACAAATAGCAACAGCCTGAAATTTACAAGAAACCCCATTATTAAAATAACGCTGCCACTGAAGAGAAATAAATATTTAGCTTTCTTAAAATTACGCAATGGTTCGGTGGAAGTTTTTCGATAACCAAATCCTCTTGTTATTAGAAAAATAATCGCATAGAAAAGTAATCACATTGAAAAATCAGAGAATTTCTGCTATGGTATTAGTGTAGCAGATAACTTTGCCCTGAACTTTCCGGGAATTGTGGCGGGAAGTTGAGGTTCTTTCAGCCGAAAGCGGAGTGGATATGCTAAAAACGCCGGGCGGAAAATCCAGAGCCTCGCAGTATTTTATCGGCGGAGCAGCCGCTTTGATGATACTTCTGCTGTGGCTCTCTGTTCCGCTGTTTTTAAATTCAATTTCCTTTGCCGCAAACAGTAAAAATGCTTCTAACCCCCCCCTGTAAATATAACTGCAAGAAAGCAGTAATAGAGCTTGTTCCTGCCAAAGATAAAGCCGATGAACCCGGCAAAAAGCAATCCACAACGGGGAAAATATGCAAATCCATCACCAACATTCTTAAGGGTGAGATAGGCAAAACAAAAAACAAAACCAAATTAGATATTCTTAAAGGCGGTTTGAAGTACGCCAATGAAATTTGCGACGCCGGCGGCGCGCCGGATTTAGCAAAAATCACAAAAGGCCTTCCTGAAGCAGACAAGAAAAGAATTTCCCAAAAAACAAGTTCCGCGCTCTTTGACGGCGCGGCGGATCACCCCGACAAAGATTTCGGCCCTGATACCGCCAAATCTGCCGCTACTTTAACCGGCGCCGGCGGCCAGGTATTAAACTTGAAGGCTTCTGAGCCGGACATCAAAAAGGTGAGTCCGGTGACGGAGGTTTCCCTGAGCGGCACAAAATTATTCGGCGGGACCTCGAACCTAGCTGCACCAAAACAACCCTCCGTCTTATTGGCTTCCGTAGTATCGGCAAAAACCCCAGCCGTCCCCACTGCGTCCGCGCAGACCTCTGGTTCAACGCAAAAAGTCGAAGCGGCTTCAAGGTACTCAATAGCGGCGGAGGACTTTGCAAACCCGGCTCACCTGGCTATACCAAGATTACATGCGATGCGACAATTAAGCTTAAAGAAGAACTGATTGCGAAATATGAGAGATGGATAGCGGAAGCGAAGGTCCAGAAGGATTATTATCTAAGACTATGCGCTGAACAAGAAACCAAATGTGACGTCGGTTATGAACGGGTGAACGGGAATTGCGTCCCTGTTTGTACGGGAGGCAAGGTCCGGAACGCGCAGGGAGAATGCGAATGCCCCCCGGGACAAACCTCGGCGGGCGAGGGACCATGTAAACCAAAGGGGGTTGAATGGCATGACTTCCCGTATGGCATACCGGGGTGGGTGGGCGTAATTGCACTCCTCTTCGGGCTTGCGCTACTTGGAGCTGGATTTGCTAGCGGTCAAGGTTTGTTATGGTTAGCAATCAGCGCAATAGTATCAATTCTGGGTTTCATAATAGGTCTTAAACAAATCAAGGATTGGGGTAAAGAATTTAACAACTGGAGGGAAAGACAGGGAATAAGGGATAAAATAAAGGTAGAAGCAGACCTGGGGAAAACCGCAAAGCAACTGCAAGACAACGGGGACATCCCAAACAATGAACGTTTAAGGGAAATCGGGTTCACTGATGATGAATTGAGAGAATGGAAGCTTCTAGAATGATAAATCTTCAAAATAAACTCGGACAGAATGAATACACTCGTTTAAACCGGAGATTCAAAATCAGCGGCAATAACTGGGTGTTTTGCATGGTAATTTTAATATTAAGCCTGTCTGTGCTCTATGTGATTTTGCCCACGGTGTTTTTCAACACCTATTTCAATACAATATCCAATTACTTCGCTTTGTTTACCTGGTGTATTGTTTCAAGTCTTTATTGGTTTATAACTTTCTGGTTTTTAATTGACAGAAAATTGATGGTAATAATCAGCAGGCTACAGATGACAGATTCTGAAAATATTGTTTTGCAGGATGCGGATTGTGAATTTTTGCATAATCTTTCACTATGGCTAAATAAAAAATCCTGGCGTCTCTGGACCTTGGCAGCGGTATCGCTTTTATTGGCTGAAATCGGCCGCGAGATTTATCTCAACTGGGGATTGGAAATATTCTGCATCATGTATATTCTTTTTTTATCCCCGGTTTTAAGCTTTCCTTTTCTTGTCCTAAATTCTTCCAAGATGATAAAAACCGTAGAGAAGATGCGAGAATGAAAATAATTTATTATGCTTTGCCCTTGCTTTTGAGCCTGCCGCTGTTTGCTGCGTCGCCCATCGCTCCGGCGCCCGGGAAAAATGTGGAAAAAGCGGAGATTGCGCTGCTTCTCAAAGAACTTGAGGATGAAAACCCCAAGGTTCGCGAAAATGCGGTGTATCAAATATGGGACGAATATACAAACAAAAAACCCGACTTAGAATTAATAAAAGCGCTGGAAAAGCGTTTAAGCGATAATGAAAAACATGTCCGCTATTTTTCCGCCGCCTACGTGTTATATTTTGACGTATATCGCAATATCGTCATTAACAGAACCCTGACAATAAGTCTTTGCATTGAAGCGCTAAACGAAGCGTTGAACGATAAGAACTTCGACTTGAAGGTTATAGAGCGGATTATAATCTATTTGCCGGATGGCAAAGAAAATCTGGGGGCAAAAAGAAATGAGGTTATATCAGCGTTGAAGAAGCATTTAAACAGCGAGCATAAACTTATCCGCTATAAAGCTGCGGCGGCTTTGGGAGAACTGGACTATGCAAACAACAAAGAGCTGTTAATGCCGGTTTTTCTCAAGGTATTATTTAACACTGATACTGATAAAGATGCAGCCGCTTCCCGTTCCAAAACGCAAGTTGTAAAAGCCTGTAAATCTATCGGTCCTGAAGCTATAGAGGCTCTCCCCGGACTTCTGCAGGTAATGAAAGAACACATAAAAGAACGTCCAATATTATTGATATTTCCGACACCCTTTTATATAAAAGCAATAGCGTCCGTCACGGCGACTCCGTTGATTCTCATTATCATAAACGACATTTTCTCGTATCCTGCAGTAAATCTGTTTATAATGGTTTGTTTCGGCTGGCTTTTCTGGTGGAGTCTTAAATTAAGGGAAAAGGGCGAAAAAGTGTTTCACTGGTTTTTGCCTGTTCCGGCTTTATATTACGCGGGATATCTTGTCTATAATATATTCGCCAGGCCGAACAGCAGTTTTGAACTTCTGCACAATTACAAAATCTTTATAGTTCTCGCGTCGGTCGGGCTTATTCCCTGGCTTATAAGCCGGCTGCTTCCGCGCCGTCCCTGGTCCCCTGACCGGAAAAATCCGGTTTAAAACGCCTACCGGGCAGGCGGGGCTTCGCGCTTAATAAGTTAAGCCTGGTCTTAAATCCACAAACACCCGGCACTTTAAAACGCCGGCAATCTTTTTAAGCATACCAGTAAGGTTTTGCTCTCCGCTCTCAATACGCGAAATTGCGCCCTGTCCCGTTCCAATTGCTTTGGGAAATGGGGACGTTTCTTACTTTCTGATTCCGCTGAAAAACCCCTCCGTTTAAAGCCATAATCTTCACAAACCCTCCTCGGGATTTGAAAACTGTAAAAAAAGCAGACTTCGGTTCCCTTTTTTCTCCCAGACCGCCGTTTAAGGCGGAAAATAGGCGCGAAACC
>JACQYT010000008.1 GCA_016208085.1 Elusimicrobiota bacterium | reverse complement strand
TATCGTTGATGTCCGGAGCCTCGCCCCTGGCGCAGGACTCTTTGGCTTTTTTCTTGGCGGCGTCTATCAGGTCGTCTTTCCGTTGTTTCCAGCCGCAGTTTTTAGTGCAGTTTTTTAACGCGGTATCGGCCTTGGCGGCCTCGTCATCCAGGAAACTGGTGACCGAGAAACAAAGCTGCTCCGTGACGCTAGCCTCACAACTTTGCGGCATGGTGACGGCAATTTGCACTATGTGCGCGGGCATAATGGCCGCCACTGATTCTGCCGGGATGGATAAAGTTGCCGCAACGGCCGCGGCGGCTATGAGAGAATTTCCTTCCGGAATTATTTTGGGAGCGTGCGACAGGATAACGCTGATCGCGGTGATAATTGCCAGTATTATGGAGTCGGTTTTCTTCCTCATAGCCCCCGCCGGAAAAACCCTTAAACACTGAGTACTGTATATACCTGAATTCGGGATGAATTCTATACACTATGATTCGTAGAGTTCAACTTCTCGTCGGTAGATTGTCCCATTGGTTGCTTTTGTTCCCAGAGAAACTAGTGTATATTATATATACTGGGCGTATTTTTTCTCAAAAACAAGAGTGCGCGTTTCCGACGAGAAATCAGTATACCACATCCTAGTGTATAAAAATCGTTCGGAATTTAGGTGTATATAGGATAGCAGATTAAACCGGAATTTCAAAGGGGGCTGGCGGATTTAAAAAATCCCCCTCAATCCCCTTTCCAAAAGGGGAAGCATGAATCACGGATTCCCCCGGAAGGGTCGCCGCCGAAAACGGTCGTTGGAAAGCCTTGTCAGGCTGAAACCGGCTGATAGCCGTTTTCAGGGGGTGTTTTTGGAGTCGGAATAATAGGCCAAATCATGCCCGATTATTGGGCATGATTTGAGGGACTTTCCCGACAAGGCGGTTGAGATAATACGGTATTGGGTCAAACGGCGTAGGGATTCCGGGCATGAGACAAAAACAATGGCCCTGTGGGAGCGGCGGATTGCCGTCCGGCATAACTACGGGGGTCGTCAACTGCAATTTTCGGGCTAATGAACGAGATTTTAGCGTTGCAGTTATTGGTAAGGCTCCAGGGCGCGCTGGTATTCGGACCGCCAGGAGATTATCGTGTCGGTGTAGTTGTTGGCGGGGATGCGGCCGCTCTTGGCGCCGTATTTGCCGACGTTGTAGGCGGCCACGGCTTTCCAGGTGTTTCCCGGGAAATAGTCCAGGTTGCCGCGGATGATGCGCGCGCTGATCCGGTAGTTGTTCGCCAGGGCGTAGGCCTGGGCGTCGTTGTCTATGCCCTGCGCCCGGAAGTTGGAGCGCAGCACCTGCGTGGGCCCGATAGAGCCGTCGAAGTAGGTCTCGAGCGGCCGGCCGGGGGCCGTGCGCCACGATACCTGCTTCAGATGCGGCTCGGCCCTGTAGGCTTTGGGGGCGAAATGCGATTCCCGGGCCGCGGTCGCGGTGAGCAGAGCGGGATCTATACCCTCGGCGCGCGCGGCCTCGATGATGTACGCTACATGTCCGGCGGGTATTGATGGAGCCCTGCCGGCCGGGATAGCGGGGCCGGAGGGGGGCGGGCCCATGGTCGAGGAGAGGCCTTTGGCGTTGATATTAAAGTTATTCAAAGTCGCCGCCGAGCCCGTCTCCATTGATACCGCCCCCTGGCCCAGTCGCCCGCCAATGGACAGCACCTGGCGCGGCCGGAACATCGGCTTCACGGTCCCGGCTACGGAAGCGAGCGCCGACAGATTTAAAAGGCCTTTCGGGCCGCGGACGATACCGGCGGTGGCCAGTATCCCGTCAATGGAAAGATTCGCATCCGGCCACGCCCTGGGCGCGCCTTGCGTCTTTGCGCCGGCCTTCGGGGGCAGCGCCGTCTTCTCCTGCGGCGGCCGCATGTTCCCGCCGGGCCGGGGTTTCACGGCGCCGGCGGGCGACAGGGGGGCAGCCGCCTGCGCGGGGAGTGGCCTGGACGCCGCCTCCGGTTCAGCGGCGGAAGAACCCTGCCATGAGGGTCGGCCGTCCGCCGATGAGCCGTTTCCCCCGGCGTCCGGAGCCTGCGTCGCCGCCGGCGTACTGCCCGCCGCGACGGCGGGCGGGCTATCCCGTTCCTGCGCCTGTGAGAGCGTTGCCGTGGAAAGTCCGGCCGTCCCCTGTGAAAGCGCCGCCGTGGAAAGCGCGACCGCGACAGGTTCGCCGGGAAGTATGCGGTTTAACAGGGATTTTACAGCCTCCCTCGGGCGAAAATTGTAGTGAAAATATTTCCCGCCTCCCTCCCTCATGTCCGCCAGTCCCCCGTAGATCAGGAACAGGAAGAGAGCCGCGCATATGAAAAGGGACGTCAGCATGAGCGTGCCCGTCACTTTTTGCCTGCCGCTTTTCCTTTCGTCCATACAAAATAGCATAGCAGACAGCCATGAATTTATCAAGGGAAATTGTTCTGTTGATTTTCCAACCGGCTTTTTTTGTATTATCTTTAAGGAATTAATTTATGAGAGAATTTAAGGGGCAGTATGCGGCTGCCGTTTTCCTGGGCGCCTTCCTGCTGTTCCAGGTTCAGCCGCTGCTCGCCAAAGCTATCCTCCCCTGGTTCGGCGGCGTCTCGGCCGTGTGGACCACCTGCATGCTGTTCTTCCAGGTTTTCCTGCTCGGCGGCTATCTCTATGCCCATTTGGTCGCTACCAAACTGAAGCCGCGCAACCAGGCGTACCTGCATCTCGCCCTGCTCGCGGCCAGCCTCGGTTTTCTGAACATCCTGCCGTCCGACGCCTGGCGGCCTTCAGGCTGCGAAGCGCCGGCCTGGCGGATCCTGTGCCTCCTCGGCGTCAATATCGGGGTTCCGTACCTGGTCCTTTCGGCGACCAGCCCGCTGATGCAGGCTTGGTTCAGGGCCGCCGAGCCCGGCCGCGAGCCCTACCGGCTCTACGCGCTGTCCAACGCAGGTTCCCTGTCAGCGCTATTCAGCTATCCTTTCATTTTTGAACCGCTCCTTCCGCTGAAAACCCAGGCCGCAGGCTGGGCAGGAATCTACGCACTGTTCGCGCTGGTCTGCGGCTGGTGCGCAGTCTCTACCTTACGTTCCGCGAAACCTGCCGCGGCTATAGAACCGGCGCGTGAAACAGCGGCAACGGCTGAGACGGACAAAACCGGCGGGCCTCCCGGCCGGCGGCTGCGGAGTTTATGGGTCGTCCTCGCGGCCTGCGGGTCGGCCCTGCTGCTTGCTACTACCAATCAGTTGACGCAGGACGTGTCCGTAGTGCCGTTCCTGTGGCTCCTGCCGCTTGGCCTGTATCTCCTCTCGTTCATCTTATGCTTCGCCGGCGAGCGCTGGTACACGCGGCCGACCTGGCTGGTTTTCCTGGCGTTCGCCTGCGCGGGCGTCTGTTATAGCCTGTACGGGAATGTTCAGGTGCCCATGCTGCTGCAGCTCCTGATTTATCCATTAACCCTTTTCATCGCGTGCATGGTGTGCCACGGCGAACTTGCAAAGCATAAACCGCCGCCGAAACATCTGACGGGCTTCTATGTCCTGGTTTCTGCGGGCGGCGCGCTCGGCGGCGCGCTGGTCGCCGTGGCCGCCCCTCTCGCGCTGAACGGGCCCTGGGAGTATCCTCTTGCCTGGCTGCTCCTTTGCGCCGTCATGTTGGTGATCCTGGCGCGCGAAGAGAAGGCGATATTGCGCCCCGGAAAATACCGCTTGGCTATGGTCCTGCTGCTTGCCCTGTACGCCGGTTTTGTTTACGCGCTGTACGGCAACTATAAGGAGGAAACCGCTTCCATGCTGGCCATGGGACGCAATTTCTACGGGACGCTGAAGGTATACGAATCGGATTACGGCGGTTCCGGGACACTGATGCTTATGCACGGACAGATAGATCACGGATTTCAGTTCGTCCCGGGCGATCCCCGGCGCTGCCTGCCGGTGTCCTATTACGGCCCGGGAACCGGCGCGGGAGTGGCGGTGGCGGCGATGCGCAGGCTGGCCGCTGCCCAACGCCGGCCGCTCCGGATGGGCCTTGTCGGGCTCGGTGCCGGGATCATGGCGGCGTGGGGACGAGCGGGCGACCGGCTGACTTTCTATGAGCTCAACCCGCTCGTTCTCCGCTTCAACAACGAATATTTCAGCTATATCCAGGATTCTCCCAGCGACATCAATCTTGTCATGGGCGACGCGCGCCTGAGCCTGGAGTCCGAAGCGGCGCTTGCCGGCGCGCCGCAGAAACACCTGACGCTGGATACTCTTATTTCCGAAGCGCCGCCGGCGCGAACGCAGCCGCTGGATCTCCTGGCGCTGGATGCTTTTAACGGCGACGCTGTCCCGTTGCACCTGCTGACGCGGGAGGCTTTTGATATCTATTTTAAAAGACTGCGGCCCGGCGGGGTGCTGGCCGTGCACGTCTCCAACCAGTACCTCGATCTGCAGCCTCTTGTCCACGGCCTGGCGCTCGAGCGCGGGAAGAAGGCGGTCGTTATAGAAAACTGGGCGAATGAAAGCAATGGTGTGGAGGACAGCTCGTGGGTGCTTGTCACGGACAACCGGCAGTTCCTGAACGATCCCATCGTCAGAAATAATATGATTCCCTGGCCGAAAAACCGCAAAACCATGATTTTCACCGACCAGTACAGCAATCTCTTCCGGTTATTAAATATTAAGGATTTGTTCGCAAGGTTTAGGGTTCAAGGTTCAGTGGTTTGACCCTGAACCATGAACTGTGAACCCGACAACCTGAGCAGTTACAAATATGCTATTTGATATCCGTCATTAGTTCCTGATAGCTTCTTTCTTCCACGGCCGCCGGGGCGAGCCCGAGCTCTTTTTCCGCTGCGGCTATCGCCGAAGGAAGGCCCTCTATCTCTACGAATTCCCCCAGGTTTTCCACGCGGTCGAAAAGCGCTTTGCATCCCGTTCTTTTTTCTTCGGCCCGCGTCTTGACCACCCGGGTGACTACGCCAATACCGGCCTCCCGGAAGGCCTCCTTGATCACAGCGTCCACCGGAAACTCTATTTCCCGGCGCTTCTTTACCGTGCCTTCCATGACCGGCGGACCCTTCACGGTCAAAAAGTTTCCCTCCCGGGTTTCCCTTATTCTCATGGAGCGGCCTTCTTCCACCCGGTAGTAAGTGTCCACAACAGGGTTCCCCGTCCTGCCGTGGCAGGACCAGTATTTCTTCTCCATCTCGAACTGCTCACTTGCGCCATTCTCCGGGGGCGTTTTGCGGGTTGCGGCAAAAGCGGCCCGCTCTGCCAGCGATTTCCGAAACTCGGCCAGATAAGCCCGGCAGACGTCCACAAGCCGATTGCGGCGGGATATCAGGATATCCGCCAGTTCCTTTCGCCTCTCCGGACTCGAAAAAACAACGGGAATGTCGTCCACAGCCTTTCTTAATTTCGCAGGGGAAAGTTTCTCAACAACCTTTTGTGCGGTTCTCAGAAGCATTTCCGGGTCTTTTTCCAGAATGGCTTCCAGGACCGGAACCTTTTCCCTTCTCAATATGCGGTGTATCCCCCCGTTTTTCGGAGGGCAGCCGAAAGGGGATGCCGCGTTGAGATAGATATTAGGAGAGAAATCGGGCTCCGTGGAGATGCCGATGGTGAAATTCACGTACCAATCGCTTTCAGGCGAAGTCAGAAGGGACGGTGTGACGAAGGCCAGGTCGTGGTCTATGGGAATGACCTTTCCGGATTGAGTGACAAACCAGTTGCCTATATGGCGATCCCAGTTTCCTATAAGGACATCCGCCACCCGCATCGTCGCGTACTCTTGCGCGTTGACTTGCGCGTGCCGGGCCATAGCCGGGCCCCAGGATTCACCGACGTAAGCATCGTCAAGCCAGCGCGTGAGAAGAACTAGCCGCCATTCTCCGCCGCTGTCCTTAATGTAAGCGGGGAAGGTTTCCGGGGTAAAAAATCCTAAAATCCGGAAAATTTCCGCCGCGAGAATGTCCGCGTCCATGTTGGGCGCTTTGAAGGCCAGTATTTTCACGACGTCGGGGTTTTTCTGCTTATACTTGACCCCATTTATGGAAAGCCTGGGATTGGTGGAAATGCCCGACCCTTTCTCGTCAAGGTACTCAATCTTGCCGGTTATCTTTGCCGGGACCGGTCGCGGGTCCGCGTGGAAGAGGGATTTGCGTCCGTGGTCCACTGCCACAAGGCCGGGCTTTGTCTCTACCCAGCCTTCACTTTCCAGTTCGGGACGCCAGGCGCGGAAGGCGCTTACAAACTCAATGAGGCTGATTCCACGTGGCATATTTTCCAGGGAGAACTCAGTAAGCGCCCGCCCCTCGTCTTGAGCCTTGCCGTGGATTTCGTCCGCATGCCGCCTGAGGGCGTCCAGAACGGAAGCGTCGCTGCGGAAAGGCTCGCCCAGCCCCGGCCAGCGCGCCACGAATTCCTCAAGAAGCCCGCTTTTATCCAGAAGCACGGCCTGGCCGCGCGCCAGGCGATTCAGGCGGTCCAACTCCGCGTCCACCGCCTCCGCCAGGGGGTAACCGCCTTCAGGCAATTTGCCGCCCAGCCAGGCTTTGAGCACGAGCTTGTCGTGGGCGCCGCCCATGGTTCCGGTTATGCGTTTTAAGACTGCGCAAGCCGCCGCCAGGGAAGCCAGGTTTTTCTGCGGCGAAAGGTCAAGGAGCGACAGGAGAGCGCGCAGCTTGGCCCGTGTGAGATGGAACTCCTCCAGGGATTCGGGGCTGTAACCGTGGCGCCGTATGTCCCTTACGAGGTAGTCGGCCATTTCCCTGAAGACCTCAGGAGTCTCTCTTTCCAGGGCGAGTTGCGGCTTCTCCCAGAATTCCCCCTGGTTGGAATAGAAACCGTCAGGAGGCGGGCCGCTTTTGAGAAACTCGGCGGCGGACCGTATCTTGCCGGAGTGGACCAGCGGCATTTCTCTGATGAACGCCGCCAGAAGGGTTTTCCTTTCCTCTTCAGCAGCCATTAAATATTCCCGCGCGCCGCTTATTCCCTCAAAAGGCCCGGCAAGTTGCTCGGCTATGACGTCAAGATCCCGCAAGGCGCCAAGCCGGCCGTCAATCTCAATGAGGTTGTGCCTGTGCTTTCTGGCGCTCCGGACCGGATAAGCCTGGTAGAAAGCATCGCATGCCGCCGCCAGGTTGTTTCTGAAGGCTTTTCTTAGATTATAGAGAGCGGCCGGCCCGGGGTTATTAAGGAAAGCGGCAAGCGCCGGTTCCACGGCTTCGGCCGATTCGCGGGATTTGGCGCGGGCGAATTCCAGGAAAGGTTCCGCGCTCAAGAGCGCAGGGAAAAACAGCAGCGCAAGCCAGAACGACACGGCGCGGCGCGCCGCCCTCACGGCGCTGCCGTGATTATTCTTAAGCATGATTTCCTCCTCCGGCGCGGCGCCGGATTTTATACGCCCCTGCCGGGTTCGCCGGTGCAGCCCGGCCGTTACCTGCGGACAGCGTGAGCTTGTCGGCGGCCGCCCTTTCAAGCGCGCGGTATTCGCCGCCGAGCCCCCAGGCGCACCAGACCCAGACTCCGGCCAGCGGCAGCGACGCGGCGGCGACCGCGGCAGGTCCGCCTCCCAGCGCGATAATGCACAGGATTGCCAGCCCTGCCAGACCGCGGGAAAAGCGGTAAACGAACATTTCTATGTAGCCCTTTATCCGGTATATCACGTCACGGTCTGTGGTCGTGTAAATAACTTCCTTGCCGGCCTTGAACCATGAATGGCGCTGGCTCGCTTCGGCGCCTTTAAGCAGAACGGCGGCGCCGAGTCCCGGCGCCATGATGAAAGCCGAACCGAAGACCATAAGCGTCGCGGGCAGCGAGACGAGCGCCGCGCGCACGCCGGCCAGGCGCAGGAATGGGGCGGCCAGAAACAGCGATATCCCAAGCGCCGCGAAGTTGCACCACTTTTCAAAGCCGGCGAAGAAGCGCGTATATGCGTTCGGCTCATTGAACGCGGCCCTGCCGGCGGACTGAAATATGAAGTCCGAGAAATCCGGGACCATGCGCTCAAGCGCGACAAGCAGCGTCAGGAACAGCAGCAGCCTGGAGGAGGCTATCCAGCGGATCGTTTCGGCCAGCCGCGAGGTGTCCAGCCCCGGCGGCCGGAGCCCGGCCGAGACGCCCTCGGCGCCGGCGCGCGCGCAGCGGCCCCGCGCGCGCCGCTCCAGCGCGAAAAACAGGAACAGCACAAGCATATAAACCCCGGCGGCGGCGAGCAGGATATTCACCGTGCCCAGGCCGCGCACCAGTATTTCCGTGAGCCAGGAGCCGGCCATTCCGCCCGCCGGCCCGGCGGCGCCGATGATTGGGAAGACCCGCTTCGCGTCTTCGGTCCGGAACACGTCGGCCGCGTACATCCAGAAAACGGTGACCGCCATTATGGAGAAGACGTCGGTCCAGACGTAGAACGCCGGGCTGGTCCAACCCCAGCCTCCGGCGCCGGCGGCGCGCGCGGCCCCGGCCCGGACCGCTATCCACCACCAGAGGAACAGGTTCAACGCGAAGATAATAAGCGTGCCGCCTATAAGCCGCCTGCGCGGCAACCCGGCGAACTTTGAAAAAACATAGACCGCGACCCCTGTCACGAATCCGGTCGCCATATACATCCATGGGAGGGCCGCCGGGCCGTACGAGAACAGGATAAGAGCGCTGCGCACGGGCCTCAGCATCGCGTAGGAGCAGATAGTGATGAAGAACCAGGCAAACAGCAGCAGGGCGAGAATGCGGTCTTCGCGGGGCAGGCCGCCGACCGCGTTGCGGGCGCGCTCCGGCAGGCCTTGTGATATATTCATTTTCCTTTCCTCGGGAATATTTTAGCAATTAAAACCGCTTTCCATTGAAAACCTTAGGCCAAGAGGGAGTTTGGCGGCACCCTTTCCTGGGGATTGAGCCACAGGTGGACACCGCATGGCGGTTTCCCCTACGTCTGAGGAGCATAGCTATTGATACGGCACTGGCATAGCCTTGAGGGAGAAAGAAATTTCTCCCTCATCCTGTTGGATACAGTTGAATTGTGTCGCTTCGCTCCACCCCGGCAAGGTGTTGAAGAAAACCCCGCGCCGGGTAGGATAAAATGTTGCTTCAACATTTTATTATGAGGCTCAAGTAAGATGCGGGATGGTTTCAGGTTTTTGACAGCATCCGGAGAAGTTTTTCCAGCAGGGCTTTCTGCTGGTTGCGGTCGGAGAGTTTTATGCGGTATAAAAAGTAGCCGCAGCCGTCTTTTATCGCGCCGGTTATGGCGCCCCGAAGCTCCTCAAGCGATTCCCCGCCCAGCTCAAATGAAAGCGCCAGCGCCCGGCCTTTTTTATATTCAAATTTTGACATAAGCTCGATGGTTTCCGGGCTTATGGCCAGTATCCGGCCCCAGAGGGGGGGCAGATCAAGCGAGGTCCGGATGACGGCCGGAATAAATTCCCGGACCCTGCTAATGGAGTTTTCCAGCGTGAATTTTGGGCGCCGAGGCGCTCGCCGGGCAAGGCGCGAGGAGCGAGCATGCCCGTCGGCATGTAAGCGACGAGCAACGCAGCCCGGCGAGATGCATCGGCGTTCAAAAACGCGCCAGTTATTTTTTAACAAGCCCTTAACGCGGTTCAGCGATACTGAACAGCCGGCCTTTGCCATTATCCTCGGCGGCAAACCAGATCTTTCCGCTTTTTGGGGCCAGCGCCGTTATTTTCAGCGTCTTTGACGAGTACTGGCCCAATTCGGTTTTTGAGAGAGCGGTTTGCGGCTCTTCCGGGGAGAGTTTTACGAGCGCGCGCAGCCCTTCGTCGGCTACCCACAGGAAGCGCGCGTCGCAGGAAAAAGCGGTTATCGTCCTGCCCGGGTACTGGTAGGCTTTCAGCTCGGTCAATTCATCGTTGGCCAGGCGCCTGGAGATCCTGTTCTCTTTCTGCCAGGCCAGCCAGAGATAAAGCCCGTCATAGCAGACGCCGACGGGGGCGCCCGTGCCGGGTTTCGCTTTGGAAATGACCGTAAGTTTTTCATTGTTCATGCGCTTTTCAATATTCCCGCCGGCCGTGGCCAGCCAGATGCCGTTTTCGCCCGCTGCCAGTCCCACCGGCACGGTATCGGGAAAAGAAGCGACGCCTGTTATTTTCAGGTCTTTCAGGTCATGCGTATAAATAGCCTGGGAGTACCAGTCGCTTATCAGTATCCGGTCCTTGTCGAAGGCGAGCCCCGAGGGGTGGGAGTAAGGCAGCTCCGCCGTCTCCGGCGGCCTGGTTTCGGTCCGGTATTTATTGAAGCCGTAGAACCAGCCGGCTGTGAAGCCGAAGATAAGCGACAGCAACAACCCGGTCAAAATGAGCGCGGCCCGCTGTTTTTCAAACTGGCCGCTGTCCAGCCGGAGCGCCGTGCCGGACATATTAAGAGCTTTCTTATAAACGGGCCTTATTTCCTCTTCCGTCCAGGGACTCTGGGCGCAGTCAAAAGCGCCGAGCCTCATATAAGCGACGGCTTTTGACGCGTCACGCTGTTTTATCAGGATGACTATCGGCATGAAAGGCGCCACGCGCGCTATTTCCCGTATCTGTATCTCCGCCGGGGTGTCCTCCCCGTCCACTATAAACACGGCCCTCGGCCTGGTCTTTTCAAACACGGAGAGGGCATCGTTCAGGTCCTGCGAGAAGACGGCGTCTGCGCCCAGGTTCCTGAACACGCTTTCAAGTATAAGGCGGTCTTTTTGCGACGCGACTATCAATTGTACCGTGTTGTGCATAATTTAAGAAAGTTGACTAAAAATTTTTGCAGCAAAAATTTTTATCATGCCCCGCCCTTAGGGCGGGGTAATTTCTAAACCCCGTGCCGGGTAGGATAAAATGTTGTCGGACAACATTTTATCAACTGCTGTTCTCTCACCTCTCCGGCGGCGGGACCGGGATTTCAAGCGTTGCGCCTTCCACGGGCAGGCCTTTCAAAATGTGTTTCTGATTATTATCGTAGATGCGTTCCCAGAGGTTCGGGTTGCCGTAATATTTCGCGGCGATGGACCTTAAAGTGTCGCCGGGCGCTACTTTGTGGAATTTGGGCCATTTTTCAGGCTTAGGCTGGAACACCGGCTTTTTCGGGCGCGGCTGGTCCTTTTTATACCCGGCTTCTATCAGCTCCAGTTCCAGGTTTTTACGACGCTCTTCCATTTCGCGCATCCTTGACTGCAGCAGGGTCAGTTCCGATTCCAACACTCCTTTATTGACCCTGTAAGCGGCGATGGAGGTTTCAAGACCGGCTTTTTGCGCGCGCAGGTCTTCTATCTGGGTCTTTAAAGCGCCCGCTTTCGCCGCGGCGTCGCCGACGAATCTTTCGGTGTAAGTGGGAACGTCAAAGCGGTAGCCCACGTTCATCTCGTATACCCCGGCGTTCTGGTTAAAGCCTTTCCAGGGGATTGAAGCGGCAAAATCCAGGATCCAGGGGAAAGCGTTTACGCCGAGGCCCAGCGCCAGGTACCCGGGTCCGTTCAGGGACGCGCCTTTGCCGGCGCGGAACTGCAGAAGGCCGTTGAATATCGCGTGTTCCAGACCGTAGAAGACTTCCGCGTAGGAGCCGCGGACCTTCAAGTCCATGCCGAACGCCGAATCCCCGTAGCGGTAGGAATTGCCCAGCGTAAGAGTTGCAAGCGAGCGGCCAAGGCCCAGGTTGACGTCGGTAAGCGCCACCCCCGTTTTCAGCCCCCAATTTGAGGCGAACAGGATGCCGGCGTCAAAACCTATGCCGAGATGGCTTTTTTGCGCTTCGCTCAGGTTGACGATCCTTAAATTTCCGCCGTAGATGACCGGCCGCTGAAGATATTTTAATATGAAGCTGTCGCCCATACCGAACAGGATGGAATCGCGTCTGCCGAGCGTTGTCTGGCGCACCGCGTGATAGCCGACGCCGAACGTGCGGTTCACGGTATTGGGCGCGGGTCTTACGTAAACGAAAGAGGCCTCGCCTGCGGGGGCCAGCGGGGAAAGCCTCCTGCCCAGGCCAAAGCGGGCTTCCGTGTTCCGGAGATTGGACAGTCCGGCCGGATTATAGAACATGGTGTAGGGATCGTCGGCTAAGCTTGAAAAAGCCGCGCCCAGAGCGTTGGCCCTGGCGCCCGGATAGAGATAGGTATAATCAGAGGCGGCGGCCCGGACGGGACAAAAGGCTTCAAACGCCGGCAGCGCTATAAGGACAGGGTAGAGGGTAAGGATAGAAATAATGGAGGCTTTTTTCATAATGCCGCGAATTATATTATAATAAATGATACTTCAGCGCTGTTAAACTTCTGTTTCGCTTTTTTTAAATATGAAAGTACGGATTCTTTCCGCCGCCGTTTTAATCTCCGTCCTCGCGGGCCCCGCCGTCCGGGCGGATGAGATCAGGGTCATGTATCCTCCCGAAGGCGACCTCCTGCCGTCGGTCAAAAACACTTTTATTTTCGGCAATATAACCCCTTCCACCGCGCCGTTTTACATCAACGGGCAGAAAATAAGCGTTTACAGGAACGGGGGTTTTATCGCCTACCTGAGCGTCGGCGAGGGGGAGTTCGCGTTCAACTGCGAACTGCAGAACGGCGCCACGACGAGCTACGCCAGGAAAATAAAAATAAAGCCGGCCCCGCAGCCCAGGATCTCCACGGGGGCGCTGAGCCTGGAAATAATCTCGCCTGCTTCGGACCTGGAGCTTTCAGCCGGGGATTACCTGAACGTGCTGGCTTTCGGCACGCCGGCGCATAAAGCCGTCTTCTCCGTCAAAGGCGCGGTCAAAGACGCGGGAATGACGGAGTTCCCCAAAGGGTCGGGCCGCTATTTCGGCCTTTACCGCGTAAAAGATTCGGATTCGGTCCGCGGCGCGCAACTGCTCGTGAAGTTCAAGACGGGGCTGTTCGCTTCCAGCGCCGGGGCCTTGGCCAAAGGCAGGATCAGCCTGCTGAACAGATTTTCCGTAATGGAAACCTCCACCGATACCGTGATACTGCGCAGCGGACCCGATTCCGGCTACCTGATGTTCCTGCCCAGGGGCGTGAAGCTGGTTTCCGACGGCCGCGCGGGCAACATGCGCAGGATATGGCTCTCCGCTTCCGAGGCCGCCTGGGTGGACGATTCAAAGGTCTCGTTCTCCAACGACTCCGCATTCGCGCCGCAGACCGAAACGGGCGCTGTCCGGCTCAAAAGGACGGACACCGGCTCCTCGGCCTCGGTCTATCTGCCGGAGAAGGTCCCGTACACAGCGGAAGAGCGGGAAAACGGTTTAAGGGTGACCTTGTATTACACCAGGGCGCATACCAACACCCTGGTCTACGATTCTTCCGATACTTTTGTGACGTACGCGCGCGTCTCCGGAGGCGCCGAAAATACCGCCGTCCTGGATTTTGAGTTCGCTCCGGGCCAGGCGCTTTGGGGGTACGAGATTTCCTTCGGCACGCGCGCGCTGGTGGTGGACATGAAGCGTCCGCCCGTTCTCGCCGGAGCGTGGCCGCGTCCGCTGGAGGGGTTGCGGGTTGTAGTGGACCCCGGCCACTCGCCGAAGCAGGTTCCGCCTTACGACGGCGCCATAGGGCCGATGGGCACTTTTGAATACCAGGTCAACCTAGTCACGGCTTATAAGCTCAACGACGCGCTTTCCGCGCTGGGCGCGACCGTTTACATGATCCGCAGGGATACGGAAACGGTCCAGCTTACGGACCGCCCCAGGCTCGCCAGAGAATTTAAAGGCGACCTTTACCTCAGCCTCCATAACAACGCCCTCCCCGACGGCGAAGACCCATACGCTTCGCCGAGGGGGTTTTCGGTCTACCATTATCACAGGCACAGCTTTAAACTGGCCGGGGCCATACACCGGGCCTATCTGAAGAACATCCCGCTCCCAGACGAGGGCCTGCGCTTCGGCGATTACGCCGTGGCGCGCCAGACTTCCATGCCGGCCGTGCTGGTGGAAAGCGCCTATATGATCCTGCCGGAGCAGGAGGAGTTGCTCAACGCCCCGGAGTTTCAGCAAAAGCTGGCCGATGCTATAACCGGCGGCCTGCTGGATTTTTTGAAGATACCGCCCATGAAGGTGACCAAATGACCGCCGATTATTTTGAAACCGCCGCCGCGCTTTTTGAGGATTTTTCGCTCGCGCCGCTGAAAAGCGAAGAAGAGCTCTGGGATTACCTTATCAGAAAGGCCGCTTCCGCCGTTGAATGCCACGCCGCCACCATTTTTGAGGCCGATGAAATAAAAAAGACGCTGACCTTTAAAAAAAGCATCGGGCCGGTGGGCAGGGAACTTGAGGGCCTCAGTTTCGGCTATCAGGGCATAGCCGGCTGGTGCGCCGAAAATAAAAGGCCCATCCTGGTCAATGATACGGAAAGCGACCTCCGCTTCACCAAAAAAGTGGATTACGGGACGGGTTTTAAAACAAAGAACGTCATCGCCGTGCCGGCGAGCAGCGGCGGCAAGCTTTTAGGCGTGGCGGAGTTTATCAATTCGGTCCGCGGGAGTTTCAGCGAGACGGACCTTAAACTGGCCTCCATGCTGACCGCCTTCGTCGCCCGCGACGTATATATAAGCCGGCTTGAGGCCACCGTCAAACAGCTGAGCCTCAGGGGCGAAAACACCATAAACAACCTTTCGGGCGGGTTTATCGGCGTGGATATGGACGGCAAAGTGATATTTTTCAACCCGAAAGCCAAAGAAATATTCGGGTCGGGGGACGACTACCTGAATCAGAACATCATAAGCTTTTTTCACGTCTCGCCGGACATAGTGGCGGCCATAGGCGACGTGTTAAAGGAAGGCAGGACCGTAAAACGCAAAGAATTCAAATGCGCTGTGAACGGCGCCGACAAGATCATCGGCTACAGCTCCATCAACATCAAAGGCGTGGACGGCAAAGTGATCGGCGCCGGCGTCCTCTTCCAGGACATCACCAACCTGTAATAATAAGGCCAAAGGCTGAAGGATAAAGGCTAAAGGGCGGAAAAGCTCTTTCTCCTCCCTTTAAGTAAAGGGAGGCGGGGAGGGATTTGAATAAAATGTTGCTTCAACAAATACTGCTCTTGCGCGGCCGGAAAGTCATGCTGGACCGCGACCTGGCCGCGCTCTATGGCGTGGAGACAAAAATCCTCAATCAGGCCGTCAACAGAAATATAAAGCGGTTCCCGCCTGATTTCATGTTTCGGCTGGCAAAAGTGGAACTGAGACAGCTTTTAAGGTCACAAATTTGTGACCTTAAAGAAAGGCCGTGGCAGGCACCTCAAATATCCGGACGCGGGTTTTGAACCAGGCAGTACGCCGCAACAGGGAGCGATTCCTGTACGCGATCCTTGAGAGAATATTTTTGCGCGATTTTTGTATCATTTTCAAAACAGGGGGTTTTTCAGCGGAATCAGCGTTTAAGCAATGTCCCCCTTTATTTTTAAAAGGCGGGTGGGCATCTAACCTAATCGGCATAGTGTATATTTTCGTTCAACCATGGGTCTTGTCTCATTTTATACACCACTTCTTCAGGCAGCATTATAAATTTATCGTGCGGCAGCTTTAATCTGTCCAGTTCCATAAGCCAGTCATCCTTCTTTTGCCCGAAATAGACACAGTCCGCGCTTTTTATGTGGAAAATAAAAAAATCGGTCATGGATTTACCGTAAATGTAACCTTTCCTCTTTTTATAATATTCAACAAACAGGACAGCGGAATTATATCTCCCTTTACTATGGGCGGATAACTTATACACATTGTCGCATCTGTTACGAGTGTTAAATGTGTAATTTTTAAAAGGCAGTTTGTATTTCAAATAGTCGGGAACATTAATTATTTTTCGCAGAAGTTCGTCCCTGTTAACCCCAAAAACGACGGCAAGTTTATCCATGCTTTTTGCAAACAGTTTTTTTCCGGTCGGCATATGAATATAAAACCAGCCTTTGTCGTTTTCCCCAATAAAATAATCATCCATTAAACCGACTTTTGTTATACCTGTTTCGCTTTTAAAATCGCCATAGTCTTTGCCCATAGAAAGAACCGTTTTTCTATACCGGATACTATCCCCTTCGTCTAGATCGTATCCGAAAGGAAGGTAAGGTGTTCTAAAAATCGGAACATCAATTAGTTTTTTAAATTCAACACTGTTATTGCGCAGGTGATTCCGAAAACTGCTTTCGTTGCGAAATTCCAATCTCTGATTACGATTGCTGCGTGTGTCAAGGATAAACCATGAAACAGGGGTTTTGCCGTAAATAAACCGCTCCGTGAAGTTATAACCTGTAATCCACTTTAACCCCCCGGTTTCCAGCCCGATCCAGCCCCACGTATAAGGCCACCGGCTTAAATCATATTTTTTCTGGGTGCCGATAAATACCCATACGGCTATAAAAACGGCAAGAGCGACGACGCCGCAAAGCATGACTTTATCCATTAACGATATCTTAATTTTCATAACCTTTGCTTTTTCACCGCTGGCATTACTATATAGACTTCATAAGGTTCGATTAACCCGGCATCCACCAGCCATTTGCCAAATCCCGAGTCAAAATCATATCTGTCATGAAAAGTGATTTGTATTTCGCCGTCAACCAGTCTACCGGTTACATCAAATTGATGAATCGCAAAATACAAATCCGGATTATATAACTCATAATCCCTGTCCGCTCTTTGTTCCTTATCTGGATTTTTTTCCAGTTTTGCCAGAACTTCTTCAAGCGCGTCTTTATACTCGCTTGTGTCTTTTATCTTTTCACGGAGACGGGCTGCTTCGTCTGGATAGTTCTGATCGTTCAGCTCTTTTCCGTTTTCATCCCTTGCATGTTTCAACAGCATATTGGCGGTCGGGGTCCAGAATTTGGTGACATCACTCGTGAGAGCAGCCAACTCTTGTGCCATTATCCAATTCCCAACAGTTTCCATGTCTTCCAAAAAACCTTTTATCGTTTCATTGCTCCAGGCCAAATTTAATATTTGATTCCACTTATCTTCAAACCAGGAGCCGGTGAACCACGAAGTGTAACCGCATTTCTTTTTAGCCGCTGTCCTCTGGACTTGAGCGCACTGTAAAACCTCTCTTGCATCTGCAACATTTTGTTCAAACGTGGGTACTTTGCGAACACAAGGGTGGTTGGTTTATCCAGGCTGAAGTCGGTTAACGGGCCGACTTTACTGAGATCCGGCTCGTTGGCCTTCAAATCCAGCAGCAGGCCGCCGGTCAGCGCGGCAGGGTTGGAGGAATCCGGAGCGAAGTCTTTGGCCGGGAGATTTGGGTCTGCGCCGTCAAAGAGAACAGAGCCCGTTTTCTGTGAACTCTCTATTGTGGATTTTTTCTTGCCGGAATCGGCGGCTTTCCGGCAGGATTTACAGGGGGGGGGTAGCATTTTTACTGTTTTCAGCAAAAGAGAAAGAATTTAGAAACGAAATACAAAGCGCAATTACCATCAATTTGCTCATCATATAAATGCGATCGCTGCGAATGGCAAACGCTGATTCGCCTGTTGCATTCCCTATATTTACAGTATAGCAGACAGTTTCAGGTTGTCAAGGGCGAGGGCTCAGGTGTCGGAGGCTCATATTCCGGGCTCATGTTTTTTTCGGGCAAAGCGCCGAGAGCGGGCACTTTCCGCAGAGGGGGGTGCGGGCGACGCAGACGGCGCGGCCGTGCATGACCAGGGCGTGGGAGGACCATATCCAGTCCTTCTTTTCCATAGCGGCCATCAAATCTTTTTCTATTTTGACCGGATCGGTCTCTTTGGTGAGGCCCAGCCGGAACGCGACCCGCTTCACGTGGGTGTCCACTACCACGCCGGCGGCTACGGCGAGACCTGAGCCCAGCACGACGTTGGCGGTCTTTCTGGCCACGCCGCGAAGTGTCAGCAGGCTCTCCATGTCGGCCGGCACCTTGCCGCCGAAGCGCTCCATAACGGCTTTTGAGG
>JACQYT010000130.1 GCA_016208085.1 Elusimicrobiota bacterium | reverse complement strand
CTGCGCACAGACTTGGGGAATATTTGCCCGTCGAGACTATAGCCAATTGGCCGAAAAAGGGGACATATTATCGCGGACAAGATTGGGGGGGGTGTCCACATCGCTCCGACGAGACATTGTGGCTATGTCAGGAGGTCTGAAATTGCAACGCAATTTTCGGGTTATTCGAATTTATACCCGTGTCCGGTTACGCTGACTATGTGGCCGGCTATGGGGGCGCCGAGTTTTTTCCGCAGGGAGGAGATATGGACCCCCACGGTATGCGGGTCGTTGTAGTTGGCGGGGTCGTAGCCCCAGACGGTTTCCAGCAGATACGGTATGCTTAAAAGCCTGCCTTCTTCGGTTATCAGCGCAATCAGCAGGTCGAATTCCTTGCGGGTGAGCTTGATGACCTCGTCGTTCATCGTGACGGTGCGCCCGGACGGGTCTATCACCATGCCGAGCTTCGATATCTTCCCGGTTTTCTCCTCAAAGGCTTCGTATCTTTTCATAACGGCCTTGAGCTTGGCCAGCAAAACCGCGAACGAAAACGGCTTTAGAATATAGTCGTCAGCCCCTTTATTATAGCCGGTCAGCATGTCTTCTTCGGTTATTTTCCGCCCCGAGATTATTATAACGGGCGTCTTTGAGAACTCCGGGGTCTCCTTTATAACCTTGCACAGCGCAAAGCCGTCCAGCCCTTTCATTTCCGCGTCGGTGATGATAAGGTCCGGCCTGGATTCTCCCGCAAGTATGACCGCTTCGGCGCCGTTGTCCGTATGCACGACCTGAAAGCCGTGGTCCTGGAGATACCTTCTGGTTGAATTGAGCACCAGCTTGTCGTCATCCACCAGCAGAATTTTTATGGGCATATATCAGCGGGATTTTCCCTTATGATACTATATTTACCGGGCTCTTTGCATAGTTGATTCATTCGTAAAAAGTTCATTTTGTTTAGAAATTGTAGCGGGCGACGTGAGTCGCCTATTGAGCGGACTTACGTCCGCCGCTACAGTTTTGGACCAAAAAACGACTTTTTACGGGAGAATCATAGTTGTCCAACAGGTGAACAGACATCCGAAAATTGCTTCATGCAATTTCCGGCTTATTTAAACAGCTTCACTAAGCTTGCGATCTCCATCGGATGCATTTCTACGTCTCCGGAGGCGCGGCGCGCGATATTTATGCTCTTGCTTTGCGCAAGGCTCAGCACGGCGTACTGCGCCTCGTTCGGGTTGCACAGCAGCTGGACGACCCCGGTCCCGCCCGGCGCGTCCGGCCTGAAGACTTTAAGGACAATGATGTTTTGCAAAATCGTGGCTGTTACCGTTTCTTTCGCGCCTTTTCCCAGCAGCGCTTCAAACGTTACAAGCACGTCCACGCGCTCCCCGCTGTTAAGGAAGAGCGTCTGGTAGCCGGGCACCGGCAGACTAACGCCCCTGTAGCCGTCCATTATCCGGGGTTGGGGCCGGTACCTGTAAACCGGTTCCTGGCGCGGAGCCGAGAACAATTGAGCGAATAGGTCTTTGCTTAGTTCCACCACCTCACCCGCGCTGTTGTAAAACCCGGCCTTCTCCTGCACAGATATCGCCCTGGTCAGGGCGTCCATCTGTTCTATGATCCTGCTTAGCGTGGAGAACATCCCCTTTCCCCGGCCTTCAAAAGAATCGTACAGCCTGGCCCTGGCCAGACGATCCACGCTTAGCAGCAGACGCATACGCATGTCGTTATACTCCTTCTCCAGCATAAATGGGAAAATAGGCGTCTCGTTCGCCAGGAGGGTCTTGCGGGTGGCCTCGGCGAACTCGTAGAGTATAGACATCGGCGTCTGCCAGAGAGCAGCCTCGCTCAAGTCCCCCTCCTCCAGATCTTTCCAGACCCTGCGCTCCGTCATCGCCGGCAGGGCTTTTTGGAGCCAGTCGGGCATTTTAAAGGACTTCTCCGGGCCGGGACACTGTGTCTTGGTGTCCTTAATGTAAGCTTCGATGCCGGGCTTCAGATAATAATAAAACAACTGCATCTCCTCGGCCGCCTGGCATAACGAGGTCCCGGCCGGTTTTTCGCTCTGGGCCGCGTAAACCGGCAGCGCCGCGGCAAACGGCAGCATGTACAGAAGTTTTTTTAGAACTTTCATATTGTTCTCCTTTGCTAACAGTTCCCTGAGTACACAAGCGTCTTTCTCCCGTAAATATATCTGCTTTAATGGATCTTTCGTCGCTCCGCTCCTCAGGATGAAATAAACCGGCGCAATGCCGGTTTATTTCACTTTATCAGCTTGCGGAAGCTGGCCATTTCCATAGGGTGCAGGCTTACGTCGCCGGGCGCGCGCACCGCGATGCTCGTGTCGCCCTGGGCCGCGCTCAAGGCAAGATACTGCGCTTCGTTCGGATTGCACAGCAGTTCTATGGCGCCCGTTTCATCCTGCTGGTCCGGATGGCGCGTGTTTATCACGATGACGTTCTGAAGGATGGTGGCGGTCACCTTCTCCTTAACGTCTTTCCCTGCGGATTCAAAAGTGACCAGCACGTCCACGCGATCGCCTTTTTTGACGAATAAGAGCTGCGAACCGGGCACGGATATAGCTGTCCCGCGGTAGCCGGGGACAAGCCCGACATACGGAACCTCCGCCGTTCCGGTAGAAGCCTCGCCGTCACCTGCATACCCCACATCCCATACGTGGAACTGCCTATCCGCCGTGGCTCTGTCCGATGCGTTTTTTGAAACGGATCCGGCGTCGGAGGCCGCTGCGTCCTTTTTTTCGCCAGCGGACAGCTTCTTTACCCGCTCCAGGCCCGCTTTGGCGTCGGAGTTTTCCGGGTTGAATTGCAGCGCTGTCTTCCACTGCGCGCCGGCAGCCTCGTAGACGCCGGCCTGAAAATAATGTAAACCCTTTAAGTAATGGTCCTGCGACGCAGCTCGGTCCGAATCGGTAACCGCCTGCGATTTAACCGCCTCCGTGACGGCTTCCACCGCTGACTTGACCGGCGAAACCGATAGAAACACCACACAGACAAACCCTGCTATTGTTGTTCTCATAACAGCCTCCTTATTTAAATCGCTTTCCGCTGAAACAGTTCGTCAGGCGAGATTTCCCGCCTTTCAAGCGTGAACACGGCATGTTCGGTTTCCCAGCTCACCCCCGAACCTTTCGGCGCCGCCAGCTTTTTCCCTTTCAGCTGCCCTATCGGGTACGCGCCCTTTTTAATTTCTATCGGAAACTCGCGCAGCCGCACCGGGGCCAGTTCCATCGGTACGGAGCGGAATATCCCGGCGTCCTCAATGGCGGCCGGGGGCCTGCGGGCCGGCGCAGCCGCCTGAAGCCGCTGGGCGGACTGAACGGCTGTCGGGACCGGCGCGGCTTCTATCCCGCTCGGAACAGCGGCGGAGCTTATCCGCAGCGACGCGGCTAAGCCGGCGCGGGCGGACGGCGCCGCGCCGGCGGGACCGGCCTTTTCCGGGCCCGTGCGCATCACGGGCAGGAGCAGCAGCAGGAGACCGGCTGCCACAAGCGTTTGCGCGTAGACGCTGCGCCTGAACCTTCGTGTCATTTCCCAAAAAACCCCGGCGTCCCGGTCCGCTTCAACCAGCCGGGCCCTGAGCGCTTCCCTTATTGCGGAGTCTCCACTGAAATCCGCGCGGGCAAGCCTGGCCGCTGTTTCCATGGCGCCGGGATCCGGGCTGAAAGGGGCCCGCTTCCCGCGTCCTGAAAGGACCTCGTCAAGCTCGCGGTTGAACTGTTCGGCCGGCTCGTTTTCGTTCATAGCTTCCCCTTCGCCGCCAAAGAAGCCTGCAGTTGTTTCACCGCGCGGTAAATTATAACGCCCACGTGGCTCTCGCCAAGCCCCGTCATCAGGGCTATCTCGCGGTTCGTCATGCCGGAGCTGAATTTCAGCGCTATCAGGTCCCGCGAACGCCCGTCCAGCGCCGATACGGCCTCAAGGAGCAGGGCGGCTTCGTCTTTTTTCTCAAGGGCATCCTCAACGCGCGGTTCAGTTCCGGCCCGCTCCTCCATATCTTCCAAAAAGACCTCGCCACGGCGGCTGCGCGCCCTGGCCCAGTCTATCACGGCATTGCGCGCTATGGTGAAAAGCCAGACCTGCACCGAAGCGCGCGCCGCGTCATAGCTTTGGAGTCCGTCAAGCGCGGCCTCAAAGATCCTGCCCGTAACATCATCAGCCTCCGCCGGCAGCCTGACGTGGTAGCGCACGTAGTTGTAGACCTTCGCGAAATAGCGGTCATAAATGCCGGCAAAATCCATGGCTTTTCGCATACTCCCTATACTAATAAATACGCGGCGGCCGGGAAAGTATTACAGCGATCAAGATTTTCTTATAGAACCGGGCGCGCCGCTGTTGCAGCGCGCCCGGACTTCCGGCGCGAAAGTTCCCGACAGCTCAGTTATTGGCGCAATATTTCTTTTTGACGCGCTTTTCCACGCCCTCGTAGCTGTAGTTTTCCTTCATCAGCACGGAATAGTCCAGCCTGTCCTCGCTGTTCACCAGTTCCACTATCAGCCTGTACTTCAGGTGGCGACGCACCGGGTCATCAGCGGCTTTTTCCTGGCATATTTCCACAGGGTCCCAGCCTTCGGTCTCTCCGGCGACATGCTCGGCGTACCCTTCGGTTTTCCATTCGCCCAGGGAAAAATAAGTCAGATCGCCCATCTTTTTCTTGATCTGGGCCTTGACCAGAGCGCGCGTGACGACGGCGTCAAGCGGCCGGCCTTTTGACTCGTCGCCGGAGCTGTAGGAGCGTTTCTTTTCAAAGTCGGCGGAAGCGACGAATACCTTGCCGGTGAGGGGATGCAGGCAGGCATAGTCCTTGCGGCAGGACGGCGCAAAAAACGCATATTCGCCGTAACCGCTTGTCAGGTAAACGTTGAATTTTTGGCCGGCGTCAAAGAAGGCATCGGTGGAAATTTTTTCACTGACATGGCCGAGCAGTTCGTCCGCGCCTTCTTTCAGCGGTTCATGGCTGTAAACCGTGATATTTTTATAGTCGCGCCCGGCCGGGAAAAGAACGCCCGGATAAGCCATTACAACTCCGTAGGCCACGGACAATATAAGCGCCAGATATGCAAAGAACTTGAACATAAAACCTCCATTATCCGCCGTATATCACCCTTGCCGCCATGGGCACATCATCCGTCCAGATGCCGGAAACTCCTTCGGAGCGCAGCCAGCGGACGTCATAGTAATCGTTAGCCACCCCGGCCGACACTTCTATTCCCGCCGCCCTGGCGGTCCGTATCTGCTCTTTAAGACCGAACACTTTGGCGCCGAGCTTGAACAGTTCCCTGGTCCCGGTCCAGCCGGGCGACCAGCCCGCGCAGACCGCGCCGGCGCCTGAGGCCAGGGCGGTTTTAAGAATATCCGACGGCAGAAACGGTATGACGGCCGCGCCGATATCCGGCACGGCGTTTTTGGCCGCGCGCAGATATTCCGTTTTGTTTGCAAAAGCCAGGATATAGGCCCGGCGCTGGACCCCGGCCTTTTTTATCTCTAAAGCGAGTTTTGCCGCATCCTGCGGATTCTCAAGGACCTGTTCAAAGTAACAGGTCCTGGTTGGATTCAATATCAAAAGGTTTAAAATATCGTCCAAATGCGCTATAGGGGCTTTGCCCAGGACATTGAGATGTTTCAGCTGGCCGTAGGCGGTTGCGGCTATCGGCCAGTTATGGCCGGTAAGCCTTTTGGCGGTCCGGTCGTGAAAGGCTATAAACTGGCCGTCCCGGGTCTTTCTTATATCGCACTCGACCCCGGCCGCGCCGTTTGAGAACGCGAGTTCAAAAGCGGCGATAGTGTTTTCGGGAGCGTTCAGCAGCCCCCCCCTGTGCGCCAAAATCCGCGGCTTTGTGTTCATTATATCGTTCTCACGCTGAAGTACCAGATGAGAAGCGCTATAACAAGAGCTACGACCTTTATTTTCCAGTTGCTGGTTATAAGTTCGGGAATATTCATAATTCAGGGCTGCGGGGGTTGTTGCCGCGGCCTTTCGCCTTTCCTTAAAAGCGCTTTTTCGGTCTTTGAGCGGTAAAGCTGGTATAGCATGGTCTCAAGGTCTTTCGGGGCCACGGCCTGCTGCAGCCTGCCGTTCCTGGCTATGGAGATAAGCCCTGTTTCTTCCGAAACGGTGATTATAATGGCGTCGGCTATCTCGCTTAAACCAAGGGCGGCGCGGTGGCGCATGCCCAGGATCTTCGAGAGTTCCTGCTGCTCGGTAAGCGGCAGGATGCAGCCGGCGGCGACCACCCTGTTGTTGGCGATGATGACGGCGCCGTCGTGCAGATGCGTGTTGGAGTGGAAGATGGTAAGCAGGAGTTCCCTGGAAACTTCGCCGTTGATCCGCACGCCCGTTTCCACTATATCCCTTAAGCCCATGTCCTGCTCAAGCACAATCAGCATGCCGGTCTTTTTTTGGGCGGCGAATTTCACGGCCTCCATGAGCTCGGCTATGAATTTATATTCCTGCGGCATCAGGATTCTGCCGAGCGGGTTGGAGCCGATGTTCGCCAGGGCCGCCCTGATCTCCGGCTGAAAGACCACGATCAGCAGGAAAATACCGGCGAGCCAGAACTGCTGCAGCAGCCACGCCGTGGCGCCCAGTTTTAAAAATTTCGCCAGCGCCGTGATAACGGCCAGAACAAAAATACCCCAGACCACATTTATCGCCCGGGTGCCCTTTATCAGCAGGATAAGCCGGTAAATAATGTAGTAAACGACGAATATGTCGAAAACGTTCTTTACGTAAGCAAGATACATTGCGTTCTCTCCCCCTCTCCCCTCCACCCTTTCCTATGCCGCCGCGCCTTCCAGCCCTTTAAGGATATCTATCATCTCGGCGGCGTCTATCACTTCTTTCTCCACCAGCGCCGCGGCGATGGCGTCCAGGGCGCTCTTATGGGCCTTCAGAATCGCCTTGGTCTTTACATAGCACTCAAGCACTATTTTCTTAACCTCGTCGTCCACGTTCTTGGCGGTTTCGTTCGAATAGCCGGGCTGGCGCAGAAGGTCGCGGCCCAGGAAAACTTCGGATTCGTCCTTTCTGAGCGAGAGCGGGCCTATTTTTTCGCTCATGCCGAACTCGGTCACCATTTTCTGCGCATAGCTGGTCACTTTGGAAAAATCGTCCGTGGCGCCGGTCGTGCTTTCGTTGAATATCATTTCTTCGGCCGCCCGGCCCGCCAGCAGAACCGAGAGCTTATTGGTTATTTCGGTCCTTGAAACAAGATATTTATCTTCAAGCGGCAGTTGAAGGGTGTAACCGAGCGCCGGACCCCTGGGAATGATGGAAACTTTGTGGACGGGGTCCGAGCCCGGCAGGAGTTGCGCCACCAGGGCGTGGCCGGCCTCGTGATAAGCCACGATCTTTTTCTCTTTATCCGAGATGATGCGGGATTTTCTCTGCGGGCCGGCTATCATTTTTTCTATGGCTTCCTCAATATCCTTCTGCTCCACGCCTTTTCTCTCTTTCTTCGCGGCGAGTATCGCGGCTTCGTTTATTATATTGGCCAGGTCCGCCCCCACGAAGCCGGGCGTGTGCCTGGCTATAACGTCCAGGTCCGTATCCGATCCCATCTTGACCTTCAGGGCATGCACCTGGAGGATCTGTTTGCGGCCCTTGATGTCGGGGACAGGCACGTTGATGCGGCGGTCAAAACGGCCGGGCCGGAGCAGCGCCGGGTCAAGCACGTCGGGCCGGTTGGTAGCGCCTATCAGGATGATCCCCTCATTGGTCTCAAAACCGTCCAGTTCCACGAGTATCTGGTTCAGGGTCTGCTCCCTTTCGTCGTGGCCGCCGCCGATGCCGGCAAAGCGGGTGCGGGCCACCGCGTCCAGTTCGTCTACGAAGACAATGGCGGGCGCGCTTTTTTTGGCTCTTTCAAAAAGGTCCCTGACCCTGGAGGCGCCGACGCCGACGAACATCTCCACGAATTCCGAGCCCGAGGAAGTGAAAAAAGGAACGCCGGCTTCTCCGGCCACAGCGCGGGCGAGCAAAGTCTTGCCGGTCCCGGGCGGGCCGTACAAAAGAACGCCCTTGGGCAGTTCGCCGCCCAGCAGCTTGTATTTTTTTGGGTTTTTGAGGTAATCTACGATATCCGTCAGTTCTTCCTTGGTTTCGTCGCAGCCGGCGACGTCCTTGAAAGTGACCTTCTGTTTTTTCAGGTCCTGCTGCCTGGCGCGCGATTTGCCGAAAGCCATGGCCTGCCTGCCGCCCATCTGCGCCTGCCGGATGAAAAGGAACCACCATAAGAACACGAACAGGATTATCCAGCCCACGTTCAGCACAAGGCTGGTGATCCAACTCCTGTCGGCTTCGCCGGAGAAGTTTTCCACGCCGCCGGCCTCCATCTCCCCTATAAGCTTGTCGTCGGTCAGGGGAATGGTCCTAAAGGCCGTCTTTTTATCCCCGTCCCTGAGCTCGCCCTTTATCAGGTCGGGGCGTATTGTCACCTTGACGACCTGGCCGGCCTTCACCCTGGCCTTGAATTCGGAATAGGGGAGTTCTTTTTCCCGTTCCACGCTTTTCACGTTCTGGTAGATGGCGATGAACATAGTGAAAGTCAGCGCCCAGAACAGCATCTGTTTTAAATTTTTTTTTAGTGGCATGTTTTTTTCCTGTATTATCCGCCCATTGCAGCGGGCGGATTACCATCCGCCGGTTGTAGCGCCGATTTTTTAAGCACGCCTATATAAGGCAGGTTTCTGTAAAGTTCGTTATAATCCAGGCCGTAGCCCACCACGAATTTATCCGCAATGATAAACCCCGCGTATTTTATGGCCACCCTGGTCTTTCTGCACGAAGGCTTATCCAGCAAAGTGCAGATCTCAAGCGTTCTGGGCCGGCGGGTCTTAAGATTTTTGAGCATATAGTTCATGGTAAGGCCGGAATCCACTATATCCTCTATGATCAAGACGTCCCGGCCTTCTATATTCTGCTTGAGGTCAAGAATGGTCCTGACCACGCCGGTGGACTGCGCGCCCGCATAGGAAGAGAGCATCATGAAATCCACGCTGGTTTCAATCCTGAGCTGTTTCAAAAGATCGGAAAGAAAAAGCACGCAGCCTTTCAGTACCCCCACCAGCGTCACGCGCCGGCCTTTGTAATCTCCGGATATCTCGCGGCTCAGTTTTCTGATGCGTTCCTGAAGCTTCTTTTCGGAGATCAGCACTTCTTCCAGATCTTCGTGCATGGATATATTCTAGATTTTTTGGAAAGCTTTTCCAATGGGAAAAAAGCCCCCGGACGGCGGCGGACCCGCCGGAGCGGAAGATATTTACGGCCGCCTGAAAGACTATCTCCCCCTGTTCACGCAACTCCGCGCCTCCCTGCAAAAATAACCCCCGCTAAAAAGGCGCCTGTCTTACAGGCCATTAAATATCTTCCAGCGCTTTTAAGTAGTTCTACAGCCGCACTTTCTCTCGTAAAGCATAAGCAAGTCGGTCATTGGTAAAGTGCGGCTGTAGAAGTAGTCTTCGCGGGAAATGCCGGCAGTCCGAATATTGTTGAGGATTATGAATACGGGGATGTCTTTTTTATCGGGAATTATCAGGGGCCGAATCGCTCCGCTTTTTCGCATTGCGATATGGTCTCCTGGCCGCCGCTTAGAGACTGCAAATCCGAACATACCAAAAACCTTTACCAAGGTCTTGGCTGATTGCGGGACCAGTTTGGGGGACATTATTTATTACGCGGCAGGGAAACGCGCACTGTTGTGTTCAGCAACTGGGGAGGGATCCAGTTATAGCGCGGGTTAGCGGCTTTGCGCCAGCCAAGTTCCAATAGCGCCTCATCCAATGTCCCCATTTCCTGTAATTCTTCTAAAAATAATTTAACGGCGCTCCCAAGATTGCGTTTAGCTTCGGCTTCTGACTTTCCGCAAGAGGAAATGTCCAGCGCCGGGGAATAGGCGATATACTCTTCACCTTCTTTCAGGATGTTAATCTTAAGTATCATCTCATTTTTGCTTATTTTCATATAAAGTTCTCTTCATAAGTTTACATCATCAAGCAGGATTTATCAATACACATTTTTTAGACCTCGTTTAGATTAAGTCTTTCTATGGGGAAGAGCGCTTTTTTCTGTTCAACCATCTCCCATTCCCGAATTTAGAAAAACTCCCCTTCATGCAGCCGCCGCAGAAATTGTCGGGCCGGCAGGACGTCAAGGCCGTCAAAATGATAGGCGCGCTCGCCCGTATAAACGCCTATCATCCGCTCCACCCGGATACCGGAGCGTGAACTCAGTTCCCGCATCGCTTTTTCCCACTTGCGGTCCCATTTCTGCGCCAGTTTGACCTCAACGCAGACCACGCGCGCGGGCGTATTCGGCCGCCGGGGATGTGTTTCAATAATAAAATCTATTTCGCTCCCTGCGGCCGTCTGGTAGCAGGTTATGGGACGATGCCTGCGCCGGACATCATTGTAAACGCGCAATTCGTGATAAATCAGCGTTTCAAAGGCAAAGCCCTTCTCAAGCCTGTCAAGCGGGTCAAAAAGCCTTCCGGCCGCGGCCCTGGCTACGCCAGGGTCAAACCAGTAGAACTTGGGGTGCGTCCGTTCGCGGACTTTCAGACCGGGCTGGTAAGCCGGCAAAAAATGGCCCAGCAGGGTGTCTGTTAAAATAGAAAAATACGCGTCCACGCTGCTGCGCGCGACGCTGGCTTCCCGCGCGATATTCTGGCCGTTCACCGCCTGGCCGTTAAGCTGTCCGGCGATGCCCAGGAAACGCAGGAAGGGCTGTGTGTTCCGTACAATGCCTTCCTCTTTGATTTCCTCTTTAATATAGGTATACACATAGGCGTTCAGTATCTCCGCCGCCCCGGCCGGGTTTAACTGTACAAACGGCAGGCACCCCCAAGAGAGGCAGAAATCCGCATCAAAGCTTTCCCCCAGCTCTGCCGAAGAGAACCCTTCCATATTCAGCGTCAGCGCCCGGCCGGCCAGCAGGTTGACGCCGCCGCGCCGCAATTTCCGCGCCGACGAGCCGCAGAGCGCGAACCTCCAAGCGCGGGATTCCATCAGCCGGTGCACCTCGTCCATTAGCGCGGGGATTTTCTGGATTTCATCCAGCGCCACCCAGGAACCGGCCGGACGGGAGCCTATCAGCGCCTCCAGCCTGTGCGGGTCCCGCGCAAGCTCCAGCGCCAGCGAGGCGTCCAGCAGGTCAAGGCGCAAGGCCCCCGGCAGCGCGCCGGCCAGCCAGGTGCTTTTGCCTGTTCCGCGCGGGCCGAACAGGAAGAACGAGCGCTCTGGGGCGCCAAGCAGTCTTTTTATGTGTTTCGGCATATCCACATTATTACATTTGTGTTGTAAGATTGCAACACAATCTTACAATACCTGAAATTTTGCCATAAGGTCGGGGCGGGCGGCGCGGGCCGGAGCCAAACACTGGGCGGCGACCTGGAATCTAACCCCCCACGGCCCCGGACACACCGTGGGGCGGAGCGCAACGAGCCTCCCACCGCGGGGGAGGCTCGGGGCGCGATGGCTTTTTTTTGGGAATTTGTCCAGGAATCCCCACCCCGCCGGCCCAATCCGGCGGTAGTTCCCGGCCATAATCCGTTGGGCCACTTCTTTCTGGTTGCGGGTCAAATGGTTCCAGGCCAGGTATTGGCGGTTTTTTCGGGATGAGCGACGCT
>JACQYT010000124.1 GCA_016208085.1 Elusimicrobiota bacterium | reverse complement strand
TGTTGATGTATTTGTACAATTTTACCTTACCTTAAAAAACCGGTTGATGCATAGCCCGGAAATTAGTGGTCTTTTTTGTTGCCATACCTGTACACTATCGACCGGCGGAAACTGGACACTTTCAAACCGGCGTTTCCAGGCGATGTTGTCTGGCTGTCCTTTGCGCCTCAGGCAGGGCATGAGCAGGCGGGTCATAGACCGGCTTTGGCTCTTTCTCCCGAGACCTATAACCGGAAAGCGGGGCTTGCCATCTTCTGCCCCATCACTACGCAGGTAAAGGGTTATCCTTTCGAGATTTCTATCCCCTCCGGCCTGAAGGCTTCCGGAGTCATCCTATCTGACCAGGTCAAAAGTTTAGATTGGCAGGCCAGAGGCGCCCAATTCTGCTGCCGGATTCCAGGAGCAACCCTGGCGGAAGTCCTAAAGAAACTCAACGTTTTGCTGGACGATTGACAGTTGTTGGGGATTTATTGGAGAAGAAAAAATGGCAGTAGGAACTTTTTCCCCCGCTTGCGCGCTTGCGCGGAAAGGCGGCGGCGGTGTCCCCTTGCGCTCCAAGACCGGGTTTTATGGGAAGAATCCCGGGGGCTTCCGCCGGCGTGCGAACTCGCAGCGCACATAGTGGTAACGCCGTATCAAAGCACGGTGTGCCCCAGACGGCCAACTGGCAGTCGTCGTCCGGCGGGCCGTTCGCCCGGTGGGAGTATTTACCGGCTATTTCCCGGGGGATAAGCGGGAATTCGGGGAAATCGGCCGGCAGCCCGAAATGCTTTAATATCCGCATAAGTTCAAGGTCATTGAATATCACCGCCACCGGCAGTAATTCCTTCCGGCATTTACGTCTTTCTTTTCTCTCGCTTCGTCATTTTTCCTCTTTTCCAGTTGTCCTATTTCTGCTTTCGGATACACTGGACATCTCGCGGAGTTATTTCTCAGACTATAGGCCTGAAGGACATTTGTAGGCCGGAGGCGTGCAGGACACCCATAAATGTTTTAAACTCCGGATTACCTTTTTTTGAGAGAGTTTTATATAGGCCCATTCGCGACAATGACGCCTGCTTCGCTGTTTTTGAAAGCCCGTGCGCTTTAGCGACTTGGGCGAGCGCGGCGATTATGAGCGCCTGATCGTTCTCTTCCGCAGCCGCGTTTAAATAGCGGGCGGCTTCTTTGGGGTTTTTCAGCGCTTTGTTTAAATAATCGTCATGGCTTCGATAGGTTCTCATATGGTTCTCCGGTAATCGCTCCAATAAGCCATTGCCTTCCAAATGTCCTTATCCTGGCTGCCTTTATCCCCGGCACAAAGCAAAATTATCAATTCTTTACCCTGAAGACCGGCATATATCCGATACCCAGGCCCGAAGTTGATCCTTAATTCAATAATTCCTTCGCCCACGCTTCTATGATCTCCCAGATTCCCCAATTCCGCCCGGGTCACACGCGCCCGGATCTTAGCGGCGCCTTCGCGATCCTTCAGAACGTCCACATATTCCGCATATGGTTCGCTTCCCTTCGCCGTCTTATAGATAATGGAGCGTTTACGTGTCATATATAGTGTACACTATAGTTTACATACTGTCAAGGGGCAATACACTGCTCAATAAAAGCAAAAACCTGCCATAAATATCATAGCAGTCCACCGCGACAGCATCGTGTCGCTGTTTTAAAATATTTGCATTGCCGGAAAATGCTATGCGGCCGGGGCGGATATGCGGGATTCGCGGCGGCTCATGGCACCAGCGTTATTCAGGCAGCAGCCGCAGATGGGGGTTTCGCACAAGCATGTGGTATGATATTATCGGGTTTAGATGCGCCTTCCAGGGGGAAGGAAGGGGAAAATATCATTTACAATAATTCCCCGCTGGATGCTGTGGTGATAGGCGGCTGCTCGCCGGGCGCGAGGGACACTGGTATGCCTGGAACAACCTGCTGCAGGACGTGCCCCGCGGCAGTGTCAGCGCGTTCCAACCATTTCAGGCAGCCCCGCCGATGACCCCGGCCTCCCCTTCCCTTTGCGCGAAGCGCGGGCCTCCACCGGCGTCAGAAAGTGTTGAGGATCCTGTCCTTTTTTATCAAAAGATCCAGCAGTATCCCGACCAGCAGTCCCGCGGCATATCCGTACGGCAGCGCGAATGAGATAAGCGCGACCACCAGCGAGACAAAAAAACATTTTTTGGAGGAAACGATATCCCTGATGAAGGACATCAGTGAAAGCGCCTCGAACAGCAGGATCACGCCCAGTATCGGCATGGGAAAGAATTTCATGAACTCCGCGAAATTGCCGGAAAAGAACAAACCGATCACCGCGAACATCGCCCCGTAAATTACCACGGAGCCGCCCGTTCTTCCGCCGAATCCGTAATGGCCCGCTATTCCTCCGGCCCCGTGGCAGGTCGGGATCCCGCTGAAAAAAGGATTGATGATGTTCATCAGCCCGTATGTCCAGCCTATCTTGTTCACGGTCAACGGCCTTCCCGGGAAAAGGTCCTCCACCGTCCGTTTGGTCGCTATGACCGAATTGGAAACGGACAGCGCTATCTGCGGGACCGCCAGCAGCAGGAACCCGTTTATGATATCCGCCCGTTTCGGCACATTAAAGACTGGAAAACGCGCCCCGATGCCGCCTAAAAGGGACGTGAAATCCACGGTAAAGAGGCAGGCGTACAGGACGCCCAGAAGAATGACGAAAACCGCCGGAGGGAATCTTTTGTTCCCGATAAAAACAACGGTGACAAGGAAGCCGGCGCCGGCCAGCACATAGCCCGTTATCCCATCGGACTGCATATAATTTTTCACCGCCAGGACGGCGAGATTCAGCCCCAGCCCGAATTGGATCCCCCGCACCGCGCTTTTGGGGATCATCTTCACCACCCACCCCAGCACGTTAGTGCAGGTGAGGAGCAGCATGACCAGCCCTATGGAAAGGCCGGCGCCGTATAGTATGCCGCCCGGTAGTTTCTGGGAGATCATCAGTACCGCCATCGCTTTGAGCGGCTGCACCGGCATGGGTATTCCGTACGCGATGCCGGTCAAGATCTGCATGACCCCGAACAGAAGGAAGCTGCTTGCCGGATCTAGTCCGCAGGCCGCCACCATCCCGATGATCAAAGGCAGGTCCGTGCCGATGTCGCCGAACGAGCCTGAAAGCTCATTACGGTCGAAGCGCACTTTCTCGGCAAGTCTTAAAAATAAGGTGGAAATCATAAAAGCTAATCTGAACCCTGCAATTCAACATGAGGGCTATTTTGGTCTTCGCCGAAAAATATGAGCATTTCAACGATGAGCTTGCCGCCTTGTTTTCCAGGCGATGAACCGCGCCTTCTTGTTCTTCTCAAGTATCTTCCTGTCCTCGTCCACCACGGTAAACCCGTCGGCGCCCGCCTGATGGCCGCGTTTTTTGATATTATACTTTGTAATGACTGTTCCCGGCAAAAAATCCCGGGCGATTTTGGCCGCTCAACTAACGATAACAGGCATTGTCCGGATGATCCTGGCGGAATCGGCGAAGACGGAAGTTATTCCCGCGCCCGCCGCTCCGGTCGCCGGCGCGGTTTCTGGCGAACCCCGGGTTGTCTGTTGCAGGGGGCCGGTCCGTTCGTTAATGACGGGCATCAATGCCGGAAACGCCCGTCAAAAGTTATAATAAAGAGGGCGACTGCGAAATCCCTGCCGGGCATCCAAGGCTTTGAAATAATGAGGATATGAAAAAAACCATCGGGCGGCTGCTGGCCGGCGGCAAGGAGTCGGTGTACAAGGAGACCCTTCGGCAGTTGGAATCGCTCCTGGCCGAAGACGACGACTTGATTGCGGGCCTGGCCAACACCTCGGCGCTTCTGAAAGCCAATTTCAGATCATTCTCCTGGGTCGGGTTCTATCTTCTTGGAACGGATGGAGCCCTTGTTGTCGGGCCGTTTCAGGGAAAACCGGCGTGCGCGCGTATAAAGCCTGGAAGGGGCGTATGCGGGACGGCTGCGCAGAGAAATGAGACTATTCTGGTTGAAGATGTTGCCGAATTCCCGGGGCACATTGCCTGTGATCCCATGTCGAGGTCCGAAATCGCAATCCCGATCCGGCTGGGCGGGAGGCTGGCGGGCGTGCTGGATGTAGACAGCGGGAATCCCGCCAACTTTGATGGGATGGATAGGTTCTACCTGGAGAAGGTGGCAGAGTCGCTGGGGCGCAGTCTGCGGAAAACATGAGGCATAATTTCTTATGGGACGCCGTGGTGATCGGCGGTGGTCCGGCCGGCCTGGCGGCCGGGATGCATCTTGCCCGGGCCGGCTGCTCCACGCTCCTTGTGGAACGTAGGAAGTTGGGCGGCCAGGCGCGCGGACTTGAGCGCATAGAAAATTACCCCGGCTTCCCGCGCGGCGTTTCCGGCGCCAGGCTGATGGGGCTGTGGCTTGAGCAGGCCAGGCGCTGGGGGTTGGCTGTGAGGCTGGATGAAGCCGTTTCCCTGGCGCGCGGCGCGTACGGGATATTTTCGGTACGGCTGAAAAAGGGCTGCGCGCTCCGTTCCCGCTCCGTGCTGTGGTGCGCCGGAGCCGGTTTCCGCAGGCTGGGCGTTCCCGGGGAAAGCGCTCTGCTGGGGAAAGGCGTCTGGAACACTTACGCCGAGGCGCCGGCCTGCGCCGGGCTGGAAGCGGCCGTAATAGGTTCCGGCGAGGCGGCTGTCCAGCAGGCCGCGCTGATCGCCCGCCGGGCGGCTAAGGTTTATCTTATAAGCCGGACCGGGAAACTTAAAGCCCACAAACTGCTTTTAGAAAGGATGCAGCGCAGCGGCGTAATAAGAATTCCGGGTTTCCGGATTTCCCGCCTCCTGGGCAAGCGCAGGCTGGAGGCTATAGAATTAAAATGTTGCGGAACAACATTTTATCCCACCCTTCGACTTGGTTCGGCTTCGCTCACCACAGGTCGCTCAGGGCATGCCCGGCACGGGGTTTTCTCGCGTCGTCGCGCCGTTAATTGTAGCGGGCGATGTGAATCGCCCTTCTTCGTCGGAGGCGGGCGCGGATTTACATCCGCCGCTACATTTTTGCCGCAAGGCCCTTCGGCTTCGCTCAGGGCAAGTTTTCCCGCCCTAAAGGGCGGGGAATGGAAAAAATTTTTGCGGCAAAAATTTTTAGTGAGGCTCCCCCGGCGGGAGCCGGGGGCTTCCCCGAGTTTCAAAAAAGCCTGGCGTCCTTCGGACGGGCCGCCTCCATCCCCCGGCAGGAGCCGACGGTTTTACTGCGGCATAATAAAACTGAAAGTGGACGTTCTTTTTACCCTTATAGGGAAAGAGCCGGTCCGCATACCCGCCGTCTGGCAGCGCAAACCGGCCGGCTTCTTTGAGGCCGGAGACGCCGCCGCGGGGATTTTCAGGCAGGTTGCCGTGGCCGGCGGGGACGGGATACGCGCCGCCATGCGCTGTATAAGCTATCTGGAGGGTTTGTGAAAGATATGAAGATAATTGAGCGCCGTGAAATCCCCGGTCTTGCCAGGCTTTACCTGGCCGAGCTCCCCGGCGAAGGCATGCGCATGATAGAGTTCGTGGATACCGTAGAGCCGGGCGTGCCCAAGGAGAAAAAGTGGGTGCTTATGATCTCCACGCAGTTCGGCTGCGCCGTTGGTTGCCGCATGTGCGACGCGGGGGCCCTGGGCTTTCACGGGAACCTGACGGCCGCCGAGATGCTGGCCCAGGTGCGCAGGGTGATCTCGGACAATCCCGGCCAAAACCTGCGCTCGCACCCGAAATTTAAAATTCATTTCGCGCGCATGGGCGAACCGGCGTTGAATCCGGCCGTGCTGGAAGCGCTGCGGCTTCTGCCGTCGGAAATGCCTTTTCCGGGGCTTATGCCCAGCCTGTCTACGGTCGCGCCCAGGACCCCCGAAGCGGAGGATTTCATGGAGCGGCTTATCGAAGTAAAGAACGCCCATTACCGGGGCGGCAGGTTCCAGCTCCAGTTCTCGGTGCATGTTACCGACGCCGGCCTGCGTAAAAAGATAGTGCCGATACCTGTGTGGAGCCTCGGGGAGATAACCGCCTATGGAAAGCGCTTTGTCCGGCCCGGAGACAGGAAGATAACGCTTAACTTCGCGCTCCCGGCGGGCGAGCGTCTGGACGCGGGAGAATTGCGGCGGACCTTTGACCCTGCCCTGTTCCTTATAAAAGTGACCCCGGTCAATCCGACAGGCCGCGCGGACTCAAACGGCTCGGTTTATGTCTGGGACAATCCTCCCGCCGGTCTCGCCGAAGACTCCGCTGCCCTTGAAAAAAGCGGCTTCACCGTCATACTCTCCCCCAGCGCCCCGCAAGAGTTAGAAGCCGAAACCTCCTGCGGCCAGCTCTGGGCCTCCCGCATGAAAAAGCGCGCTGCCGACGGCATGGAAAAAAAGAGCCCGCGCGCAAGAACCCTGCCGTTTGACTGGACGCGCGCGGCCCTGTTGGTGGTGGATATGCAGGAATTTTTTCTGGATCCGGACTCCCCGGCTTATATGCCGCAGGCAAAGTCCGCGCTGGCGAACGCTGTGCGGCTGGCGCGGTTCTTCAGGGAACGCGGCCGGCCCGTGCTTTTTACCGCGCACGCCCACGAGGACCCGGCCGCGGACGGCGGCCTTATGGCGCTGTGGTGGAAAAAGGTGTGCCGCGCCGGCACGCCGGAAGCGGAAGTCTCGGCCCTTCTGTCCCCGCGCGGCGGCGACGTCTTCCTGAAATGCCGTTACAGCGCGTTCACCAACTTAAAACTTGCTGAAAGACTGCGGGCCCTGGATGTGGATTCGCTCGTCGTTGCCGGGCTGAAAACCAACCTGTGTGTGGAATCCACCGTGCGCGGCGCTTTTGACCTGGGGTTCATGTGCATCGCGGCCGGGGATGCCATGGCCGCGCGCACGCGGGAACTGCACCTGGCTTCGCTTGGGAGCATGGCCGACGGTTTTGCCATGGTGCGCGCTACCGGCGAAATACTCAGCGAGGCTCCAAAGCCGCGTTCCGGTCGGCGCCGAAGCATCTGCCGGTTTCGTCCTTAAATGAACGAATACCCTAAGGAAACACTGAACCATCTGCCGGGGGCGGCGGCGCCGGGTATTTCCTCATAGCGGGTGTTCAAAATATTCGTCACTCCGGACTTTCCCGATGTTATTCGCCGCCCACGGCGCGGCGGCAGTCTGCTTTGTCCAGCGCGGCGCCCAGTTTCTTTTTCAGGCGCAGCTCGCCGCCTGCTGCATCGGTGGTATGCCGGTTGGCGTAATGTTTGGAATTATAAATATAGCTGAACCGGTCGTCGTGCCTGCGGAACCAGGCTTTGGGTTCCAGGGTTATATAGCCACATACGCCGCGCATAATGCCATTCAGGCTTCGTTTTAATGAATTTGTGGTGATAACTAAAACCGAGGAAAGCCTGTCGGACCGAAAAAAGAAGGCTAATTCATTCAAGTGGGGGCGAGCGGGATGCGAATTACAACCCATCGGTTTCCAGGCTTGGCGGAGGCTCAATGCCTAAAAATTCCTTATATATTCTATCTTTATATTCTTTCCCTATTTCGTTAACAGCTGTAATAAATGCCTTATATGTTCCTGCCCCACCGATTTTTTCCCAAAACCCATCTCCGATTAATACGGCAGAATCGTTTTTCATATCAAACCAACGAGCAGGGAAGCTCCAAGCGTAATCTTGGCGTTTACCGTAAGGATTATATGGCAATGCATAGTAAGCCTCATCAATTTGTATCGGTTTCATGCTATAGAGTTTTAAGATTTTTTCCTTACCTACTTTTGTTTGATCACTGTTCGGCAGCGGAGCTTTCAACTCAAAAGCATATTTCTTATGGTTCGTACGATTCTCAGCATAAACATCGCAAATTACTGTCGTAGGAATTAACTTTGTGCTTTCACCTTCTAAAATATATTTTAGTTCCGCTTTCCAATTTGGTCTAACTTTTTCTTTTCCTTTCCCAGAGTGCTCAAGAGAATTTAATGTTTCCTGTATCCTTCGTAATCTCTCTGAATTTATGTTCCCTGTAATGCTTACACCTTGAGCACCGTGACCTAATCCTTTTTCTGCCGCAACTACTGCCAGTTTTTCCCAAGCACTCCCAAATGGCGTTACAAACCGTCTCTCAAAATGTGACCCCTTAAAAATCTCATCAGGGACCAAAGCTGCATATAAAGGTTTGTCTGATTTATGCTTCTCTTTGATAAAAGGGTCTTCAACCAAAACTCTATGCATAATCCTGTCCATCATATCTTTAATAACAGACTGGATTGCTTTTTTCATTTCCTGAGCGTTTGTCATAACTTTTGCCAAATCAAAACACTTTCATAAAAAGGCGTGTCACGGCGGCCAGTTCTGCGATTCACATGTCGGTTTATTTTACCAACAGATTTAAAACCAACACGTTCAGCATTATAGAGGCCGTATTTGTCATTTACCACGATTAAAACTAAACCATTTTTTGCCATACATTCACGGGTATGTGATAAAACCGCATTTATCCCGTCAATATAATCTTTTTTCGCATTATCTGATTGCCCGTTTTTTGCCGGGCCAATCTCTTTCGTCTCGTTGTTCTGTAGCCCTAAAAGCTGGTAGGCATATTTGTGTTGTGCATGATAGTCTATCAGCCCAATATACGGTGGCGAGGTGAAGACAAAATCAATCCCTTTTGGCAAATCAACGGTTCTAGAATCATTATGGTTTATGGTAACTTTTGCATTGGTCCTAAATTTTAAAAAATCTCTTATTCGTTCAAAAGCATCAATTGTATAGCGGTATAAAAATTTATAAGCCTCTACTACTGGTTGACAGGTCCTATCGTGTTTATAACAGTAGTAAGGAGTCGTTTGTGGCTTTTTAGGAAAATCCAAGTCAAAATGTGTAACCAACCTCGCTGAACGCGCAGAACGCGACAAGGTGACCTTAAAAAAATCTTGATAAGTATAATCTTTTAAAAGCGTCAAATAGCATAAAAGATCTTTTTGCGCAGTTGGAGAAAACCAGGCATTAATATACTCATTTTTGATTTGAAGATAAGGGATTAATTTTTTATCGTTATAGGATTTTTCCTTATATTCTCGCAGCCTTTTTAAAATATCCCTTGTTTCCTTTTCTAACAGCGGAATATCATATTTTGAGGTTTTGACTCTTGTCAGTAATGCGTTAAACAAGGAAATGTCGGTGCCGATAGAATTAATACCCAGAGTATTGGCTTCAACCAGGGTAGTGCCAGAGCCACAAAAAGGATCATAAACCAATTTGGGTTGATATTTCCTTAAAAAAATCTCCACGAGTTGTGGGATAAACTTCCCCATATAAGGATGGAGACGATGGACGTGTTTTGTTCTTTGAGCTTCCGGCAGATCACGCTCACGCCAATTCAAATTCAATTTTTCAATTATCGTCTTGGGAGATATGCTTGCAAAATCTGTGAATGGGGTTTCCTTGTATTGTTTCGCAATTTTCTGTGCCACGGCATTGTCGTACATGTTTTCAACCTCTTGTTTGTTATTATAGCTAATTGGAAATAAGTTGTCCTGAATAACTTCTGCCGGTAAAAATGGTTTTTCGGTTATATTTGTTAAGTCCATAAGTCCCCCTTTTCTATAGACCAACGCGACAGCCTCGTGTCGCGTTGGGAAAGCTGTTTTTTGGTGTTTTTTGGTAACTGCTCACCCCCTCCCTTCCCTCCTCCCTCGAGGGGGAGGGTTAGGGTGGGGGGCGCTTTCCAAAGAACCTGAGTGGTTACAATATTTTTTAAAAAACGCGCAGTTCTTAAAATCGGTTGGTTTAAATTTATTGTATTGAGTACGCTATATTATTTGATGAGTATGTTTTTACTCGACCTGATATTTTATTTTTGCAACGATCCCTTAAATGGTATAACGACTTTTTACTTTTCCCCATCGGTTATCGGTGTTCCCCCTGGTAATTAGAGGGGATAAAAATGAAAATGGGTGAAAGGGAGCGGCTGCGGGTATCTTTTTGGGGTTTTGTGGGCCTATAACTGTCTAGGCCATAAAACCGCGAATCTGGTGCCTGTAGGCACTGTGGAAAACGTTATTTAGATATTAAACTATAAACATGAAAAACAAAGTCCTTAAACTCCTGTCGGCATTTCTCTCCCTGATGGTCCTCGGCGCGTCAGCCCTTGAAGCACAGGACTTCAACCTCAGCGGGATAAGCGCTGCCGACATAAAGGCGACGAGCGCCGACCTGAAAGTTCCGGCTGTCGCGGAAATATCGGCTGTGACGCCGGCATACGCGGGCCTTCTAGCGGCCGGCAGCTGCGGGACGCAAGCCTGCGCTGTCCGCAAGACGCTCGACTCCATCGAGTCCGGAGTCACGCAGGGGACCAGGAACGAGATGAATATGCTTTTCGAGCTCCGCCGGGAATTGGGGCGCAGCGGCGCGGATAGCTCCATGTCCGCGACGGACATGAGGGAGTTGATCTCCAGGGCGCGCCATCTCCAGGACGATATAGCGGTTTCTCTCATGGCCGGCGGCGGGCTGAATTCCGGGGAGCCGTTCAAGGGCGAACTCAGCGTCCAGAAAGCCGCGGATTTCCGCTTTCCGGACGATCTGATGATCGGCGACATAATGTTGAGCCGCGGCACTAATATGATGGGGTCGCTGGCCGCCAGGATGTCGGAGACACCGGGTGAATACAGCCATTTGGGCGTGGTTTACCGCGACACTGAGACGCGGGGGCTGGTCATTCTCGCTTCGGATTCCGGCGTCGGCGCCACGGTCGAACCCATCGAGAAATTCCTTGCCGGCCGCGTGCGCCTGATGGTTATGCGCTACAAGGACGCGGGACCGGCGGAAAAAGCGGCCCAACTTATGCGCGCCAGGCTGGAGAAGAATGTCCCATACGATTATTCCCTGAATTCCGACGATGACTCCGCCCTTTATTGCACTGAGATCGCTGCCACGGGGTTCAAAATGGCCGGCCAGATCAAAGTTCCGCTTCAGATGAGCCGTTTGCCGGGGGCCGGCCGCAGCGCGATGTACTCCAATATAGGCATCGCCGGCCCATCCGTCTTCCTCCCCCAGGATCTGGAGGTCGATCCCCGGTTCGAGGTCATGACCGAATGGACCGACTATTCCAAAATAAGTGAATTGAACGAAGTAGACGCGGTTTACGGAAAAATGGCGCAGTGGATGGACAGGGAGAATTACGTCTTCACTAAGAATATCCTGAACCAGGGTATCGGGCGCATACTAGCAACCCTGGCCGGAAAGAAGATACGCGACACTGTGGGCGGTCTCGGCGGGTCGGTTATAACCAACGGTTTCGATTACGGCCTCACCCTTTATCAATTCGTTACTCTGTTGCGGGCGAAAATGGATGAAAGTATAAAAAACAAAACTGGTTACCGTTCGCTGGCGGATATGAACAAGATCCTGGAGGACATCCGGGTGGAGGAGTACCGCCAGTATAAGGACGCCTTCCTTTATGGAGGCGGCGAAAACGCCTCCTCCGTCAATATGCATTCGTATTTCAAGCCCCGGAGAATGTAAGCCTGTCCCCTTTTTTATTTTTTCCGCTTGAAGGGTATTACGCGCCATTGCGCCGACATCCGCGCCTGCTGGACGAGGGACAGATATATTTTTCCCTTAACCGCATCCACGGCTTCCACGATGACCCTTACCTTCGCGCCGGGCTTAAGATTGGTGACCCGCAGCAGGCCCTCGGCGCCGGTATCGCCGAGCAGCACGAACGCGCCGCTGTCAATAACGGTCGCAACGCTCCCGTCGAGCATCTCGCCGATGCGCCCCTTGAACAGTTCCGCGCGCAGGAGATCCAAGGCCTTGTGTTCTGCGTCCGCCGCCGCGCGTTCGCGTTCCGAGCAGTGCGTTCCGGCCGCGGCGAGCGAAAGGGCGGTGTGCTCCTCTTTTTTCCCGAGCAGCAGCGCCTTGACCGCGCGGTGCGCCGTCAGATCCGGGTACCTGCGGATCGGAGAGGTGAAATGCGCGTACGCCCTGGCGGCGATGCCGAAATGCCCCAACGACTCCGGCGAGTAGACGGCCTGCCTCATGCTGCGCACGATAAGCGAATTTATTATATCCGCCAGCGGATGCGACCCGGCGCGGGTGAGCGCGTCCTGCAGACCCTTGTGCGGGTCGGAGCCGAGCAGGCCGCCGGCCGGCAGACCGAGCGCGACCAGCGTTTTGGCCAGCGTTTTCATCTTGGCCGGGTCGGGTACGTCGTGGCGGCGGTGCAGGAACGGTCTTTTTGCGGCCATCAGTTCGGTCGCTATCGCCTCGTTGGCAAGCAGCATGAATTCCTCGATAAGCCGGTGGCTCCAAAGTCTGGGACGCAGTGTGACGCGGAGCGGCCTGCCGTCCGCGCCGGTCACCACTTTATATTCCGGCAGGTTGAAATCCAGCGCGCCCCTGTCCACCCGCCGTTTATACAATACCTTCGCCAGGGCGCCCATGCGCGTCACGGCCTCGGCCGCCGCCTTCGGCACCGCCGGGACACTGCCGCCGTCCAGCAGCGCCTGCACTTCTTCGTAGGTGAAACGCCGGCAGGAGCGGATGACGGTGACGGCCATGCGCCGCCGCGTCACTTTTCCTGAAGAATTGATATCCATGAACACGGACACGGTAAGCCGCGGAGCAAGCGGCACCAGACTGCATAAATTATCGGAAAGCGAGGGCGGCAGCATCGGAGCCACTCTGTCCGGGAGGTACACGCTGGTGGCGCGCGAATAGGCCTCCTTGTCCAGCGCTGAACCCGCCTTCACGTAATGCTCCACGTCGGCGATATGCACGCCCAGGCGGACCAGCCCGCCGCCAAGCGGCTCAAGCGACACAGCGTCGTCAAAATCCTTCGCGTCGGCCCCGTCTATGGTGACTATCGGCAGGCGGAACAATTCTTCCCGCCCCTTCCACTGCGAAGGGTGGAGCCTGTCCCCGAACGCCGAACTTTGCGCAAGCGCTTCCTTCGGGAAATATTCGCCAAAGCCCCGCGCGCGCAGCAACGCGGTGATGCGCACGCGCACGTCGTCGCTTGAGCCCAGCACTTCGGTTACCGTTCCGGCGGCCGGGGCGTTTTCCGTAGGCCAGCGGGTTACTTTCAGCACCGCGAAGGCCCCCTCTTCCGGTTTTACCGCGGGGGCGAAACCCGCGACCTGGGCCGGCGGCGCGCCGGCCTTTTCCGGGCAGACGGCCCAGCCGCGCGGCGAATGTTTAAGGATGCCGACGACGGACGCGCGGACGCGTTTAAGCACGCGCAGGAGCTCGCCGGAAAACCGGCCATCGGCTTCGCGGCGCACCCGGGCTTGGACCCGGTCCCCGTCCATGGCGAGGTTAAGCCCGCGGCCGCGCAGGAACACGTCCGAGCCGCCTTCGGTTTCCGCGAGCAAAAACGCGAACCGCCCGTGATGCTGTATCACGCCGTCAAGCACGGTTTCCCGCCGCGCATCCGGCGGCGGCGCTTTTTCCGGGGGTTTGCCGCTGGGAACAGCCCCCCGGGCCCGGCGGGGGTTTTCCCCGCCTCCGGCGCCGCCCGCTGCCCGCTGTCCCGGGGCCGGGCGGCGCTGCTGCCGTTTCCAATGGTGTTTCATCATTTACCCGAAAATTGCCTGCCCGCCTGCCGATTGTCCCGACGCTTCAGTTATTATACAATTTGGCGGGCAGATACTGTCGAGAATGAAGAACCGGAGTTTCAGTAACCGGACCGGGAAAAATGCATGAAATCTTTCTGGTTTCCGTCTATCTCTCCACCCCACTTAAATCCCGCGGCCTTCATTTCCTTCACTATGGCCGAATCTTTCGTGAGCGTCCCTTTTACGCCCGGCTTCCAGGGCCCGCCCTGTATCAGCCGGCAGCCGGGTCCGAATTTGAAGCATTTGTCGTAAAGTCCGTTCTTTGAGCGGTTGATATCTACAGCCGCGCCGTAGGCGTGAAAGCTGAAGCCGGTCCGGTTGCCTTTTTTATCCAGGGGGTTTTTTGTTTTGCCCGGCCTGTAAGCCGTAACTTCCAGCACCGGCTCCCCCACCGCCACCAGTTTTTCAACCCCGGCGCGCACCGCGCCGGAGATCTTCCTGCAGGCGTAGAACGGCTCAAGCTTGCCGACTTTTACCAGTTCCTGGTCCTCAAGGCAGACGGTGCAGCCGGTCTCCGGGTCCTTTTCCTCCGCGGTAAGCTCCGAATAAGGATGCTGCACTTTTTTCATGTTCACCGCCCGCTTCTTATGGATATTCCAGTTATAAACCTCATAAGTGCAGGTCTTCGGCGCGGCCGTCTCTTCAGCCCAAACCGGCCATACAATTCCCATCAGCGCCAAAAAACTGATGATGTAGCCGCAGAGCTTGCTCTGCCAGGTTTTTTGCTTCATACCCATCCTTTCCGCCAGAGGCGGACCCGCCGGGCTGTTTGGCGGGCAGTCCTTCCGCCAAACAACCGGCGGACAAGCAGCCTTCATTTTACAACCGTGAAGCGGACCGGGGCAGACCTGTACAGTTTCCCGCCGCGCTCTATCGTGAAAAAAGCCCGGTGGAAGCCGGCCTGGAGCGGCCACTCCGCGCGCGGACCGCGCTCCGGCAGTTCCATCGAGTCCACGCGCCAGACCGTATCTGGGTCATTGACCGAAGCTTTTAAGAAAAGCGCTTGCGCCGCGAGCGGCGTGTTGGGGTCTATCCTGAAAATATCGCCGTCCACCGGGTATTTGATTACGGGCCGCGACGCCGGAGCGGCGGGAACGGGCTTTTTTGCGCCGTGCATAGCGCAAATCCCGGAAGGCATATTGCCGGGCAGGAAAACCTCCTCCATCACCGACGGGCAAAGCGGCGAGAATAAAAGCCCCGACTCCGCGCAGACGCGCGCCGGACGCAAGGCCGGCGGCCGCCGGAACGGCGTTGAGCCGTACAATTCCTTCATCTTCACCGCGATTTCCCTGAGCGCCGGCGCCGCTCCGGAGATGCCGGAGACTTTCCGCATCGGACTGCCGTCGAAATTCCCGACCCACACGCCGACAGTCCACTCCGGCGTGTAGCCGACGGCCCAGTTGTCGCGGTAGTCCTTGGTGGTGCCGGTTTTGGCGGCGAACGGGAACGGGAGGTTCAGCGGCGAATCCGGGCCGAAAGCCTCCGCGCGCGCGGCGTTGTCGGACAGGATATCGGTGACTATATACGCCTCGTTCGCCCCGATGACCCTGCGGGCCCGCTCTGAGCGAAGTCGAAGGGCCCCGGCGGGGACTTTCCCCCCTTCAAAGACGACCGGCAGCCAGATGCCGCCGCGGGCCAGCGCCGCGTAGGCGTTCACAAGCTCCAGCAGTTTGACCTCTCCGTTGCCCAGCGCCAGCCCGGCGCCGTAGAAAGCGGCCGGCTTGTCCAGCGAATCAAAGCCGAAGCGCTTAAGCAGGTTCAAAAAATCGGCCAGGCCGGTCTTTTCCGCCAGCCGCACCGCCGGCACATTGTAGGAACAGGCCAGCGCTTCCCTGAGGCGCACCCTGCCGTGGTATTTTTTGTCGTAATTCAGCGGCGTGTACCCGCCGGCCGCGTAAAGCGGCTCGTCCTCTATAAGGTCGGAGGCTTTAAAGCCCTTTGAAAACGCCAGCGCGTAAAGAAAGGGTTTGAGCGCCGAGCCCGGCTGGCGCAAAGCCGTCACCCCGTCCACCTGGCCGGAGTTCGCCGCGTCGAAGAAATCGTTGGAGCCCACCCAGGCGATTATGCCGCCCGTGAAATTGTCTATCGCCAGCGCCGCGCCGTTGGTGACGTTGTGTCGGCGGCTGAGCAGGGCGAGTTGGTTTGAAAGCGAATCAGCGGCGTGCTCCTGAACGGCCAGGTCAAGCGTGGTTGTTAAGCTCCCCCGGCCACCGGAAGAATTTTTTCCGCCAAACATTCCGGCGGATCCGCCGTGCAGTGTGGCGGAAAGCGCGAAATCGCAGAATTGCGGGGCTGCGAACGGAGTTTTTTCCAGCCGCGCTGTAACTTTCTCTTTGGCGGCCAACCGGTAGCTTTCTCCGTCTATATAGCCCAGTTCCAGCAGCCGGCGCAGGATGAAAGCCCCGCGCGCGGCGAACTTCCCGGGATGCCTGACGGGGTCATAGAGCGCCGGGGACTTCGGCACGCCGGCCAGGGCCGCCGACTGGGCAAGCGTCAGGTTCCGGGCGGGGATGCCGAAATAAGCGCGCGCGGCCGCCTGCGCCCCGGCGGTCCGGTTGCCGTAGGAAACGCTGTTCAAATACCCTTCCAGGATCTCCTCTTTGCTGTGCCCGAACTCTAAAGCCAGGGCCGAAAATATTTCGCCCAGCTTCCCAATCAAGGTTTTCGGCGTGGGCCTGAGGGCGCGGGCGAGCTGCTGGGTGATAGTGGATGCGCCCGAGACCGTGCGGCCCTGTTCGGCGTTTTGCCGGAGCGCCCGCCCCACGGCCTTAAGGTCCACGCCGGGATGGGAAAAGAAACGCCGGTCCTCAGCCGCCAGCGTCGCAAGCACGAGCCAGGGCGAGAGTTCCTCAAGGCCCACCGGTTCCGAGCGGACGGCCGCGCCCCCGCCCGAATACGCGCGCAGAAGCCGCCCGTTCTTGTCCGTCAGGCGCGGCGACGCCGGCGGCGAAAGCTCAGCCGCCCCCGCCGCCGAGGTAACGCACAGCAGAAAAGCCGGCAGGACGGTGGATATTTTAATCCAAAAATTGCGGTTGAAGTCGCTATTCATCTGAAAACCGGTTTTTTAAGAGGCTGTCGGCGTAGGCCGGGAGGCTCAGGCGGCGGAAGGTTCCGGCCATTTTAGTACGCGCTTCCATGTCTTGCGTGAGGTCGTAGACAAAGATGGAATAGCCGGCCTTGAAAACAGGTTCTTTCTTTAAAAGCCAGTTGAAAAATTCTTTGTTCCTGTAATAGGCGCTCTGAAGGTTGGTCGCCGAGACCGCCACGAGGACCCTGCCCCCTTCGGGGGGCGCTTCAACGGCGCCCTGGAACCGCACGTCCGAATAGAGCCCGAACGGGATATATTTTATGCCGTAATATTGGGGCTTGGCCGTTCCGAAATACGCCAGGTAAACCGGCGGAGACCCCTCTTTCTTTAAATAGCCGGCCAGTGTTTTCAGGTCCTGCCCCCAGTCCAGGTTAGAATCCACCAACCGCTTGTAGCCGTTGCCGGGACCGCCGGCGGCTTCATTGAAATAAGCCAGATAATAAGGATGGACATTCGCTACCGAGAACGCCAGGGCCAGTATCAGCAAAACGGCGGCAGGTCTCAGATATTTCCTTTCCAGGAACACCTGTGCGCCCGTGCCGGCAAAAATGACGCAGAACGGCATGACCGGCAGGATATGCCTTACGCCTATCTGCAGTTTTGAACCGGCCGCGCAGATAAAATACAGGATGAACGGCGCGAAAAGCCAGATATGGCTTTCCCTTCCGTTCTTTAAAGAGTAGACCATGCCCGCCGCAAAAAAGATAAGGACGCTCAAAGGCGTTTTTATTAAAAACGCGAACGGAAAATACCACCAGACGCCGTATATTGAATGATTACCGTTTATAAAAGACGGCCTGCCCGTTTTGAGCCGCGCGGCGGTGGCGGCCAAACCCTCAAAATAAAGATTAACCTGCGTAAAGCCGTATATTACGGCCAGCGCCGCGAAAGTCCCGGCGAGATAGATCAGCGCCGGAAGGAGCAGTTTTTTAAGCTCCGCAGCGCGGTTCGTGACCGCAAATTCAATAAGCCACATAAGCAAGATGAAGCCGGGCAGCACCGCCATGCTGAATTTGGAGGCCATGGCCGAAGCGCTGGCAAGCGCGCATAATCCCAGATACAGCCAAGCCTTTTTTTCCTTTACCCCCCCTTTGTAATGCCGCGCGAAAAGCAGGGCAAAAAGAAAAGCGGCCAGGTAGAGTCCGGCCGCGGCGGAATCGGTCGCAACCAGCGCGTTGTTGGAAATAAAGACCGGCATAAGCAGAAAGACCAGCGCTGAAAGCAGGCCCGCTTCGGCCGAGACTAGCTCTTTCGCGAACAGGAAAATAAAAAAAGCCATGAGCGTGGTCCAGAGGAAATATGAGAAGAGCCTGGCCGTGTTCACGATCTTCTCCGCCCCGGCGGCGTTTTGATAAATAAAAAGGTCGGCCCAGTTGTACTGGTCATTATCGGAATAAAGCCGTGAAGTTTCAAAAGCGTCCAGTTTAAAGAACAAAAGCGGCAGGGCCGCGGCCATTTCAGCCAGCGGCGGATGGTCTTTTATGTTTATCCGGTATTTTCCCGTCTTCCAATACGCGTGACCGGCGGCGATGTGGAGCGGTTCGTCGTAAGTCGGCGAAGAATTTTCAATAAAGGAGCGGGCCGCGTAAATATTGAAAACCGCGGCCAGTGCGACGCTGAAAACCAGGATTTTATGTTTCATCAGCCATGTTTCGGCAAATTTCTTTGTTTACTGAGCTGCGCAATTAGGAAATCCATGAATATAATACCACAAATTTAAAGCGCAAATATCAAGCCCTGCGCCAAACAAAAAAGCGTCCGCCTCAAGGCGCGGACGCTTTTTTACCCGGCAAAAGGCGATCAGTAGTTGCCTTTTGATTATCTGCCGGCCTCGGGCGCCGCTATCCCGTCCGCATTGGCCGCGTCGGGCAGCGCGTTGGTCAGCGTCAGATATGTTCCGTCGGAGCTATTTAAGGCTCCATTTCACAAATTCGTCCCAGTTCCCTTCAGCCGCCCATTTCAGTTCGTCATAATTTCTGTCATAAACTCTACGGGACGCCCACAAACCCAGCCAGCCATCCTTGCTGACCGGCAGGTAGATCGCTATCCCGTTTGAAATGCTTCTTGGAAGGACATTACCCGTAGTGTTTATCACCAGGCTGTTTTTGATAAAATCCATAAGATTTCCCGCTTTCGCTTTTACGGTATGGTCGGGCGCTTCCCCGGCGATCAATTCGGCAAAATGATACAGGTCTTTATTGTTCTCTTTTCCGCCGTACGCTTTGGTTTTGGAAGCCGCTGATTTTACCAGTTCCTTGTTATTAAGCGAGAGGAGCGAATTCACGAACTCGTCCACGATCGGTCTAAGCTGAGCAAGCTGTTTGGCTGCTATAGCAGACAGCGTGGCGCGGGAACCGTAAACATCCCTGTAAGAATCAACGATTATAGCGGCGAACTCTTTTGCGCCCATTGCAGGGCCGGCAATAAGCGGTTTGAGTATTCTATAGTACGGATGGCCGTAGCCGGAAGTGGTCCCCTCGGAACTCACAATATAATCCGCATGGTCCTTTATTTCGTAGCCCACTTCCACCATCTGCATAAGGCAGGCGTCGGTGGCGAAGATGTCAACCCCGCCCGTTTTTTCCAGTATTTTGCCGAGCTGGGGAGTGTCTATATTGTTGCCGGTCGCGTCATCATAAGCTATACCCTTATTTACATATTCCTGCGTCACCGGATTGCCTTTCACCCAGCCGCTTGAATGACCCCAGAGCACAAGCATGTATTTTTTGGCGGGGAAATTTTGTTTGGACCAGGACACAAATTCAAGCAAATGCTTCCAATCGCCCACATTAACATCCGGGATCTGCGCCAAGACCTTTGAATTTATCGCAGCCTGGCCTGAATCCTTTGTTATATAATATCTTTTGGCGCCTGTTTTGAGCCTTGAAAATTCCACCACAATGTTTACTTTATCCGAAGAGCCGGCCTTTTCCATGTCATTTATGTTGTTGATGCCGTCGTTTTCCAGACTGTTTTCAGTGTCTTTCGCGCACATATACAGCATTACCGTCCATTCTTTCAGAGCCGGCTCATTTTCACCGGCAGCCGGGATAATCCCCGATGGCCCCGGTAGAGGCAATCTGTCAAGCATGCCGGACAGACTTATGCTGTCAAGATCGAAATTTGTATTTTCCTGCGCCGGAGCGGGAAAAGAAACCGAGACGGCTAAAATTGCCGTTAATATTATTCTTTTCATTGTTTCCTCCCGGATATTTAAGCGTGTCGCACTAAAAAAACCACGTAATACATTGTATTATATCCGCGGCTTTTTGTCAAGTCCGAGAGGGGACGCTCTCCGAAATGGGTATAATACAATATATGTATAAAGTCAGCAAAACCGTTTCTTTCGCCTACGGGCACAGGCTGCTTGATTACCGGGGTAAATGCGAGAATCTGCACGGCCATAACGGCCGGGTGGAAGTAACCCTGAGCGCGCAGTCTCTCAACAAGGAAAAGATGGTCGCCGATTTTACCGTCCTGGGGGCCGCCCTTAAAGGCTGGATTGATAAAAACGTTGATCACAAAGTAATACTCTGCTCCCGCGATCCGCTGCTTAAAGCTCTTAAAGACAGCGGGCAGGCCTGTTTTGAAGTCCAGGATAACCCCACTGCTGAAATTATGGCGGAACTGGTCTTTAATGAGATGAAAAAGCTGGGGCTGCCCGTCAGCAAGGTCCGCTTCTGGGAAACCGACACTTCCATGGCCTGCTATCAGGAGAACACATAGCCCGAAAATTGCAGTTGAAATCGTTATTTATATGGAAAACAAAAGAGATTTTTCCGTCTTTTAGTCTTTATCCTTATGTCCTTATAGCCTACCCCCCGCCATCGAGGACGCCCGGGCCTTAACAAATCGATATTAATGTGATATTATATTGATATACCTTAAAGGAGGGATATTATGACCAATGAGATTCGTACCACGGCGCTGAACGGCTGGGCAATGCTGCTCGCGAACTTTATCCTGCTGTTCGCGGGCTTGATCCTTTTCATATTCGGCATCAATGAATCGGCCGCTGTCATTATCGTCGCGGGCGTGCTGATGGGGTTTTTGGCCTTCTTTTTCTTCTTCGGCTTCTTCACGCTCCAGCCGAACGAGGCACGCGTGCTTGTGCTCTTCGGCGCCTACAAGGGCGTGGTGAGGGACAGCGGCTTCTACTGGGCCAATCCGCTGTACTCCCGGGGCCAGGGCGGCGCCTGGGAGAATGAGAAGGGCGTCACCCGGCGCGTGGGTGCGGTAAGCATGAAGGTCTCCCTGCGCGCCCGGAACTTCGAATGCCAGAGGCTCAAGGTGAACGACAAGGGCGGCAACCCTATTGAGATCGCCGCGGTGGTGGTCTGGCGCGTGGAAGACCCGGCCCAGGCGCTCTTCGACGTGGACCACTATGAGAGCTACGTGCAGGTGCAGAGCGAGACCGCGGTGCGCCACCTCGCCTCCTCCTACCCCTACGACCACGGCGAGCCGGGCGAGATCACGCTCCGCGGCGGCGCGGACGACATCTGCGCCAAGCTCCGGCAGGAGCTCCAGGACCGTCTGAAGCGCGCGGGGGTCATGGTGGATGACGCGCGCCTGACGCACTTGGCGTACGCGCCGGAGATCGCCCAGGCGATGCTCCGCCGCCAGCAGGCCGAGGCCGTTATCGCGGCGCGCGAGAAGCTGGTGGCCGGCGCGGTCGGGATGGTCGAGATGGCGCTCAAAGCACTCTCGGAGCGCAAGGTGGTAGAGCTGGATGACGAGCGCAAGGCCGCCATGGTCTCTAACCTGCTGGTGGTCCTGTGCGGCGAGACCCAGGCCCAGCCGGTGGTGAACGCGGGAACGCTGTACCAATGACGGCAGACCATAAGAAAGCCTTTCTCCTGCGCGTCGATCCAAAGCTCTGGGATGAACTCCAGGGCTGGGCGGCGCAGGAACTCCGCAGCGTTAACGCGCAAATCGAGTACCTCCTCAAGGAGGCGCTCGCCAGGCGGCGCTCCGGAGGGCCGCCCGGCAAGGCCGATAAGCCCGCGGGACGCTGATCTGAATAATTGTGGCGCTGTCTGCTGCCGCCGGGGAGAATATCCCCGGCGGTTTGTTTTTTAGGGTAATAATAACTTCATCGGCCCGCTTTTCAAAAGCCGGCTGAACTTCTTTAATGGACTGCACCATTTTAGAACCGTACTGCTTTTTTCCCTGCCCGGCCGGGCCTTGTCTGCGCGGTGCGGTGCGCGGAATTGATTTTTACGGCCCCATTTGCCATAATCTGCTTATGTCTCCAAAGACAGGGAGCCCTGTCCCCGGCGGGCACCAGCCTTCCATAATGCGCTCGCGCCGCCATATCCTGCCGCTGGCCGCAATCCTGGCCGCGCTGGCGTGCGCTGTTTTCTGGGCCCGGCATACGGACCTCTACGCGCTGATGGAGCTGAAGACCCTTGACTGGCGCTTCCGTTCCTTTTCGGACCCCGCCCGCGCAGACCGTTCGCTCGCGCTGGCCATGCTGGACCAGCAAAGCCTTGATCATTTCGAAGAGGAGGGAGTGCCCTGGCCCTGGCCGCGGAGCATGTACGCCGCGGTCCTCGATTTCCTGGGCGCCGCTGGGGCGCGCGCGGCGGTCTTTGACATCCTGTTCACCAGCGCCTCTCCGTACGGCGCGGGCGAGGACGCCGAGTTCGCGGGCGCGGTCAAGCGCGCCGCTGCGCGCGGGGTGAAGGTGCTGTTCGCTTCGGAGTTCAGCCCGCGGCCGCAGCGCGGCGCAGCCAAGCCCGTTCCGGCGCGCTTCGAGGTCAAAGACCAGGGCCTGCGCGCGTTCGCCGCGGCCAGAAGCTCGGCGCGGCCGCCCATCCCGGAGCTTCTCGCCTCCGCCGCCGCTATCGGCGACGCGGTGGCCGATCCCGACTTAGACGGCGTCCATCGCCGCATCCCGCTGGCGGTGGAACTGAACGGCAGGGTCTACCCCAGCCTCCCCGTAGCGGTCGCCCAGGCGGTCTCGCCGGCCTCCAGCCCGGCCGCGCTACCCCTGGCCGACGGCCGGCTGCTGGTCCGCTTCCATGGCTCGGCGCTTTCCGCGCGAGCGCCAGGCGGACGGCGGACATATCCCTCCTATCCTCTGGGCAACCTGGTCCTTGCGCGCCAGGCGCAGCTGGACAAGCGCAGACCGGCGCTGGACCCGTCGGAGTTCAAGGACAAGATCGTCCTCATCGGCTACACCGCGGCCGGCCTCATGGATAACCGTCCGTCGCCGATCGCAGCGGTGTTCCCCGGCACCGAGATCCTGGCCGCCGCGGTGGACAATATTCTGCACGGGGACCCGCTGCGGCGCGCGCCGGACGAGTGGGTCTTCGCGGCGATAGCGTTCGCCGCGCTGGCCGGAGCGCTGGCGGCGTTCCTGGCCTCGGGCTCCACGGCGGCCTCCGCGGCATTCCTGCTCGCGGCGCTGCTGCCGGGCGCCCTCTCCATCCTGCTGTTCAAGCGCGGCATCTGGCTGGACTTCGTCGGGCCGCAGCTCTCGCTCGTGCTGGGCTTTACCACCGCTTCGGTCTACAGTTACGTGGTCGAGGGCCGCCAGCGCCGCTTCCTCGAGGGCGCGCTGTCCGTTTACCTGTCCAAACAGGTGGTCAGGGAGATAGTGGAGCACCCGGAAAAGCTTGCCCTCGGCGGAGACCGGCGCGAGCTCAGCGTCTTCTTCTCCGACATCCAGGGCTTCACTACGATCTCCGAGCAGCTCGACCCCAAGGCGCTCACGAAGCTGATGAACCGCTACCTGGGCGAGATGACCAACGTAATCCTGGAGCTGGACGGCACCCTGGACAAGTACATCGGCGACGCCATCATGGCGTTCTGGAACGCCCCGCTGGACCAGCAGGACCACGCGGTCCGCGCCTGCCGGGCCGCGCTTGCCAACCAGCAGCGCCTCGTCGCGATGCGCCGTGACCTGGAGAAGGAGGGGCTGCCGCAGGTCTATACGCGCATCGGGCTCAACTCCGGCCCCGCCTCGGTGGGCAACATGGGCTCGCCCAAGCGCTTCAGCTACACGGCGATCAGCGATGCGGTCAACCTGGCCTCCAGGCTGGAAGGCCTGAACAAGCACTACGGCACCTACGTGATGCTCTCCGGCCCCACGCGCGCGCTGGCCGGGCCGGCCATTGAAGCGCGCGAACTAGACCGGATCAAGGTGAAAGGGAAGCATGAGGCCGTGGCGGTCTACGAACTGCTAGGCCTGCGCGGAGAAACGCCGCGGAAACTACTGGAACTGGCCGGGGTCTTCGGCCGGGGCCTCGAGCGCTACCGCGCGCGCGACTTCGACGCCGCCGAACGCTTCCTGTCCGAGACGCTGCGCCTGCGCCCGGACGACGGCCCGTCCGGGGTCATGCTCGGCCGCATAGCCGGGTTCCGCAAATCGCCGCCGCCCAGGGACTGGGACGGCTCGCACGAAATGCACGAAAAATGAAAACCGCCGATCTTCAAAGGAGGAATCATGCTTAAAAGATCCGCGCGAGAAGCGCGAAGAGCTGTCGCCCTAATTGTCGTGCTGGCCGTTCTGGCCGGTGCCGCGGCCTTCGGCGCTCAGGTGCATGTCCAGATAGCCAGCGCCAAGCTCAAGAAATCCCCGCAGTGGTTCGCCGCCACCGTCGCTGAGCCGGCCCTTGGCGACACACTCAATGTCCTCAAGAAGGCCGGCTGCTGGTATCAGGTCAAGGCCGGCGATACGACGGGTTGGATACACAAAAGCGCCGTGACCGGCAAGAAAACGAAAAAGAGCCGCGCTTCCACGGTCGGCGCCACACAGACCTCCGCCGACGACATCACCCTGGCCGGCAAGGGCTTCAACGAGCTGGAGGCGGACTACCGCAAGAACGGCGGAACCGTTAATTTTGAGGCGATAGACGCCATGGAGGCGCGCTCGGTGGACGAGGCCAGGTTGATATCATTCCTGCGCAAGGGTGCGTTGCTGCCCAAGAGCGCCAAAAAGGGGGGGAAATGATTATCCATTCCATCCTCTTTCTCTCCATGCTGGCCGGGCAGCCTTCCGCGTCGGCCGAGGGGTTCGGCGACGTACTGCACACAATCGAAGACATCAGCAAGAGCGTTACGGACAACGAGGAGGCCTCCGGATCGGAGGACGAGGCTGCCCAAAAAACCGCTGATGACGAAAAGGACGCAGCTGTCGACAAGGCGCTCAAGGGCATCGGGGTTGACGGCACGACGGCCGACGACATCCAGAAGTCGCTGGGATTCGCCCGCCGCACCAAGAAGGCCGTGGAAAGCGCGCGCGACCTCGATCCCGCCGACGAGCGGCAGATTGGCAGGGTCGCCGCGGCGGAGATCCTCGCCAAATACAGTCCGTTCGGCGACGAGGGCCTTAACAAGTACGTGCAGACGGTCGGCCAGGCGGTCGCCATGGCCTCGGACCGACCACAGACCTTCAGCGGCTATCATTTCCAGGTACTCAACACCGAGGAGGTCAACGCCCTCTCTATACCGGGCGGTTTCATCTTCGTCACTAAGGGTATACTGCGCCTGGTGGAGAGCGAGGACGAACTGGCCTGCGTGCTCGCGCACGAGGTGGCCCACGTGGCCCTCGGCCACGGCTCAGAGGCAATCGTTGAGGCGCGGCGCATGAAAGCCGGCCTCGGCATAGCCGCAGACGCGAGCAAGACCTACGGCAGCAAAGGCACCGGCAAGGGCCTGGCCGCGCTGCGCGGCGACGTGAAGGCGGTCATGGATATCCTCATGCGCACCGGCTACGGCCACGGCAAGGAGTTCGAGGCCGACGCCAAGGGAGCGCTCTACGCCCAGCGGACCGGCTACGACCCTTCGGCCCTGACCGCGGTCATGAGAAAGCTAAAGTCCTCGGCCGCGTCGCAGGGCGGCTTCCTCAAGACCCACCCCAAGGCCGGCAAGCGCGCCCAGCAGTTGGAGGAAGCGGCGCTGGAGCCGCCCGCCTGGTACAGCGAGTCGGAAACGCGGGATATGCGGTTCGAGTCCGCACTCGCCGCGCTCGGCGGTTCAGGAGAGTAAGCCCGGATACGGATTCTTCCAAGGCGGCTTTCCTGTCCGGCGCTGTCGCCCGCTCCAAAGAGCGGCCCATCCTTCAGAATCCCATTGATCTCCCCGCCCCGGCCGGCTGAACTCCTTTAATGACTCACATCTGTTCCGGCTTTTCCCCCGCCCGGCGGCGGCAGCGTTGCCAAAAACTTTGTTGAACTGTCTTCCCTGCCGGTTTTTTGTTATTATACCTTTACCGGATACTGGATACCGGATAGGGGTCTGCCTTTTGCCGGAAGAAGCTCTTGCGGGAATACCGGGGGGGCCGCCTTTTTCATGGCGGCTTTTATCTCGGCCACGAGATAAAAACTCCCCGTCACCAGCAAAGGAGCGCCGCTCTCTAACGCCAGACGGCGCGCCAGCGTAAAAGCCGCGCCGGCGTTGTTCTTATAGTGAACTTTATATCCCGCCACCCGTCCTATCCTGGCAAGTTCTCCTGGCCGGCGGACCCTGGGGGAAACGACCGCGCTGAAAACCACCGCGCGCGAACCGCGCCCCATTATTCCTATAAGTTTGCCGGCCGCCTTGTCGCGCATTATCGCGGCCAGGGTTACAGGGCGGGAAAAACCGGCCGCGCGCAGCGAAGCAAAAAGCGCGGACATCGCTTCGGGATTATGGGCGCCGTCCAGAATTATATTTATCCCGGCCGCCTTCATTATTTCAAACCGGCCTTCCAGCCGGGCAGCGGCAAGGCCAGCCGCGGCCGTGCCAGCTGGAACGTGAAAATCCTCTTTTCTTAAGACTTCCAGAACCTTCATGGCCAGACCGGCGTTGACAAGCTGATAAGACCCTTTGAGGGACAGTTTAAGCGGTCGGGAACTGGTTCCCCCCCAGCGGTAAAATATATCCGCGCCCTTGGCGTAAAAGCGTTCGTCCGGCCCGCACGGATAAAGCCGGCTTCCTGCCGCCGCCGCGCGCCGCCTGATAACGGAAAGCGCCGCGCCGGAAACCGAAGCGGCCACGGGACAGCCGGCCTTTATTATCCCGGCTTTATGGGCCGCTATGCTTTCAAGCGACCCGCCGAGAGCCGCCGCGTGCTCAAGCGAAACGTTCGTTATCACCGCCAGGGAGCTTTTAAAAACATTTGTGGCGTCCAGACGGCCCCCAAGCCCCGCCTCAACGACCGCGAAGCGCGCGCGGCGCTCCCTGAACCACAGAAAAGCCAGCACCGTGAGATATTCAAAATAAGACAGCTCAAAACCGAAAGATTTCACGGCGCAAAAAAGCCGGAAGAAATCTGCTTCGGAAATATTCCGTCCGTCCAGGCTTATGCGTTCGCGCGGCCCGTTTATATGCGGGCTTAAATAAAGCCCCGTCCTGTGTCCGCAGCGGCTTAAGGCGCCCGCTACCATGGCGGCTACGCTGCCCTTGCCGTTCGTGCCGGCCACGTGCACGGCGTAAAAGCCGTCCTGCGGGCGACCCAATTTTTCAAGGGCCGCTCTTACCGGGGCCGTGGAAAAAGAGCCGCAGGGGGCAAGCTCGTTGAGATAATCCAGCGCTTCTTTATAATCCGCCGGCAGGCGGCGGGCGCCGCCGGCGGCCCCGGGACAGGCTCGCAGCATTGCGTGCACTGATAATCCTGAAACCGGATGGCGCAGCCGCGTGGCAATTTCGCATAGCGGCGCCAGCACAAAAGGCCTCTCAGCCAGCTTCGGATGCGGAACCGCCAGTGCGGGCGACTTTATTATTTTCCCCTCGTAAAAAAGGACGTCCACATCCATGGTGCGCGGGGAATTCCTGAATCTCCGCCGGCGTTTGAGCGCTTTTTCAATGGCCCGCGTTTCACGCAGCAGGGCAAGCGGGGCCATGCCGGTCTCGATTTCAACCGCGGCGTTGTAAAAATCGCCCTGCCGGGTGTAGTACATGGGCGGCGTTTCGTAGATGGAGGAAATTTTTACCAGCCGGCAGCAGCGGCGCAGGAGGCGTAAAGCTTCCTCTATATTGCCGAGGCGGTCGCCCAGGTTTGAGCCTAAAGCCAGGAAGGCTTTCATTTTGCGGGCACCGTTCTTTTGATCGCGTCCACAACGGCCAGGGCCTGCGCGGCTTGGCACACATCGTGCACGCGCACGAGATCGGCCCCGTTCATCACGCAGACCGCGCAGGCCGCTATGGTGCCGCTCAGGCGTGCGGCCGGCTCCGAAGGGCTCAGCGCGCCTATAAAAGATTTGCGCGAGACCCCGACCATCAGGGGCAGTCCCAGGTTTTTAAAACGGGACAGGCCGGCCATAATGTCCAGGTTGTCCTGCAAAGTCTTGCCGAAGCCTATGCCGGGGTCCAGAATAATATCTTCAATTCCGGCCTGACGGAGGACCGGGACCCTTTCCGCCAAAAAACCGTGAATTTCGGCGACGGCTCCGCCGGCATAAACCGGCGCTTTTTGCATGTCGCGCGGGCGGCCCAGCATGTGCATCACTATCGCTCCGGCCCCGGCGTCCGCCGCCGCGCGCACCATCTTTTCGTCGGTAAAGCCGGTTATATCGTTTATTATGTCCGCGCCTTCGGCCAGGCAGGCGGCGGCCACTTCGGGTTTTGAGGTGTCTATGGAAACCGGAACGCGCAATTTTTTTAGTACGGCGCCGAGCGGCTCCAGCAGGCGGGCCAGTTCCTCTCCGACGGTAATGCCGGCACTGCCCGGGCGGGAAGATTCCGCGCCTATATCTATAAGGTCCGCCCCCTGGCTTTCCATTTCAAAGGCGCGCGCGGCCGCGGCGTCCGCGGATAAATACAGTCCGCCGTCGGAAAATGAATCCGGAGTGATATTTAAAACCCCGCAAATCAAGGTGCGCCCGCTTTTATAGTTTAATTTTTTAACAGCCATTTGTCTTTTTTCGTAACTACCCAGGTCATTTGACCATTTTCTGACCGCTGCGGTCAAATTTTATTTTTTGCTGGACTCGCGCACATCCTTCTTGGTACTATATAAGGAATGGAACAATCTTTCCTTATACAGGGCCGGCTTCTGCAAGAATCG
>JACQYT010000123.1 GCA_016208085.1 Elusimicrobiota bacterium | reverse complement strand
TCTTGCAGATTCCGTAAAACACTCAATCCTGAAGAAATTCTTGGTAAAAAGAATAGACTTTGATAGAATTGAAGGTGTCAGGCTGGTTGCTTAGCCAAATTTTAAGCGGTTTTTACAAAAAAAGTCGGGACTCTCAAGTAATCTTGTTATGCCCGACAAACCAGAATTGACATCCCCTGCGGGCTGTATCATGTTATAGCTCGCGGCAATGAGCGCCGTGAAATATTCCGTGACGATTCCGATTATAAGGAATCCCGCCCCGACCGATTGAACCTCCAACCGAGAAGCAGTCCCCGGGAAGCCCTCCGAAGTGCCCTATTATAGGACATGATTCGGACTCTTTCTGAGTCCAAAAACACCCCCTAAAACCAGCTAAGGAGTCGCGTCCTGACAGAGGTCTTTTAGGCCCTTGACAGGAAACGTTGGATGTTGTACAATGTATTACGTAGTTATTTCAGCGCAATGCGCTGTAAAATTGGAAATCAGGGGGAGGAAAAGATGAAAGTCAATAGAAAAACCTTGTCGGCCGCGATTCTGGGAGCCGCCTTTACGCTGCCGACAGCGGCGGCGGGACAGGCAATAGACTTTGACCGGGGAACGGACATGAACGCGGTCGGGGAAACCGTCCGGGACGGCGCTTCCGCGGAGAAATGGCCGTTTGTCATGGTCGGCAACAGCCTGCGCGCCACCCGGGACTGCAAATTTTTCGCGTTTCGCGCGGGCGATCTGCTTGTCTCGCCGCCGGCCCTGCTGCAAAGCTCCGTATACCGGACGGTGTGCGAGCAGTACGCGGGAAAGGAGCACTGCTACGACGAGCTGGTGCGCACGGAGAAAAGAAACGTGACCGTGACGCTGCGCGGCAACAGGACCATGCTTCCCTGGGAAAGGGATGTGTTCAACGTCTGCCTGAAAGATACGGCCGTGACCGTGGAAGTGGACGAGGCGTCTCATCGCTATAAGATCGGCAAAAAGGCCGGGCCGGACACATACGAAGTGCAAGCCGTGGCGGCAGGCAAGTTGACGACCGAACCGGATTGGGCCGGCATCTCCGTGGCTTCCTGGAATATTTCAGCGCAATCCGGCGGCCTGGAATTGGCGCTGAAAGACAAGTGGGCGGCCGTTTACGGGAAAGGCAAGGATGAAAAGACCCTTATCAAAGTGACTTTAAAAATGGCAAAAGCCCACTGGTTTGACCCGGTGATTTTGGAGAAAGAATTCCTGCTGTCTCCGGCGGACGTCTACAGCATGGATTTCTCAAAATACGCTTTGGAATTCAGGCAGCCGCTTGAATTCGGCCAAAAATATTTTGCGCAATGGGGCTTTAAACGCAAAGGGAAGCTGTCCAAAGAAAGTTTCATAAACGGCGGCGAAACCGAGAGAATTTTCCTGCCGCTGCCCTGAGGTGATCAGGCGAACTCGCGCAGGATGGCGTCGGCGCCGCGGCGCATTTCGTACCAGTATGTCAGCGCAGCCTCTTTGCGGTCGGCAGAGAAAAGGTCTATCCATTTAAGCAGTTGCGGGTCATTATTGCCTTCCGCGTCCCGCAGGCGACTGAGCGCGCACGCGACGAAATCAATATTACGTTCGGATTCCCAGAACACGGCTGCGTTGCGGCTGTGAATGCGCGCGGCGGTCATGGCTACCCGCCGGACATACTCTTCCTTCTTGCCGAACAGCTCGCCCATGATGTCGGGGATCATGTCTTCGGCCCAGCCGCGGTGGAAGCGGCACATCCCCAGGTTGTCGCAGAGTATTTCCTTCTTCATGCGCTCGGCGCAGCGCTCGCCCAGTTCGCGCGGCGGCAGAAATTCCCCGTCGTAGAAGAAATAATATTTTCCCATCATGGCCATCGGGGCCAGGGCGCCGGGTACCCAGTACTGGTTGGGCGTCATCCAGCCGCTTCTGGCATTGGCGTTGTAAACAAAGGCGTCCAGGATGCGGCGGTCTTTGCTCCGGGCCAGCTCGCGCGCAAGCCTCCGCGCGCCCCGGCGCAGATCCAGGAGCCCCCTGCGGCGCACCATGGAATCCAGTAATTCCAGGCCGAGCTCCGCGTTATGCATGGAATCCGTTTCCACGCTGAAACCATGTTGCGAGAAGCAGGGGACCGCCGAAACCCCGATATCCGCCGGGGCCAGCCAGCCCTGGGCGAGGCATTCCATAAGCCACGACAGGATGCAGCCGGCCGAGATGGCGTCAAAGCCGTAGACCGCCGCCCGCTCATTGAGTTTCTCCGCGGCGCGCTGATCGAAAATTCCGCAGAGCGGCCCCATCGTCTGGTACGGCTCGTAATCCTTTTTAAATCCCTTGTTCAGCTTCTTGCAGACGGCGACGCAGGGCTCGCCGCACGTTGCCGCCTGCCTGCCGGCGATGGTCTCGTCGTTGAACTGCTTTAGATAGTGGCCGGCGACGAACTTCTGATGAAAGTCCACCCGCTCGGCCTCGTCCCAATAGATGCTGCGGTAATTAAAGGACATCATGCGGCCGCGCAAAGCGGCGAAATTCACGCCGAACGTGCCGCCGGTCTTGACGTCCTCCTTAAAGCGGTATTTGGCCGTCGCCGCCAGGTCCTTGGCGGCCAGCGTCATCTGGTAGCGCTTCTGAAACCACCCGTCGGCCACTTTGCGGTCCCGGAAATCCTCGTCCAACACGGTTCCACCGTAAACGACCGCTGCGATGCCGTACCGCTGAAGGAGCCGCGAGCCGAGCCCCCCGCGGCCCGCCCAGGTGTCCACGGACGTCAGTTTGCCGTCTCTGCACGGCACGGACGCGATGGCGCCGAAATCCGACTCGGCGGCGGACGGGCCCACCGCCAGTATGCGCGGGTCGTTCTTGTAGCGGCCGCCGTAGCGGGCAAGCGCATGTTCCATCATCGCGAACGTCCCGCCGCGGCCCTGCGCCCATATGGTTTCAATGTTGACGGGCTCCAGGTTGACCTCTATCTCCTCGCCGCTGTCGCGGTTAAGGTAGAGGATGGAAGGGGAAGCAGCCCTGCCGGAGACAGCTATCATATTGACGCCGAGATTATCAAACACCAGTCCGGCCCCGCCCATGGAGGAAACGAAAATATTGTGCCAGCACGGGGAGTATGAAACAAAGAAAAGGCGGTTGGAACCCGGCAGGATGGAGCCGGCCAGCAGTCCCGTGCCGATGTTGAACGTGTCGTGGTTCGCCGCCAGGTGAAAACCGAGGTCTATGGGCCCGAAGAAATCCCCGGTCTGATACCGCTTCATCCTGTAATACCCCGTCCCCGCGTCAATAAACAGCGCCTTCAAAGTGTTTTCCATAATCACTTCCAAAATTTTATTTTTAAATTATTTTTCGCCTCATCTTTCATCCCTTATCCTTTAGCCTTTTCTGTTATCCCGCCCACTTGTGCCTGAAGGTCACGTCGCCGGCGCCGGGCAGGCGGCGCACATGGGCGGTAGAATCCTCGTAGCAGAAAGAGCCGTTCGCGTTCAACAGCGCGAATTTATAGGCTATGAGCCTGGCCGAGCTTTCAGTCATGTTCGCCTCCCCCAGCCACATATTCTCGTTGACATATTCCAGCGGGAAGGATTTTTCGATGTCCCAGCCCCCGAGTTCGGGACAATTGCCCGCCACCCTTATGCTCTGGCCGAACGCGGTTTTATAGCCGTTCAGGATAAAATTGACCTTAAGCCCCGGAACGGACATTACAGCGGGAGCGTGGGACAGCACAAAGGCGCAATCCTCGTCAAGGCGCAGCTTGGCAATGCGTCCGCCCGTCACCGTCACCTTGCGGTCCGACAGGACCTCCTTATAAGTCCCGTCCGGGAGCTCCAGATTTTGAACGGCTATTTCCGCGGCGGGACCTTTGTTGAAAGCGGCAAAGCAGCAATGGGCGCGGAAAACGCGCGTATAGACATAAATATTTTCGCTCAAGTATTTTACGCGGTGGCTGCCGCGCTGTACGCCGCAGTTGGCCTTGCGTACGGCGCTCAAAGCTTTTATAAGTTTAAAAGCCGGCGTTCCCGTGTTCCAGTTCTCCATCATCGGCCGGTTATAGGGATCCCTGCCGCCGTCGGCGTCGTTATGCAGGTATTGCTCGGTGCCGTAGTAGATGCAGGGCGTGCCCCTGGCCGTCAGGATACAGGCCAGCGCCAGTTCCAGCCTTTTAGGGGCGGCGCCGGAGGATAGGAAGCGCGGCATGTCGTGATTGTCTATAAAGGTGACCAGTTCATGACAATTGTTGAACAGGCAGTCCTGTTTAAACACGTTGTCCACAAGGTAAAACCCGCCCTTGAGGCCCCGCGCCAGGCAGTCCTCCAACCCCCGCTGGAGCGCAAAATCAAGCATTCCCATCCCGCTCCTGTTGGCGAAATGCACTGACGCGGCGTCAAAACATCCGCCCTGGAACCATTCGCCGAAGATAAGAAGGCCCGGCCTGTGGAATTTCATATCGGAGACGAATTCCTGCCAGAACCAGAGCGGCATATGTTTTACCGTGTCCACTCGCAGGCCGTCCACCCCCTTGTCCAGCCAGAGCTTTATGGCGTCTTTGATATAGTTCCTGTAGCCGATGCGGGTCTCGTTAAAATCAGCCAGGCCGCAGAGCTCTTTATTCTGCACCTGCCAGCTTGAGCCCCAATCCGAAACCCCGCCGTAACGGTGATACCAGCCCAGTTTGTCATTGTCATACGAAGTGAGGAGTTTACCGTCGTCATACAGCTCGCCTTTAACGGGAATTCCGCCCATGTCGGGCCGCTGGGCCGGGCTTGAGTGGTTGCAGACTATATCCAGCGCCAGCTTCATATTTTTTTCGTGCATGCTCTCTATAAGCCGGTCCAGCACCGTATGTTTTGAAGCGAACACGCGCACGTCCGCCGGGTTCGACACCAAATGCTCGTCAAGGCGCTTAAAATCCTTGGCCCAGTAGCCGTGATACGCGGCCACGCCGCGGCCCTCGGCGTCCACCAGGCCGTCCACCTGGTCAAAAAGCGGGGTGAGCCAGAGCGTGTCGCAGCCCAATTTTTTTAGATAGTCAAGCTTTTCAATCACGCCGCTGAGGTCCCCGCCCCAGTATTTAGTCCAATCTTTGCGGGCCGCGTCATAGGACTCGGGGTTCCTGCCGGCGTCGTTGGACGGATCGCTGTTCGCGAACCGGTCCACCACTATGAAATAGATCACGCTGTCGGTGAAGGAATGCATTATTTTTTCGCTTCTTCTATCAGCTCCTTCGGATAGCCTATGTCCAGCACTTTTATTTTGCCGGTGTTCTTCTGCGCATGCAGGGCCATCAGCCCTGTTTTGGCAAAACCAAGCGTTAAGGTGTGTTTCGCCGTCACGAATACCCCGCTGTGATGGCCGGTGTCCGGACTGAGTCCCGACGGTATATCCACGGCGATGATGGGTTTGGCGCTCTTATTCATCAGCTGTATCACCCGCCTGACCGGGCCGGTGGGCTTGCCCACGGCGCTTATGCCCAGCAAGGCGTCCAGCAGGAGGTCGGCCTTTAAAAACTCCGCCGCCAGGTCCTCAATATTATCTTTTGTAACAAGGCTGACGTGCACGCCGGCATTTTTGGCTTTTTCCAGGTTTCTCACGACCAGTTCGCCGTAGCCGGTCTCTTTGGGCTCAAGGAGAAATACCTGCGCGTGGGCCCCGGCTTCTTTCAGATAACGGGCGGCGACCAGCCCGTCCCCGCCGTTATTGCCTTTGCCGGCGCAGATAACGGCTTTAAGGTTTCCCGGCGCCTTGTTCAATTCCAGCGCGGCTATTTTAAGGGTTTCAAGGGCCACGGCTTTGCCGGCGTTTTCCATAAGCGCGTTTTCCGGCACGCCGTAATTCATGGAAGCTTTTTTGTCCAGGTATTTCATTTTTTCGGCGATGATGACTGGCAGGCCTTCGTATTCTTTTATCTGCGGAATTTTAGACATATCTGTTGTTCCTTGTGCTACCTGCTTCCTTTCAGCGCCCGGCTGCGTCGTTCCTTTATCCACTCGCAAAAATCCTTGTAGGAAAGCGAGTTGAGCACATCGCCTTTTGTCAGGCCGGCGCGCCTGGCGACGGTCACGGCGATGCGCATATACGCGAGCTGGCCGGCGGAGTGCGCGTCGGTTGAAAGCAGTATTTTCACGCCCGCCTCCCTGGCCAGGCGGGCCGTGATATCGGTCAGGTCCTGCCGGTCGGGCTGGCCGTTTATCTCAAAAGCCGCGCCGGTCCCGGCGGCGGCCTGGAAAAGACGCGGATAATCAAGGGCGCCCGCCGGGTCGCGCCTGCCTATAAGCCGCCCCGACGGATGGGCAACGGCGTCCATATACGGGTTTTCTATCGCTTTCAGCATACGCGCCGTCATCGCGGCTTCGGCCAGTTTAAAAGAAGAATGCACCGCGCCTATGACCAGTTCCGTGCCGGCGGCCTCTTTATCCGTGAACCCGAGGCTGCCGTCTTTTAAGATCTCCATCTCAATGGAGCGGCCGAGCTTAAGGGCGGGGAACTTCGCCGCCAGCGCAGAGAGCTCGTCCCTGGTGGAGCTGTATCCCTTAAAATCCAGGCCGTGGACCACGCCGAGCGGTATTGAATGGTCGCCGGCGAAATACCACTCAAACCCGCACTCGGAAGCGGCCCGGACCATCTCTTCCATCGTGTTCACGCCGTCCGAAAAATCCGTGTGGTTATGAGCGTCGCCTTTTATATCCGCGAGCTTAACCAGTTCCGGGATGAGTTTTCTGGAAGCGAGAGCGACTTCGCCCGCGCCTTCGCGCAATTCCGGCGGTATGAATTGCAGGCCCAGCGCTTCATAGATCTCTTCTTCGGTTCCCGCGGCCAGCGGGTATTTATGTTCTGTGTCGGAAAGCCTGCAAAGCCCGTATTCGCTCAAAGAAAGGCCTTTTTTGCGGGCCAGTTCCCGCAAAACGATATTGTGCTCTTTGGAGCCGGTGAAATAATTAAGCGCGGCGCCGTAGACGCCGCCCGGAACTATCCTGAAATCGCACTGGATGCCGGCTTTAAGCCGGATCGAGGCCTTGGCGGGGCCAAGCGCCAGCACCCGTTCCACCTGCGGCAGCTTCGCGAATTTCCCGGTGGCCGAACCGTCCGGCCGCCCGGCGGCCAGCAGGTCTATGTCGCCGACGGTCTCCCTGCCGCGCCGCAGGGAACCTGCGTAAGCTGCGCGCTCAAAACTTAAAAGCCTGAGCTCTTTTATCAGTTCCTCGGCAAGCAGCAGCGCAGGCCAGTAAAGCATGCGCTCCGGCGCGCCGCGCACGCGCTCGGCGCCGGCAAGGATATTTTCCTGGACTTTCCCGCCCAGCCCGTCTATTTTCTCTATTTCGCCGCTGCGGGCCGCGGCCTTGAGTTTATCCAGGGAGTCCACGCCCAGCTTCTCATACAGGAGCCTCGCCCTTTTGGCGCCTATGCCTTCTACTTTAAGCATCTCCCGAAGCCCGGGCGGGAATTTTTTTCGCAGCTCCTCAAGTTCAGGGAAGACGCCGGATTCCTTTATGGCCGAGATATGCGAGGCTATGCCTTTGCCTATGCCGTTTACGGCCAGCAGTTCTTCCCGGCTCATGGCGGCGGCATTTTTGCCCAGGTCTTCTATGATCCGGGCGGCTTTGCGGTAGGCGCGGATGCGGAACTGGTTCTCGTCGGAAAGCTCAAGAAGTTCTGCCGTTTCATAAAACAGGGCCGCCACTCCGGCATTTGAGATATCGCTGTGGGGCATAAAAACAGGGTAGAGGGTTTAGGGTAGAGGGTTTAGGGTAAGGAGTTCCTTATTTCTGCACCCTCTACCCTCTCCCCTCTACCCTATACCCTACTGTACCAGCCAGACCAGGTATATCGTGGAATACACGAACGCCATAAAAAATACGGAAATAACGGCCGCGTACGGCAGGCTTAAGGCCAGAAGCGCCTTGCCGCGGGAGATGGAGTAAAGCCGCCTGACAAGCGCAATCCTGGCTATCAGGATGAAAGCCAAACACAGCATGTAGACCATCGCCGGGTTTAAATAACCCAGCTTGGCCAGGAACCCCAGCGGGATGAGTACCGCCCAGAACAGTTCCGTCAAGCCGAACAGCAGGAAAAGCTTCAGCGCATCGCCTTCACATCCCGTCATCTGAAGGAACAGATGCATGGAGCCGGCCAAAAAGAAATTCGCGGCCAGGGCCAGCAGGAAGACGATGATAAAAAAATGTATGTACGGCGGCACAGCCGAAAACAGCCTTAAAAATACGAAAAGGCTGAATATGCCAAGCCCATAGCCCAGAAAGCCCGCCCAGCCGAACCAGCCGGCCTTTGTCCGGCTTATAAAATCCCGGGGTTCGTCTATCACCTCCGTAATAACGGAAAGAAAGTTCATAAACGCTCCTTAAAATCAGGGTATAGGGTTCAGGGGTTAGGGTATAAGGTTCAGAGTAAGGAGTTCCTTATTTCTACTCTAAACCCTAGACCCTCTACCCTAGACCCTTTCTTCATATTCCGTACCAACGGTATTCCAGCCGCGGCGACATATTAAGCGCTTTTTCCACAGCCGCGCCGCCAAAGATTCCAAGCTTAGAGTCTATGATGGAAAAAAACTGCTCGAAAGGGTCAGTGTCGCGTATTATGCGCGGGTTCTTTGGTATTCCGGCCTTTTCGGCGGCCAGGTCCAAAGCGTCCTGCAGGTCGCCCAGCTTGTCCACGAGCTTGACCTCCAGGGCCTGGCGGCCGGTGTAGATCCTGCCGTCGGACAGGAACTTCGCGGCTTCAATAGGCATTTTTCTGCCGGCGGCCACGGCGTTCACGAACTGGTCGTAGGTATCGTCTATAAGGCCCTGAAGGAGCTTGCGCTCTTCGGGGGTCATATCGCGCATGAATGAGCCGATATCCTTGAATTTTCCGGACTTGATCGCCTCATTACGTATGCCGACCTTGTTCATAAGGCCGGAAAAGCTGCTCACGCTGAAGATAACGCCTATGGAACCGGTTAAGGTGCCCGGCTGGGCCACTATGGAATCGCAGGCCGCAGCCACATAATAGCCGCCGCTTGCCGAGATATCGCCGAAACGCGCCACGAACGGCTTTTTGCTGGAAGCCTTCGCCCTTACAATGGCGGCATGGATCTCCTGCACGGCGCCTACGCTGCCTCCGGGAGAATTAATGTCAAGCACTATGGCTCTGACTTCCTTTTTATCCGCCGCGGCTTTTATTTTTTTGGCCACGGCCTGGGAACCGCGCTCCCAGACCTTGGAAGAATCGGTTTGATAGATCGCCCCGAAAATGGGGATGACGGCAACGGCTTCTTTTTTGGCGGATGTCAGCGCCGCCAGATCCTTCAGTTTGGTCAGGTCCATGCTTTTGGGCGAGGCTTTCCTGGCGCTGTCCACTTTGGCGATGACGACGAAAGAGGCGATGACGGAAACGGCGTACAGGACGGCTATAATTTTGAGCCAGAGCCTGGTCCGGCCTGCCGGGCGGCCGGGCGGCGGGGCGGCTGGGTTTTCCGGCCCGGCCGGATTCTGAGAATTTAAATTGTCGTTTTCCATGGTTCCTCCACTATTGAGATACATCTTACTGCTATAGTTTATAATTACGCGCTGCCCGCGTCCACTACTTTATTGCGCCCGGTTTCCTTGGCTTTGTAAAGGGCCCTATCGGCGCTCGCTATCAGTTCACGGGCGCCGGCCCCGTCCCTGGGAAAATGGGCTATGCCGGTGGAAACCGTCAACTTCACCGTCTCCAGCCCCTGGGCGAAATTCTCTTCCTCTATCCTAGACCTGATGGCTTCCGCTTTCCTTAAGACCCCCGCGAAATCCGCCCGCGGCAGCACTACGGCGAACTCCTCCCCGCCGTAACGGCCCACGAAGTCGGTCTCATAGACGCCGGCGCGCAGCAGCGCGCCCACTCTTTTAAGCACGAAATCCCCGAACTGGTGGCCGTAGCGGTCGTTTATTTGTTTGAAATGGTCTATGTCCACTATCATAAAGCCGAGCGTGGTCTTAAACGCGTCCGCGCGCCTTATTTCCTCGCTTATCTTCTCGTCCAGGGCGTTCCTGCGGTAAACCCCGGTCAGGCCGTCCACCTGCGAGAGCCATTCCACCTGTCTGAACAACTGTATCCTTTTTACCGCGAAAGAGACTTCGTCAGCGAATTTCTGCGCCGCCGCCATGACCCGGTCCCGGTTAAAAACGTCCGCGCTTTGAGGCGAACGCAGCGTAAAAAGCCCTACCGTCTCCCCGGCATGCCGGACCGGGGCCGCCACTATCCGCTCGTCCGCTATGGCGAAAGGCCAGGCCAGCTCAGCCAGGCCTTTGCCGGCAGAGCGGGAGATTTTTTCCCATGACAGCAGTTCCGGTTTCTCACCAGCCGCGAACAGGCCGGGAACGGGGGCGTTCGGGTCGTTTATGTAAAAAGCGAACTCCCCGGTCTCAAAATAATCCTTTATATACCTGGCGAACTGCTTGCCCGCGCTTTCAAGGTCCACGGCCTCGGAAAGCAGCTTGACCGCGCAGTAAAGCACCAGGGCCTTCTTTTCGTCAAGAACGACCGCGGAGAAATCCGCCGTAAGCGTTTTCAGCTCGCCCTGAAGCTTCAACGCCAGGTCTTTTGAAGCCTGAAGTTTTTTCTCCTCGGAACCCGGTTTTGAGGCAAAAGAGTTGAGCAGCAGGGAATGGACTATGGCCGCCAGGGCCCAGACGACCAGGATGATGAAAGGGACGAGGTCAAAATTCCTGCCCCGGACGACCAATGCGAAGCCGGTCAAAGAGAATATCAGTATGGCTGCCGCGGCCAAAAGCCCGGCAACCTGGTTAAACCTGCTTATGAAGTAAGAGGCCAGCGGCGAGGCCGACAGCAGGAACACGAAGATATTGTCTTTAGAAACCATCCAAAAACCTCTCTGCGCCTGCAAACGCGGTTTTTGGCCGCCTGCTTCGTTGCTCGTCCTCAACGTACCTTTCAGGTACGCGGTCATTATCTCGCCTCGCATTCGGCTCAAAATCCGCGTTTTCGCGTACCAAAGCGGTTTTCGGATGGCTTCTATTCATATATCACCCGGTTCCTGCCGTCCTGTTTGGCTTTATAAAGCCTTTCGTCGGCCGCCCTGACCAACTGGCTTGAGATGGCGGCCTCGGACGGGAATTCCGCCACGCCGAAACTGGCCGTCACCCGGGAGGCCTTGCCGCCGAACGAAAAATGCCGGCTTTCAAGCGTTTGCCTTAGATGTTCCGCGACCGCCGAGGCCTCGGCCTTGTTTACGCCGGTAAGTATCACCGCGAACTCCTCCCCCCCGTAGCGGGCCGCGAAATCTATATCGCGGATATTGGCGGCCAGGACATGCGCCGCGGCCTTAAGCACGGCGTCGCCCGCCTGGTGGCCGTAAACGTCGTTATAGCTCTTAAAATGGTCTATATCGGCCATGATCAGCGAGAACGGTATCTTGGTGCGGGCCGCGCGCAGGATCTCCTCCTCCATGCGGGTCTGGAAAGCGCGATGCGTGTAGATGCCGGTCAGGCCGTCCTTGATAGCCAGCTCTTTTACCTTTTCATACAGATAGATGTTCTCCATGCTGACCGCGGCTATTGTGGAGATAAGCTCCAGGCGCCGCATATCCGCCGCGCCGAAACTGTCGGCCCGGGCGGCGGTAAGCCTTATAAAGCCGGCTATGGAGCCGAACAGGTTCAGCGGGACGACCACGATCGAGCCCGGCCCGGGCGGAAGATCTCCGGGGTAGAACCTGTTTTCTCCGGCCGTGTTTTTTATAAACAGCGAAATCTTGCGCTCGGCCACCCAATTGGCGAGGGAATCCCTTGCCGCGCCGGACTCCACGCCCGTGACGGCATCCGGAAAATGCCTTTTAAGCATTTCCTCCAGTTTCGCTTTTATCTCGTCGGCGCCGGCGCACGCGGCCAGCGCCTGTATATAGGCGGCCAGGTCCGCCTGGAATTTTATCCTGTCCAGCAGACAGCTCCTGTGTTCCGAATACATCTTTATTTCGCCCTGGAGGGTTTTTATTTTAAGGGCGTAATCTGACAGCTCGGCGGACACCTTCTGGATTTGCTCCTGCGCTCTGCTCTGCGAGCTGTTAAGGGCGTAGAATAAAGCCCATAAAGCGGCCACCTCGGCGAACGAGAACATGGCCGCTTCCGCCGACCTGTACCGGGAGGCGACGCCCGGCAACATAAAGCCTATGGCGCTGACCAGGAAAATAAAAAGGAATTTAAGCTCTTTTTCCTGATGATTTATGTTTGCGCGGCTTTTGTCCCCCCCTAGGCCGGGGGGGGAAAGCCATATGAATACAAGGCCGTAAGCGGGGAAGAGCCAGAGGAAATGCCGGCTATACAGCCACAAAAGCCCAGAGACGCCCGCAAAAAGCAGGAACGGGACCGCAAACCGTACAAATTTATTGTTAACCATTGTAGCTGGAGTTACTAATCAGCCCATATTTGTTTAGCCTATATATTATACTGTTATATAACCTAATCCCTCATAATCCCTCATACTGTTATAATCCCTCTCCCCTTGAGGGAGAGTATATAGGGGAATTTACGTCGCCACAAGAAATTCCGCCGTCCGGCGGAGACTCATCAGGATCGCGCCAGACCGGGGGACATGAAGTCCCTTCTCCCATCTATTTACGGTCGCGAACGAGACTCCGAGTTGATGCGCGAACTTCTCCTGGGAGATGCCGAGGGTCTGTCTTACGATCCGGATCTCATATTGATCAACAGCCGCCTCCTCAAGAATTACCTTAGCCATCCCATTGGCAAGCATACCGCGCATAAAGGCCTCGCACCGTTCCTCATATGTTTTACCCTCGATCTTGATGCTGGGCAGCCGCCGGCAGACGGCCTTAATGTACTCTTCCGGGTTTTTGTGCCCAAGGAAGATAGCGTCCGCGGAGAGTTTGTTGATGATATCGGCGGGCGTGCCCGCATAAACCTTATTTTCCGGGATCATTCTGATTTTCATAAAAGTGCACCTCGCTTTTCAGTATTCAGGCTGCTAATCACCGGCAACCTTTTATCAATATACTCCCAGGATTTCGTCTTCATAGTTGAAGCCTTCCCAGCTCATAAAAGCCGCCGGATCAAACCCGGTCTCGGCGCCCTTAACTGCCGTGTTCGGAATGGGAACGGGGGTAACATAAATGTCTCCAGATACAGCCCATCGCACTTTACGTTCTTGAGCAGTTCGGCTGTAACATAAAAAAAATACCCCCGGATACGCCCCGGTCATGGCAATCCCGCCCTGTTTGCAATATCGAGACAGCGCTTTACACAGGCCTCAACCCGGTTCCGGTCCAGGCTGCCGTCAAAATACCTGAACTCAATCGTGCCCCGGTAGAACCAGCTCTGAAGATTTAAGCCGCGATATCTGCTTTTATGGTAACGGTCGCTTCGCCGCTGCGGGTCCGCCGGCCTGCCATACCACAATCTCTCCAGTTCTTCCGGCGTTTTTGGACGACGCCGTTTAAATTTTTTGATAAACCCCGGCGACATAAGTTTGGCGAATCTTTGCAGTCTCCGCGGGCTGCAATTGAAGTTTTTTACGAGCTTATGCTCTTCATCGATCATCACGTCAATGAATCTGCAAACATCTTCGACAGCGGCGTCTTTCGCGCCGATATGGACGTGAATCCCGCAGTAAGGATTTGTATGCGCCCCGGCCGCGGCCAGCGCTCCAACGATATTTCCGAGCGCTGCCAGGTCGGCTTCAGTCAATTTAGGGCTGACAAGTTCCGCCCGCAGGTGTTTCGGGGCATGGAGCGAGTCGTCATCTTCCACTCTCCAGACGCGGCCGTCCGGGGCGGAAATGTCCTCATGGGTTAGGCTGTCATCCTCTTTATCGATGATATGCTTAACTTTGCCGCCGACTACGCTGTGAACCGCTTTGGCGATCATAAAATGTGTCTTCCCGACCATCTCGATCTCGATACCAAAGGTCCGCATGGTCCTTTCTCCCTCTCTTTCGTTTCGCTCTAATATTATTATAACAGATGTTATAACACTTGTCAAGGGCCCTTCCGTGAAAAGTCTTGATAGTTGGTAGTTTTTAAGCTACTATATAATATGATTTGAGGAGGTCAAAAAAATGAAACCTGCCATCGGCTATCATGACGATTTGCTCAAGCGGCTGAAAGACCCGGATTACGCCGCCGCTTATCTGAACGGCTGCCTTGAGGACGACGATCCCGGCGTATTCCTGCTGGCGCTGCGCGATGTGGCCCAGGTTCACGGGGGTGTGCGGCAATTGGCGAAGAAAACCGACCTTAACCGGGAGCATCTGTTCCGCATGCTCTCAAAATCGGGCAATCCGCAGTTTGACAGCCTCCGGCGGCTCGTCAACGCCATCGGCTTTAAACTTGTGTTAAAATCGGCTTGAGCGCGGCTGTCCGAACCGTGTGTGTGGGGAAACAGCCTCAGATTTATTTTAAAAACCTGTATTGCGTGATTTTGTCGCGGTTGGAAAGGATGGCGCGCAGTTTCCGCTCGCTTAGACCGCTGACGCGGGATTTAAGGCCGCCGGTCAGCAATAGGGTACGGCTGCCCGGGAACTGATGGCACAACGCGTCTTTAAAAAGCCGCGTTTCCGCTTCACCGCAAGCGGCAATGGGAACGCCGTTTTATAAATGTACAGATATCGCCGTTAATCAGTGTACAGGGTAAGCGCGCGATTTTTTAACAATGTGGTTTTTAAAAAATTGATATTCAGCCTATTTTTGATATACTGCATATAGATTCCGGTAGT
>JACQYT010000129.1 GCA_016208085.1 Elusimicrobiota bacterium | reverse complement strand
GCCGATCCTTCTCGCGTCCGATCTCTTCCACAAAAGCATCCCTATACCTTGGTGGAATAACCGCCCTCTGCGCCTGTCCACCTACATGAGCCCACCCCAAAAACATTAGGTCAACTCCGCGCCGTGGAAATCCAGGCTAGTCCAGGTCCATCGGGTTCAGGGGTCTGGACGTGTCGCCGGAGTCTTTGATGCGCTTTTTTTCCTTTTCAAATTTGTCCAGCAGCTCTTTCTTCTTTTCTTCCATGGAGCCCCTGGCCCTGGAAAAATAATCGTTGAGCCTGGATTTATCGCTCTTCATCTTTTTGAGCGCTTCCTGCATCGGGTCGATCCCCTCTTTCACCTGCGGCTTTTCCCAGTGCCGCAGCGCCCTGCCGGTCTTCTTCTCCACCTCAATGCGCGCCTTGCACACCGGACAATCTATCAGATAAGATTCCTCGTTCATAAAGCCTCCGGTAACACCAGATGTATAGATGCGTGGATGCTTAGACGCATAGCAATTTAGCCGGATTAAACAAATCCTTTCTAAATTGCTACGCCTCCAAATTGCTACGCATCTATTTTATCCCCCACAGCTTATGCAACTGGGGCAGTATCCTGACGTTTTCAAGCCGCGCCGACGCTCTCCTGTAGAAAACGTCCAGTTTCCCCCGCGAAGGAGGTTTTACTCCGCCTTCCGGGGTCGCCGGCTGAATAAAAAAAGGAACGGATTTATAGGCCCTGGCTGCCAGGCTTACCGCTTTTCCGAAGTCGGCGGCGGACGTCCCGGAAGTAACCACAACTTTCACAAAAGTTTTTTCCGGCGCGGCTTTAATAAACATGGAGTGTTCGCGCCAGAAAGCCTTTCCCCCAGTGGAAGACGGCAGTTTTATATCCATGGCGATAACATCCGCCAGATCTTTCACTTTGTCCAATTCCCGGTAAAGTATGCCGTTGGTTTCCAGATGTACGGCCAGCCCGGCATCCTTGAGGGCGGGAGCCATCGCTTTTATGAATTCCCGGTTCAGAAGCGGCTCCCCCCCCGTAAGGGAAACCGCTTTGGCCCGGTTTTTCCGGGCAAGTCTGATCACTTCCTCTGCCGCGGCAGCGGCGGATATTAAAGGGGACAGTCCCCTTTTTTCGTCGCAGTAAGAGCATGCCAGATCGCAGCCGGCGAAGCGCACGAAGACCTGCTTTTGGCCGACGTAAAGCCCCTCGCCCTGAATAGAAACAAAGATTTCCGATATATTGGCGTTCATAATAAAATGTTGTCCGACAACATTTTATCCTACCCGGCACGGGGTTTTCTCGCGTCCCGCGCCGCCTGCCTGCCGGCAGACAGGGAGATGAGGTGGAAATTTCTTTCCCCCTCAAACTCCCCCTTGCCCCAAGGTTACCCCGCCCTAAAGGGCGGGGTATGGTAAAAATTTTTGCCGCAAAAATTTTTAATCAATATCTATGCTATTTTTCGAACGCTGGGTCAATCATGCCGGCATCCCTAAATCCTTTTGCCCGCAGCTTACAGGAATCACAGCGGCCGCAGGGCCGCGCGCCGCCGGCGTAACAGGACCAGGTATATTTGAGCGGGGCTTTAAGTTTTACCGCCAGCCTGATGATATCCTTCTTGCTCATGCGGATAAGCGGCGTTAAAAACTTTATTTTTTTGCCCCGTATGCCGAGCTTTGTGCCGGCCCAAACCGCTTTTTCAAGCGCCCTGTAAAAAGCGGGACGGCAGTCCGGATAGCCGCAGTAATCTATAACATTAGGCCCCATGACAACGGCCGCCGCCCCTATGGAATCGGCCAGCGACACGCCTATTGAGGCGAATACCAGGTTCCTGCCCGGCACATAAGTGGATGGGAGACTCCGGGCAGCGCCTATTCCGGATGTTTTGATCTCCGGAAGACGCTTGTGAGCGTCTATCAGCGAGCTTACGGCCAGCCAGGGGAATTCCAGCTTTATCGCATAAAGCTTCACGCCGAGCAGGCGCGCGATCTTCGCGGCGCTCCTGTGTTCCTTAATATGCCGCTGGCCGTAATCAAAAGAGACCGCCCGGCATTCATACCCCCGTTTCAGGGCCCAGCAAAGTGCGGTGGTAGAATCAAGGCCGCCGGAAAACAAAATGACGGCTTTTTCCCCGGATTTTGCATTTTGCATTTTGCATTTTAAATTTTGCATTATGTTTTCTCTGAAATTGCGTCTTCCACTTTGCCGAACACATCCTGCATTTGGATCCGGGGCAGCACGGCCATGTTTCCCTTTTTCAGGATGAGTTTCAGGTCCTTTTTGCCGGTTTCGGGCCGGTATGCCATGAAATCCAGCGCCCTGGAACTGCTGTGTATCTCCTCAACGGCGGCCTCAAAAGAATCCCGGCCCTCTATGGCGTCGGCCAAACTCCGGGCGCAGATGAAATCCTCCACATGCGTCCTGTCGTAATAAAGGCAGGCCGGCACCAGCAGCGTGTCCATGGGGAGCTTGCAGCAGTATTCGGCGAGATACGGCATGTTAGCGAAACACCCTATAAGGATTTCGGGGGCGCAGCCAAGAGCCATGACAGCCGGGGAACCGGAATTGGTGACTATAAGCGCCGGCCGGGACGCGTCGGAACCGTAAAGGGCCGTGTGCGGGGAGTTATCGTATTTATCCACCTCGGGAGGGAACTCTATCTCGGAAAAAAGATCCGCTCCTTTTTCCAGGGCTTTGACCGCGGCAGCGTGGCCGGGACTTGAGTAGACCCGGATATCTTTCCTGCCGCTTTTTAAAAGCGCGCAGACGGTATTAGAAAATCTGAAAAGGTCTATTACAATGCCCCGCCCCGTCCAGAGACGGGCCTCCCCGGGCTCATAGGCGACTTTTACCGTGACGCTATTTTTGAGGGGCAGTGGAGATGTCGGCGGCATATTTGAAAGCCAATGCGCTTATGTAAACTTCCGGTTCCTGGTAAACTCCGATTTGAGGATCGCCCTTGACGGTCTCCTCCGTCAAAATAAGGCCGTCCGCGCCGATCTCGGCGGCCATGATTCTGGCCTGTTTTTTGCTGTTGGCTATGGCGCTTTTATCGTTCGGCGGGAATCTGGAGCTGTGTATTATCGCTATGGCGCCCCAGGGTTTTGCAGTCTCCTCTCTGGAAAAAAACAGCGCGACTTCATCCGGCGGTCTGGACTCAAACCACGGGCCTACCTGGATAATGTCCGGCCGGGAAGCGGAACAGGCGGCAGAGAGCGCAAGAACCGCGGAAAACAAAATTATTTTGGAGGCTCTAAACCCAGCTCTTTGCATATCTTCTTTACGGTAAAATCGGCGATTTCGTTATGTCTGGTCACCGGGATTTCCTTATTAGTGGCAGGGTTGCTGAAAACAGAGTATTTTCCCCCCTCTCTTGAAAGCACGCAGCCGTTCTGCGCAAGATATCTCACAAGATCTTTTCTTTTCATAATCCACCTCTAAAGCTATTTTACCAATTTAAGCAGTAGATAATAGGTGATAGATATATAGGCTTGATGTACAGGAATTTCAATGATATCACGTCAGGGGCGTGAAACTACAGGGTTGTTGTAGCGGTGGACGTAAGTCCGCGAAATTAGGGCGATTTACATCGCCCGCTACGTAACGCTTTGTAGTTGCTTGCCCCTGGCAAGCCTAATTTATGCCAAGCCGAGCAAGCTCGGCAACTACAATAATGATTTATGTCGCCTTATTTATGCAATGATATACAGAGGTAGGTTAATGAGATCCGTATTTCCTTCCCCACCTACCACCTGCTACCTACCATCTACTATCCCCTGCCTACTGCCCCTAATCCCCGCTCCTGCGTATCCTGGAGATAAGTTTCCAGCTGACGGCGTTTTTACCCACAAAAACCTGCACAAAGGCCATGACGCCCTCTTCGTTTTCAAAGACCAGAATGCTCCGTCCGCCGTCATTGAACGCGCCTTTAAGCTGGCCGTAGGATGCCGGCATGCCGTCCGGAGCGTTTGACTCTTCGGTCTCGATCAGGTAACGGGGCTTGGCGTACTTGGGCCGCTCCGCGTAATCTTCGTCAGCCCTGGAATCTATCATCACGCTGCCTTCATCGCCTTCCTGCTCGGCGCCGGCATTGGCTGGTTCTTTCTTCTGGGGCTGGGGCGGTTTTTTCTCCTCATTCGCCGCCAGGGGCGACTGTTTTGCGTTTTTGACCGGGGATTTAGCCGCTGCAGGTTCGTTCTTCTGCACCGTATCCGGAGCGCTTTCTCCAGGTTGGGCGCCAAGGTTCAAACCCAGCGCCAGCAAAACCGGAAAAACAATCATCATTTTCATAATAATCCTCCCCATATACCAAAGAGTAAACTGAAAAACATTAAACTCTAATCTCTTATCTCTGAACTCTCAACTCTCTCCTTATTTTATATAATCCGCGCGCTCTTTTGGTTAAAACCTTTTTACTTTCACATTTTCCACCCGGAGGTTCAAAAGCCTTAAAGCGAGCGCCTTAAATTTATCCGGGGCGTCGCTTGCTATATAGCGTTCGCGCCCGCGGCGCGCCGGATTCAGAAGGCCCCTGGCCCGCAGCTCGGCCCTGACCTCGGAAGCGGTGGCGGGGCCTGAGTCCACTATTTTTATCCGGCCGCCCAGCGCCCGGGCTATCATTTTTTTGAGCAGCGGATAATGGGTGCAGCCGAGTATTACGGTGTCAAAGCCGCTTTTTCTCAAAGGCGCCAGATATTCTTCGGCCACAAGCTCCGTGATCTTCTTGCCGCACCAGCCTTCCTCTACCAGAGGCACAAAAAGCGGACAGGCTTTTTCAAAAATAAAGGCGCCGGGGTCGAGCTTTTTAATGAGTTTCCGGTAGGCGCCGCTTGTTATGGTAGCCGTGGTCCCGGTCACCAGGATCCGGCCGTTCGAAGTGGCGCCAAGCGCCGCGCGGGCGCCGGGCTCTATAACGCCTATGACCGGCACGCGCGTTATCCCCCGCACTTCCTCAAGCGCGAGCGAGCTTGCGGTATTGCAGGCGATAACAAGGAGCTTTACTCCGCGCTCGGAAAGAAATTCCGCTATTTCCTTTGAAAAAGCTATCACCGCCTCTTTTGATTTTGTGCCGTACGGCACGCGCGCCGTGTCCCCGAAATAAATAATATTCTCGCCGGGCAGAAGGCGCCTGACGGCCTTAAAAACCGTAAGCCCGCCGAGCCCTGAATCAAAAATACCGATCGGACGATTTCTTTCGCTTAACCCGGGAGTTTTAGTTGGAACTGATTTTTTCGGGTCCTTTCCTGACCGGCGACACAAATTTTTATAGGCGCTCATAGGTAAACCACGCGGCTATAACTGTCTGACAGGCGAACGAGCACCCGAAAATTGCAAATTTTCGGGTCACTTCCACTTCTTCATCTGCGCGTACTTCATTATGCCTTTAGATATGGCATTGGCTGTTTTAGCCCTAACTTTTTTATCGTTGAGGTTTTTCTGGTCTTTGGCATTGGTCATGAAACCCATTTCCACCAGCACGCCGGGGGCGTAAGTCCCCCTTAAGACATAAAAAGCCGCCTGTTTAACGTTCCTGTTCACGAAAGGCGTGCTTCTCTCCAACTCATGCGAGATAAGGCCGGCCAGTTGGCTGCCTTCATTGATATATTCGTTCCTGGCCAGGGAATGCAGCAATAACGCGGTGGGATCGTTTGCGGTCTCCCCCTCCTCAAGGCCTATGACCGAGTTTTCATAGTCGGCCACTTCAGCAGCCCAGGGGTCCGAGGCGTTTTCCGACATAAAATAGACCTCAAAACCTTTTTCCCTGCGGTCGCGGCAGGCATTCGCGTGTATGGAAATGAAGATATCAGCTTTAAAATCATTGGCTATTTTGGAACGGTCGGCCAGCGGGATAAAGACATCGGAGGTGCGAATCATAAGCGCGTCAAAGATGTCTTCGTCTTTGAGTATATCATAGAGCGCTTTGGCGATAAGAAGGTTTAGCTCCTTTTCCTTGAGCCCGAAAGCCCTCTTGCCGCCCGGGTCCTTGCCGCCGTGCCCCGCGTCTATCACGATCCTTTTATGGCCTGATTTATCAAGTATGATCTTATCGGGGATGTTTACGACCGCCCCGCCGACGTCGGCGGCTTTGGTGGAAACGGCCGGCCCCGCCGCGTCCGGGCCCGGAGCCTGCGGGTCTATCGCCTTTACGGATTCGCCGAGTAGCGGCAGCCCCGCGTCCGGGCCCGCAGTGTTTATGCCCTGGGATATGGGTTTCACCGCTTTCGCAATATCGAATACCAGGCGGTCAGGGCCTGTGAGCGCAAATGACGATGCTTTTCCGAAATTATCGTCCGGCGTGAGTATGATGCGCGCCATCTTGTTCTCCTGGAAAATCTCCACGCTTTTGATGATGCCGTCGGCTATGGTTATTTTATCCTCGGCCTCCACTATGCCTCCGGGCACGGTTATGGCGAAAATATTATTTTCCTTCTGGGAGGTCTGGTAACCCAGCGCTTCTTGGAGATATATCACGACCCTGGTCTTATCCTTATACGAAAAATAATTCACGGAATTGATATTAATCTTCTGCTGGGCCGCGAGCACGCCTATAGAAGAATTATAATCCAGCTTAAAACCGAAGGCGCGGGCAAAATGCCGCGAGATGAAAAAATCCATGACAAGGAACGCTTTCCCGCCGCGCACTATAAGGGGATTGGGCATGGACACGCTGGAGTCGTTCAGCATAACCTCGTCCGATTTCATGAAGAACACGACTTTGTTGCCTTTGTTCTGCAGCATAAGCTTGCCGCTGACCGGGTACCAGTAGATTTTCCCCCCCATAAGCTTGGCGGACGCGGCGGCGTTGAGGTAAAGGTTCCCGTTCAGGATATAGGTTCCGATCTTTCCGATATAGGCCCCGTTCTTCATGTAGGTCACTTCATCCACTTTGGCATGCGCCGCGGCGGCCAGACCCAGAACTATGGCCAGGCCCAAGCTGCGTCTTAAAAGTTTCCTCATCATAATCCGTTACCTCTTAATTTTGAAGTTCGTTTCAAAGGCTCCGATAAAAGGAATTCCTTATAACCCTATACCCTAAACCCTCTACCCTATACCCTATTCTAATATTATTCTGTAATCCTCCCAGGTCAGTTGGGGGTCTGAAAATATCTTCACGCTTCTGTGCACGTTCTTTTCCATTAGGTCCTGTTTTTTCCTGAAGACGTCGGCCAGCAGCGGATGAACCACCAGCCGCAGGCTGCCGCCCGGGCGTCCGAGCGTCAAATTCAGGATCTCGCGCTGTATCTTTATCCTGATGCTTTCGCTGGAAAGCACCCGGCCCGAGCCGCGGCATTCCGGACATTCCTCGGTAAGCAGGCTGAACGTGCTCTCGCGCTTCCTCTCCCGGGTCATCTCCACCAGGCCGAGCCGCGTTATAGGCAGGATCCTGATCTTGGCCCTGTCGCGCTTGACAGCGCGCTCCAGGGTGTCCACCACCCTGTGGCGGTTGGAGGCTTTTTTCATGTCTATAAAATCTATGACTATGATGCCGCCGATGTTCCGCAGCCGTAGATGCCTGGCCACTTCCTGGGCCGCCTCAATATTGGTCTGGGTGACCGTTTCCTCCTGAGAGCGTGAGCCCGTAAAGCGGCCCGTGTTGACATCTATGGCGCAAAGGGATTCGGCTTCCTGGATAATGATGCTGCCGCCGTTGGCCAGTTCCACTTTTATAGACCTCAGCTCCTCTATGCTTTTGTCTATGTTGAAAGCCTTGAAAACCGGGGTCTTGCCGTCGTAATATTTTACCCGCTCCTTGAGATCGGGCGAGATCTTCGCCACAAATTCCAAGGTTTCATGGAAGCCGTCCTTGTTGTCCAGCATATAGATGGAGACATCGTCTGAAAGTATGTCCCGCGCCACCTGGAGCGTCAGGTCCATGTCCTTATGCAGGAGATGCGGCGGACGCGCGGTTTCAAAACGTTTCTGAATGGAATCCCAGAGCCGCATCAGGTATTTAAGCTCGCGCTCCAGTTCCGCTTCGGTGGCGCCTTCAGCCTCGGTCCTGACAATACAGCCTTTTTTGCCCAGAACGTTTGCCGCCGTGATCTTTTTGATTATTTCGGAAAGCTTTTGCCGCTCTTCAGGATTTTCGATATTTTTGGAAACGCCGACGAACTCCTGGAACGGGGTCAGCACCAGATAGCGCCCCGGCAGCGACACATCCATGGTAACCTTCATGCCTTTCGTGCCTATGGCGTCCTTTGTCACCTGGACCATTACCTCCTGATCCTTGCAGAGCAACCGCTCTATGGGGTCGCGCTGGCCGCCCAGGACGTCTGAGATGTAGATATAGGCGTTCTTGTCCAGGCCGATATTGACAAAAGCGCTTGAGATGCCCGGCAGAACGTTTTCCACCGCGGCTTTATAGATATTCCCCACTATATTGGTGTTGCTCCTGCGCTCCCAGAAAAGCTCGGCCAGCCGGCCGTCTTCCAGTATCGCTATCCTTGTTTCCTCAAACGACGTGTTCGCGAAGATCTCTTTTTTCGGCGCTTTCTGATTGTTCATATTATGTAAATTCTCCTTATAAAACCTCCAGCCTGCCCCTGGAGTCAAGCCAGTATAATTCTTTTCTCACTATCCTGTTTATCTCCGCCCGGGCGATCATATTCAGCACGATCTCCGGTTTAACGTTTTTTTTGGGCTCAAATTTCAGCACCAGTTTTAAAACCCTGGCCGCCGGGTCGTGCTGCGCGCAAAGCACCAGCGGTTTTACGTCTATCGTCTCCCTTGCGCCGGAAGGCTTCACTTTTTCATAAAGCGCCTGGGGCCGGGAGAGGAAGCCGTCCACCTCTTTTTGCGAAAAACCGGCCGGAAAACCAGCCTCTATGAGATACTCCGCGGCGTTTACGCTCGCTTCTATGGACGGAAAGAACATCGGCACTCTTTTTGCCGCGATCAGCTCATAGAGGCCGGAGCTGACGGCCTTTATTTTTTGCCCCGCTTCCTCGTCCCCGGCAAACTCGGCCAGGTAAAGGTCCGCGTATTCGCAGCGGCTTTCATACCCCACGGAGATGGCCGGGCCGAAAGCCATCCTGGGCGAGCGGCCGCGGCCGCATTTAACGGGGCAGTACCTCAAGCCCGAAGCGGCAACCAGGTTCCTCAGGGCCTTTATCTGCTCCAGATGCGAGAGATTCCTGGCAGGGGCAAGCCTCGCGAATTTCAGCCGTATCCTGACTTTAGGTCCATCGTTCATAAAGTAAAAACAAATTATCTACACTCTCAACTCTCCACTCTACACTAATGCGTACCTCCTGGCATAGATCGACTGCGCCAGGCCCAGCGCCATAAGCGTGGCTACCAGGTTCGACCCGCCGTAGGACAAAAGCGGCAGGGGCACGCCGGCCACGGGGCTTAAGCCCAGCAGCATTCCGAAATTGATAAAAAAATACACCATGAACATGCCGAAGATCCCGCAGACGACCAGGTAGCCGAACCGGTCGCGGGCAAGATGCGCGCAGGCCCTCAGCCTTCCCATAATAAGCACATAAAGCCCCATGACGAGCATGGCGCCCCAGAACCCCAGCTCCTCGCCTATGACCGCCAGGATAAAATCCGTATGCCGCTCGGGCACGAAACCGAGCCGGGACTGGGTGCCGGAAAATATGCCTTTGCCGAACAGCCCGCCTGAACCTATGGCTATGCGCGCCTGCAGCAGATTATACCCGGCGCCGCGGGGGTCGGACTCCGGGGAGAGAAACACCTCAAGACGCTTCTGTTGATAATCCTTCATCTGATTCTTCAGCATAATGCCCGAAAAAAAACCCAGCACCAGCACGACCGCCGCCCCGGCGAAAAACATCCCCGAGATATTGGAGTAAAGCTTTACCGACAGGATCCACAGCAAATAGGCGCCGACGCCCACGCCCGCCGTAAAGAACAGCGTGTTCCAGCCGAAATCCGAAAGATGGAAAAAATAATTTATCAGCGGGCTTCCCAGCAGCTCGGAATTAAGAGTTATGACGGTCCAGAGCACCGGGAAAAGCGCCGAGATAAAACTGTAGCCCAGAATGACGGACAGGTGGAAGAGATTGGCTCCGGCCGCGAAAAGCATTATAAGCACTACCGGCAGCGTTATAAGGACGGCGGAGAAATCCGGCTGTTTTATAAGCAGCAGGAACACCGGCAGGCTTAAAAATATCGCCCCAAGCGCCACCGCAAATTCCCGGATCCTGGCTATCCTCTTATCCAGATAATTGGCGATCGCGAGTATCAGCCCTATGCGCGCGAACTCGGAAGGCTGGACGGAAAATAAAGGCAGGCGGTACCAGGACCTGGACCCCTTATCCACCACGCCGAATATAAGCACGCCCAGGAGTATAAGGAGCGCCGCCCCGTATACGAATTTCCACTGGTCCTGGAAAATCTGGTAATTGAGGCTCCAGATGACTGAGAAAGCCGCAAACCCCAAAGGGATCGCTATCAGATGGGTCCTTATGATGCGCGCCTGCTGCGGCAAAACGGCAACCGAAGAGAAAACGGCGAAGGACCCCAGAATTAAAAGGGCTAGGACCGCAAAAAAGAGCAGCCAGTCCATCCGGTTCTTCTTAAGCCCGCTGGAAGAAGTAAAGATCATCGCCCCTCCTCGGCGGCCGCGGCCGTGGAAACAGAAAGCTCTTTAAGGCCGCTTTGAGCGGCCGGCACAGTCGTCCCGACAACTTCCCGCAAGGCCTGTGACCTGTGACTTGTGACCTGTGACTTCTCCCGGTTTTCCGGCAATTTGCCGCGCAAAGCGGCCAGAATGACGTCCCTGGCTATGGGCGCGGCCGAAGAAGCGCCGTGCTCGCCATATTCCACCAGCACCGCGACCGCGATCTCGCAAGTCTCGCCCGCAAGCCCGGCGAAAGCCACGAACCAGGCATGGTCCTTGCCGTGCGGGTTCTGGGCCGTGCCGGTCTTGCCGAACACGTCAACGCCGTTTATTTTAGCGGCCCGTCCCGTGCCTTCAAGGACGACTTGTTTCAGTCCGTCCTTCAAGGAGGCCCAGGTACTGTCTTTTAAAACCGCTCTGGACAGCATTTCCGGCTTGCCCTTAAAAATATCCTCCCCCGCGCTGTTGACGATCCGTTCCACATAATACGGCCGCCAGAAAATTCCGCCGTTGGCCGCCGCCGCTGCCATCTGGGCCATCTGTATCGGGGTCACGAGCATCTCCCCCTGCCCTATGCTTAAATTCAGAGTGTCGCCTATGAACCAGTAGCTTTTCTTGGCCGCCCTGATGCTGGGGCCGAAGATGTTGCCGCTTTTCTCGTCCGGCAGCGGAATGCCGGTCGGCAGGCCCAGGCGGAAAGCCCTGGCGTATTTTTCTATGTTCAGCGCGCCAGTTTTCAAGCCCAGATTGTAAAAATAGACGTCGCAGGAGTGGGTCAGCCCCTGCATGAAATCCACGCGGCCATGGCCTTTTTTCTCCCAGCACTTAAAGACGCGGCTCCCGGCGTCGTAGTAACCGGGGCAGAAAAAAGTCTCCGCGGGGTCCAGCCTTCCGGAGTCAAGGGCGGCGGCCGCGCTCACTATCTTGAAGATTGACCCGGGCGCGTAGGTTCCCTGGATGGCGACATTGAATTCCGGCAGCTCTTTAAAGTCGTCCGCGATTTTCTCGTCCGAATAGGACACGAACCTGTTCGGGTCATAGTCGGGCATGGAGGCTATGGCCAGGACCGCCCCGGTCCGGGGATCTACGGCCACCACCGCCCCCCTGCTGGTGGAAGATCTTTTAAGCCCCTCCTCGGCGGCGGCCTGTATCTTTGAATCTACGGTCAGGTATATATCCGCTCCGGGCGCCCATTTCCTGCTTTCAAGGATCCTGTTCAATTTGCCGCGCGAGTCCACTTCAAGGTAAATGCCGCCGTCCCTGCCCTTGAGGTCTTTCTCGTACGTTTTTTCCAGGCCGGCCTTGCCCACGCGGGAGTCCATGCCGTAATCCTTGTTCTTTCCGTACAGCGCCCACTCTCTGGAGTCCATCTTGCTTATGTAGCCGGTAAGGTGGCTCAGGTATTTTCCGAAAGGATAATAACGCCGGGCCTCCACGATGATGTCTATCCCCTCATACATGGTTTTAAGCTCGGAAAGGGAAAACATGGCTTTTGAGGAAAGATTTTCCGCCAGGCGCATGGGCGCTTCTTTTTTCACCGCCTTGTAAAGACCGGCGCGCAGCTCTTCAAAAGGCGCGTTCAGGCGTTTGGATAGGCTTTGGGCCATTTTATCCATGGCGTCCACCGACCGGAGCCGGCCGGGAAAATAGATGAGGCTAAATGACGGCTTGTTGGCGGCCACTGCCGCCGAATCCCGCGTGAAGATCCTGCCCCTGGGCGCGGACTGCGGCAGGACCTGGGTCCTGTTTTTCTCCGCTATCTCCCTGTAATAGACGTGCCTTAGGATCTGGAGATTGATCAGGCGCAGGAAAAATACCAAACTGACGGCGGCCACGCACAGCCATAAGATCTCAAGCCTCTCCTGCGATATTCCCCGCTCTATCATAAGATGCCGAACCTTTTTTTGAGCCGCGCGAACAGATAAAAGACGAAAGGCGCGAGCGCGGCGTTCAGGAACGGCTCCACAAGAAACGCCTTAAGCTCAAGCGGATTTATTTTCGCGAAGACCAGCGACAGGCCCTGATAGAACAGCATGGTAAGCATCGAGAGCATAAGCGCCGCTATTATCTGCGAGAATCCGCCTATCAGGTCGAAATGCCTTTTAAGGATGTAGACGCCGTAAGCCATCAGCGTGTAGGTAAGCGCGTAAGCCCCGAAGATGTTGGAGCCCAGAAGGTCGAGGTAAACGCCGAAGAAAAAACCGTACGACATGGCTTTGGCCGGCCGGGCGAGGATGGCCGCCGTCAGCGCGGCCATGAACGCTATATTCGGCGCCACGCCGAAAATGGAAAGGTTGGCCGCCCACCACCAGTGGACGAGACCGGTCATAGCGTATAAAAGAAGATCGCCTGTAAATATCATTTTTTCACGCCTTCCGAGAGTCCGTAAAGGTCCGCGGGTAGTTCCCTTTTTATCACGTATACTTCTTTAAGCGAGTTGATGCTTACGGCCGGCGCCACATCGGCGGTTATAAAATTCATGAACGACTCTTTCGGATGGACCCTGGCCACCCGGCCCACCGGCAGCCCCTGCGGGAACAGGAGCCCGCCCGGAGAAGTCATAAGTTCCATGCCTTCGGCGATCTCGGAGCCTTCGGGAATATAATTCACCTTTAAAAGCCAGGTACCCTTTCCCTCGGCCAGGCCTTCGAACCTGGCGCCCGGCGCGGAGCAGATGACCGATGAAACCCCGTTGGTTATCAGAAGCACTTTGGAAAAATCCGGATAGACTTCTAATACCCGGCCGGCCAGGCCGAGGCGGGCGTTTTCAAACCCCATTACGGTGGCGTTCGGCGTGATGCCCGCTTTAACACCCTTGTCTATGAAGAAAGCCCCGTGCCAGTCCAGCGGATTCCTGTTAATCACCCTGGCCCATACGCCCTTCAAACCCAGGTTCCTTGAAAGCCCCAGCTCTCCGGTAAGGCGCTGGTTTTCGGCCTCGGCCGCCTGGGCGGCTTTGACGGAGATCTCCAGCTCTTTTATTTTGTTTTTCAAGTCCCGGTTTTCCTGGTCGGTTTTCAGGATATTGAGGAAATTTTCCGGCACGTTTCGAATATAGTGGTCGTATTTCGCGCCGTAATGCAGCGAAGGGTAGAGGCTGTAACTCGCCAATATTCTGGCGGTCTGGGCGATTCTGGTGGAAGGGAACAGCAGCAAAAGGACCGAAAGAAAGACGAAAAAGACGAAAGCGTAATTCGCCAAGTCTTTTTCCCTGTTCATATCCGTCCGCCTCAGGCGGACGGATTTCCGTTCGCCTGTCAAACAACTTTCGCCCCGTATTTTACCAATGAACGCAATATAAAATTCGCATCGCCGGTCAGGAAAGAAGCCGAAAAAAATTATTTCCAATTGAAACTTTCAGGTTAACATAAAATTTTATGGGTGTTGATTGGTAAATTCATCGGCCCAAAGCTGGTAATCAGGCGAACAATATTCCGAAAATTGTTATACAATTTTCGGAAAAGACTCGATTTTAAGCGGGAAACCTTAAGCGCCTCAAGCCCCGTAACGCCTGACCTGTGCGAAACTGGAGGCAGAATACGAAAGCTCCAAGCGCCACCGGTTAACTGCGGTATGACTTCAAAAAATCGGGTCTCTGCTGTATCGTGTCCAGTTCTTCAAGGTACTTGCCGCATCCTAAAGCGACACAGCTAAGCGGATCGGCCGCCCTGTGGACCGGCAATTCGGTTTCCTGCCTTATAAGCTCCGGAAAGCCCCTTAACAAGGAGCCTCCGCCGGCAAGTATCATGCCTCTGTCCACAAGGTCGGAGGAAAGTTCGGGCGGGGTTTCTTCCAAAACCTGTTTTATAACGTCAACTATGAGTTGGACCGGCTCCAGCAGAGCCTGTCTTATCTCTTCCGAAGTCACAAGAATTGTTTTGGGCAGGCCTTTCGCCTGATCCCTACCCTTGACCTCTATGGTCTTTTCTTCTTTTAGCGGAAAAACCGAGCCGATCTGTATTTTTACCTCTTCTGCGGTAGTTTCGCCTATTACCAGATTATGTTTTCTCCTGAAATACTGGACTATGCAATCGTCCATCTCGTCGCCGGCCACATCAATGGCTTTAGCCACCACCATGCCGCCCAAAGAGATGACGGCCACCTCGGTAGTGCCGCCGCCTATATCGCAGATCATGCTGGCATGGGGCTCCGAGACGGGCAGTTCTGAGCCTATGGCCGCGGCCATGGGCTCTTCTATAAGATAAACTTCCCGCGCGCCCGCCTGCTCCGCCGATTCCTGCACCGCGCGCTTTTCCACCTCAGTTATGCTCGAGGGGATGCCTATAACTATCCTGGGGTGCAAAAGGCTCCGCCTGTTGTGCACTTTCCTGATAAAATACTTGATCATTTCCTGGGTGACTTCAAAGTCGGCGATAACGCCGTTCCTCAAGGGCCTTACGGCCGCGATATTGGACGGCGTGCGCCCCAGCATCAGCTTGGCCTCGCTGCCCACAGCCAGTACTTTTCTCCGGTTCTTGTCGATAGCGACAACGGAGGGCTCGCGCAGCACGATGCCCTTGCCCTTGACATAGACCAGCGTGTTGGCCGTGCCCAGGTCTATGCCTATGTCGTTGGAAAAAAGGCTGAAGAAATAATCGAAGAACATTTTCAGTCTACTAGTTTGATCATGGCTGTTTCAGCGGCGTCGCCTTTCCTAGCGCCCAGCCTGAGGATCCTGGTGCAGCCGCCGTCGCGATCCTTGTACCTGGGGGCTATCACATCGAAGAGTTTATGATAGACGTCCCTGCTATGCACGGCCTTCCTGACTTGGAGCCTCCGCCCCTTTTTGGCGTCATTAATGATCCCTTCCACCACGCGCCTGAGCTCCAGGGCCCTGGGCAGGGTGGTCTGTATCTTCTCATGCAGCAGAAGGCTGGCCGCCATATTCGCGAACATGGCGCGCCTGTGAGAGCCTGTCTTTGAAAGTTTTCTGTGTCCAAGGTTTTTTATCATAAATACGGGCACGGGGACAGTCTCTATTTACCGGCAAGCCGGTAAATAGGGACTGTCCCCAACCCTCTTATTGCGGCTTCAGCCCGAGTTCAAGCCCCATTTCTTTGAGTTTTTCCCTGATCTCGTCCAGCGATTTCTTGCCGAAATTCTTAACGGCCAACAGATCGTCTTCGGTCTTCTCCACCAGCTCGCCTATCGTGCGTATGCCGGCGACTTTAAGGCAATTGGAAGCGCGCGAAGAAAGTTCTATCATTTCCACGCCCTGCTCCAGCGTGTTTTTGAGCTCGGTCCCCTTCTCCCCGGCATCTACCGCCGCTTCCCTGGCCGGCTCCGCCGACGCTTCGGCTTCGGGCAGGAACGGGATGATGGAACGGCGCAAAAGACTGGCGGTCTTCGTCACCGCTTCCAACGGCGTGATGCTGCCGTCGGTCCACACCTCTAGGACCAGCCTATCATAATCCGTGCGCTGGCCGACCCTGGCGTTTTCCACGGTATAATGCACTTTCTGTATGGGAGAAAAGAGCGCGTCCATAGGTATAAAGTCCATCGGGAGGTTCATGCGGGCCCGGATCTCTTCCGAGGTCAGGTAACCGGCGCCCCTGGCGATCTCAAGCTCCGCCTCAAAAACGGCGCCCGATTCCACGTGCGCGATTACCAAGTCTTTGTTGATGACCATAACGTTGGCGTTTTCACGGATATCCGCGGCTTTCACCTCTTTTTTGCCGCACACCGACAGCGTAAGCGTCTCAGGGCCTTCGCCGGTCAGGCGGACCCGCAGTTTTTTAAGGTTTAAGAGCACGTTGATGACGTCTTCCTCGACGCCGTTGATGGCGGAGTACTCGTGCCTGGCGCCCTTTATCCTGACGGCCACCATAGCCGCGCCGTCAAGGCTGGACAACAGTATGCGTCTTAAGGAATTTCCTATGGTGTGGCCGTAGCCCTTTTCATAGGGCTCGGCGGTGAACTTGGAATAATTCCCGGTTCTGGTCTTTTCCTCCGAGTTTATGGCTTCGGGGATTATCAGTTGTTTTGAAAAACTAGACATTGATTGAACAACCTCCTGAATTAGCGCGATAGCCGGACAGCGGGACAGCCCGATAGTGTCTGCATCCTACTCTCTTGCTCTTTCGCTCTCTTGCTGTCTTGCTTATGTTTACTTGGAATAAAATTCCACTATCAACTGTTCGTCGACGTTTATTGAGACTTCCCCGCGGTCCGGCCAGCGCACCATCTTGCCCGTCATGGCGCCGGGGTCGTAGGCAAGAAAGCTCGGCCGGGGAGCGGACTTCTCCGCGTGCTCAAGCCCCTGCCTGACGAGAACCGTCTGGGCGACCTTGGGGTTTATGGCTACAACGTCTCCGGGTTTGACCAGGGCCGACGGTATGTCCGTCTGGCGGCCGTTGACGCGAATATGCCCGTGGTTAACGAGCTGCCTGGCGGCCTTGAGCGAGACCGCGAATCCCAGGCGTCTGACGACGTTATCAAGCCGCACCTCTAAAAAGCGCAGCAACGCTTCGCCGGTCTTGCCTTTGTCTTTGGAAGCCATCGAGAAGAATCTCTTGAACTGGGCCTCTCCGATCTGCGCCATAAAGCGGGCCTTCTGCTTTTCGCGCAGATGCTTGGCGTAGTCGGACTGTTTGGCCTGGCTGTGGCCTGAAGAAAACTTTCTATCGCGGCTCGCCTTCTGTTTTTTGTCCACCGCGCAGTTGGTGAAGCATTTGTTCCCTTTAAGGAACAGCTTCTGACTTATTTTGCTGCATTTTTTGCAGCTGGGTCCCGTGTATCTGGACATCAAACCTCCGTAAAATAAAATGTTGTCCGACAACATTTTATCCTACCCGGCACGGGGTTTTCTTCAACACCTTGCCGGAGATGAGGGGGAAATTTCTTTCCCCCTCAAACTCCCCCTTACCCCAAGATTACCCCGCCCTAAAGGGCGGGGTATGGTAAAAATTTTTGCCGCAAAAATTTTTAACCAAAGTAATCAGTAAACAGTAACAGCTACTGGTTACCGGTTACCGCTGTTTACACTCTCCTCGGCTTGGGCGGCCTGCAGCCGTTATGCGGTATCGGCGTGGTGTCTTTTATCGAGAGCACATGGATGCCGCTGGAGGCTATCGCCCTGATCGCCGTTTCTCTGCCGTTGCCGGGCCCGGTGACGAATACTAGGGCCTGTTTCACGCCGTATTCCACCGCCCGGCCGGCCGCCTTGGAGGCGGTTATCTGCGCGGCGAAAGGGGTTCCTTTTTTGGTTCCCCGGAAGCCGTTGGCGCCGGAAGTGGACCAGGCCAGCACATTCCCTTTTTCGTCGGCAATGGTGACTATGGTGTTGTTGAAGGAGCAGTTGATGAAGACCTTCGCAAAAGTCACAGAACCGTGATATCTTCTTTTCGGCTGGGGCTTATGCTCCTGTTTTTTGGAGCTGTCGGAGACAGGCTGCTGTTGCTGCTGTTTTTTTTCTTCGGTCATGGTAAATTTTACCTGCCTGATATTATTTAATCGCCGGTTTGGCCGGAGCTTTTGCCGTCGAGCCGACAGTCTTTCTCCTGCCGCGCCTTGTCCGGGCGTTGGTTCTGGTGCGCTGGCCCCTGACGGGGAGCGACCTTCTGTGGCGGTAACCGCGGTAACTGACTGTTTCGATGTGCCTTTTGATATGGGCGGTCTCTTCTCTCCTCAGCTCGCCTTCCACCTTGTATTCTTTGGAGATTATCGTGTTCAGCATGCCGATCTGGTCCTCGGTGAGGTTCTTAACCCTGGTGGAAGGGGCCACCTGGCTTTTCAGGCCTTCCAGGATCTTGCCGGCCAGGGGACGGCCTATGCCGTAGATATACGCAAGCGCGATGTCTATCCTTTTTTCTCTCGGTAAATCCACACCCGCTATTCTTGCCATACTTTCTCCTTAAAACTACAGGGTATAGGGCAGAGGGGATAGGGTATAGGGTAAGGAGTTCCTTATTTCTGCAACTCTACCCTCTACCCTGCCGTTTTAGCCCTGCCGCTGTTTATGGCGGGGATCTTTGCAGATAACTCTGACTACGCCTTTTCTTTTGACTATTACGCACTTATTGCAGATCTTTTTTACGCTTGCCCTCACTTTCATTTTAACAAGCTCCTGTTATTTCTCCCTGTAAACTATCCGACCCCTGGACAGATCATAAGGCGAAAGCTCCAGTTTCACCTTGTCGCCGGGAAGTATCTTTATATGGTTGATGCGCATCTTGCCGGAGATATGGCCGAGTATTATCTTGCCGGCAGAGATCTCAACCCTGAAAGTGGCGTTCGGAAGGGCTTCTCTGACGATCCCTTCCACTTCTACCTTTTCGCTATTTTCAGGCATATCTGTATATTATACAAAATTAAACCACGGTTAATACTTCGCAGCCGTTTTCGGTCACGACTACGGTATGTTCGAAATGCGCAGCGCAGCTGCCGTCCACGGAAACAGCCGTCCAGCCGTCGTTCTTTATAAGCACTTCCGGCCGGCCCAGGCACACCATCGGCTCGATGGCAAGCGTCATCCCGACTTTAAGCGCTACGCCCGAGCCGGGCCTGCCGTAGTTAGGGATGGATGGCTCTTCATGGAGGCGGCGCCCTATGCCGTGCCCGGTGAATTCCTTGACCACGGACATCCCTTTCTGGACCACAAAACTTTCCACCGCGTGGCACACATCCCCCAGGCGCGCGCCGTTTTTAACGGCTGAGATAGCCCTGGCAAGGGCCTGCTCCGTGACCGAAATCAGCCTGGAACACTCGGGCGACACTGCGCCGACCGCCGCCGTCAGGGCCGCGTCGCCGTAAAAATCCTCGTAAACGACTCCGAGGTCCAGGCTTACCACATCCCCGTTTTTCAAGAATCTCCGGGCGTTCGGTATGCCGTGAACCACTTCCTCGTTTATGGACACGCAAAGCGTTGCGGGATAACCGCGGTAACCGAGAAAAGCGGGAACTGCGTTATATTTTCTGATCTCGCTCTCCGCCAGAGCGTTTAAATCGGCGGTGGAAACGCCGGCCCGGATCTCGTTCTTTAAAAGCGCCAGCGTCCTGGCCACTATCTTTGACGCCTGCCTTATTTTTTCAAGCTCGGCGGCGGTTTTAATTTCCACCATGTTCACGTTTTCACGCTGTTCCCCAGAATGGTCGAGATCTCGGCCGTGATTTCTTCCGGAGCCCTGCCGCCTTTTACCCGATGAAAGTTCCCCAGGCCCCTATAGTAGGCGACCAGCGGCTCCGTCTGGTCCTTGTAAACGCTGAGCCGTTTGTAGATCACTTCAGGTTTATCGTCGTCGCGCAGCACAAGCGTTCCACCACAGCCGTCGCAGAGCCCCATATTGAGCGGCGGAGAAGAAAGTAAATTATATATTTTCCGGCATTTGGGGCACGTGCGCCTGGAACCGAGCCTTTGGACCACTTCCGCCTCCTCCACGTCCAGAAACAGCGCCGCGTCCACGGCCTGATTTCTGGCGGTAAAATAATCGTCCAGGCCCTGGGCCTGTTCCACAGTCCTCGGAAATCCGTCAAACAGAAGGCCCTTGGTTTCAGCGGCGAGCCTGGCTTTTATGATCTTCAGCACAAGCTTATCCGGGACCAGCCGGCCCGCCGCCAGATAGTCGGAGACTTCCAGGCCCAGCGGGGTGTCCGAGGCGATGGCCTCCCTGAAAATATCGCCGGTTGAGAGATGAAGAAGCGAGAATTTTTCGCTCACTGCTTTTGCCTGCGTGCCTTTACCCGAACCGGGAAACCCCAGAAGAACTATGTTCATGCTCCTGCCTCCGTATTGCAAGGAAGTTGGGAAAGTTGATTAGTTGACAAGTTGATAAGTGCCGAGACTTTCTTACTTATCAACTGTCGTTTCTTACTTGTCAACTTATCAACTGTTGTTTTTAGCTTCCCACGTTGAACCAGCGGCCCTTGATCTTGGAGTTCTTGTAGAACCCTTCGTAATTCCTCATGATAAGGTGGGCTTCCATCTGGGCGACAGTGTCCAGCGCGACGCCGACCACTATCAGCAGCGACGTGCCGCCGAAATAAAACGGCACATTGAGCTTGGCCCGCATATAATCGGGAAGGACCGCTATCAGGGCCACAAAAAGGGCGCCGCCGAGCGTTATCCTGTTCATCACCCATTCTATGTAATGGGCCGTGGGCTCGCCCGGCCTGATGCCGGGGATAAACCCGCCCCACTTCTTCATGTTCTCGGCCAGGTCCTTGGGGTTGATGCTGACCGAATTGTAAAAGTAGCAGAAAAAGATGATAAGCGCCACATATATAAGTTGATAGAGCAGATTGCCGGGGTTCAGGAAGGATATAATCTTCTGCGCCCAAACGGAGTCGGCGTTGAACTGGGTTATGGTATAAGGCACGCTCAGGAGCGAGACCGCGAAAATAACGGCTATAACGCCGGACTGGTCAACCTTAAGCGGCAGGAAAGTGCTGACCCCGCCGTAAGTTTTGCGTCCCACCTGGCGCTGCGCGTATTGAATGGGGATTTTGCGCTGCGCGGTCTCCACCCACACGACGAACGCGACCACCAGCAGCACTACGGCGATTATCGTCAGCCCGGCAAGCAGGCTTATTTCATCTATCTGCACCAGTTTCACCATGCTGGCGATAGCGCTGGGCAGGCGGTCCACTATGCCGGCGAATATTATCAGGGAGATGCCGTTGCCTATGCCGCGCTCGGTTATCTGCTCGCCAAGCCACATGACGAAGATAGTGCCGGTGGTAAGGGTCAGCACGGTGACGAAGTAGAACATGAAATCGGCGTTGGGCGCTATCGGAACCCCGCCGGCAGGCGACATCTTGGTCAGGGCTATGGTCAGGCCCAGCGACTGAAAAGCGGACAGGAAAAGCGTGAACACCCTGGTGAACTGCGTGATCTTCTTGCGGCCCGATTCGCCTTCTTTCTGGAGATGGTCCAGCAGCGGGAAGATATGCGCGCCCTGCACCAGGCTCATGATGATGGAAGCGTTGATGTAAGGCATAACACCCATAGAGAAAATAGAAAACTTGCCCAGCGCGCCGCCCGAGAAAATATCCAGGAACCCGAGCAGGCTTCCCTGATTGCTCTGGAAGATGGCCTGCAGGGCCGCGGTGTTGATGCCGGGGATCGGGATGGTGGCGCCAAGCCTATAAACAGCCAGCGCCCCGATAACAAATAATATTCTTTTCTTGAGGTCTTGAATCTTGAATAAGTCCGTTAATGCTTGCATTTTTTCCCCATTATTTAATGATTACAGTGATGACAAAAACGATTACAGTGATAAGCTTTCCCAACCGAAGTATCGCTGTCATCGGTTTTAAAATCACCGTAATCATAGTTAGTCCTTGAGTTTTTCAGGACTAACTATTTCTACAGCCGCACTTTCTCTCGTAAAGCATAAGCAAGTCGGTCATTGGTAAAGTGCGGCTGTAGAACTATTTAACGATCAATTCGGCCTTCCCGCCGGCTTTTTCTATCTTTTCCCTGGCGGACGCGGAAAAAGCGTGGGCTTTTACGGTCAGCGGTTTTGTAAAGTCCCCGTCGCCCAAAACCTTGAGGCAGACGCCTTTTTTTATAAGCCTTTTAGAGACCAGAACCTCGGGTGTCACTTCGGCGCCGCCGGCGAAGTGCTTTTCAAGGACCGAAACGTTTATCCATTCAAATACGGTCCTGAACCTGGCGTTGCTGAACCCGCTTTTGGGAATGCGCCGCAGCAGCGGCATCTGTCCGCCTTCAAAGCCGTCGCGCTTTGAGCCGCCGGCGGTGGCGTTCTGGCCCTTCTGGCCCTTTGTGGAGGTCTGGCCGTGCCCGGAACCCTGGCCGGTGCCGAGTCTTTTTCTCTTATGAAAAGAACCGGGTTTGGGCCGCAGATTGTTTAGACCTATCATATTGTTTCTCCTAATAGTCTAGAGTCTAAAGTCTAGAGTCTAAAGTCTAGAGTCTAAAGTATGAATCGGATTTCCTTACAATCTTTAGACTTTAGACTCTCCGCTTTAGACTTTTGTTATCCCTATTTTCTCATCTTTAAAACTTCTTCCCGGCTCCTCAGCCGCTGCAAGGCGTCAAGCGTGGCGTAGACGGTATTGAAAGAATTTCTCGTGCCGAGATTCTTGGTCAGGATGTTCCTGACGCCGCCGGCTTCAAGGACCGCCCTGATCCCGCCGCCGGCTATCAGGCCGGTGCCGCCGACGGCGGGCTTCATCCATACGTGCCCGGCGCCGAAATAACCTTCCACCTCGTGCGGGATCGTGGTCCCCGACAGCGGGAAGCTCATCATTTCTTTTTTGGCCGCGGAAGAGGCCTTCTGTATGGCGACCTGCACCTCGTTGGACTTGCCCAGCGCTACGCCGACCGAACCGGCGCCGTCGCCCACGACGACCAGCGCGTTAAAAGAGAATCTTTTGCCGCCCTTGACGACTTTGGTGACCCTGTTGATGGCGACGACCACGGTCTTTTCCTCCGGGAGCGCGGCTTCCAGTTCAAGCAGGTCCGCTTCCACTTTGGGCGAGCCGTCGGCGTTGAGTTCTTTCGCGGTTTTCAATTGTTTCTGGTTTTTAAGCATTATTCAATTCTCCTTACCAAAATTCAAGTTTACAAGTTGACCGGTTGATAAGTGCCGCAACTTTCTTACTTATCAACTGCCGTTCCCCGCTTGTCAACTTATCAACTATTGTCTTTCACTTATCAACTACCCTCACTAAAACCTGAGCCCCGCCGCCCTGGCGGCGTCGGCAAGAGCCTTGATCCTGCCGTGATAGATTCGGCCGCCCTTGTCGAAGCAGACGTTTGTGACGCCTTTCTCCATGGCCCGTTTGGCCACAAGCGCCCCGACGCCCTTGGCGGCTTCCAGGTTTTTGCCGGACTTTGCCTTGCCTTTAAGTTCCTTTTCCACGCTGGAGGCCGAGGCGAGGGTCAGGCCCTTGGCGTCGTCGACGACCTGCGCGTAGAGGTACTTATCGCTCCTGTAAACGCTGAGCCGCGGCCTGGCAGAGCCGGCGGACAGCAGATTTTTCCTGGTGCGATCCTTTCTGAACCGGTATTTTTCCCGTTTGCTGATCATATATGGTCGTTTTCCTTAAAGGGACAGTCCCTATTTAGCTGTAACGCCGCCCGCGCCCGCTCCGGCCGCGGTCTTGCCGGCTTTGCGGATAATATGTTCCCCCCTGTACTTAATTCCGGTTCCCTGGTAGGGCTCGGGAGGCCTTATTCTTTTTATCTGGGCCGTAAGGTTTCCCACCAGTTCCTTGTCTATGCCGCTGATGGTCAGCACGACCGCCTTGGGATCGAACGCCATCTTGATCCCCTGGGGGATGTCAAGGATAACCGGGTGCGAGAAACCGAGCTGCATGATAAGCTTGGAGCCTTCCACGGCTCCTTTAAAGCCTACGCCGCTGATCTCAAGCATTTTGGCGAAACCGCTGGTAACACCGCTCACCATGTTGTTTATTCTGGCTCTCGTGGTGCCGAAAAGGGCGCCTTTGCCGGCGGCACCGGCGGCCACGCTCAGATTTATCCTGCCTTCTTTCACCTCGGCGTTAATACAGTCGGGAAGGCAATAGGAAAGTTTGCCCAGCGGGCCTTCCACTAAGACCGTCCTGTTTTCTATTCTGGCCTTCACTTTGTCGGGCACCACCACCGGTTTTTTTCCGATTCTGCTCATATTTTTCCCTCTTAAATTACTTTTCTTCTCTCTGACACCCTCTACCCTATCCCCTAAACCCTATACCCTGCCTTTTTACCACACCTGGCAAAGCACTTCTCCGCCGATCTTCTGTTTTTTGGCCTGCGAGTCGGTCATGAGGCCCCGGGAAGTGGACAGGATGCTCACGCCGAACGCGGCCCGGACCTTCGGGATGGAGTCATAAGGGCGGTATATCCTCAAGCCGGGCTTGGAGACCCTTTTGATGCCGGTGATAACGGGTCTTTCGTCCTGGGTGTACTTCAGCGTGATCCTGATAAGGCCGCGCCTGTCTATGCTCTTATCGGTCCTGGGGTCTATCACTTTGTAATTGGCTACAAACCCCTCGTCCTTAAGCAATTTCACCACTGACGCCTTAATGTTTGAAAACGGCACATCCACTCTTTCCTTATTTTTCGCCACGGCATTGCGTATTGAGGTCAGCATATTCGATATAGGGTCCATTTTCCCTCCTTTGAAAAACTAAATCGTTAGCAAATAGGGGTTAGCGAACAGCGAATAGGGGTTAGCGAACAGCGAATAGGGGTGGAAATACGGATTTTGATGGTTTTTTTGTTCTCCGTTCGCCACTTTGTCATTCGCTATTCCCTATTCGCTATTTGCTATTCGCTGCTGTTATGCTACCAGCTGGACTTCTTTAGGCCCGGTATCAGCCCCTCATGGGCCATCTTTCTGAGACAGATCCTGCAAAGGCCGAAATCCCTGTAATATCCCCTCGGTCTTCCGCATATCTGGCAACGGTTCCTGAAGCGCGTGGAAAATTTCTGGGGTTTGCGCATTTTCGCCATCCAAGCGTATGTAGCCATTCTGTTCTCCTAAAATACCAGTGTAGAGTGTAGAGACTAAAGTCTAGAGTCTAAAGTCTAGAGTCTAAAGTGTAGAGTGCAGAAATACCACTGTGTTTACTTTAGACTCTCCACTCTCGACTTGCGTTATTACTCTAGACTTCTGTTCTATTTACTCTCCACTTTAGACTCTTTCTTCTCCGCCTTTTTAAACGGCATGCCCAGGTACTCCAGCAGCGCCCTGGCGTGGTCGTCATTGCCGGCCGTGGTGACGAAAGTGATGTTCATGCCGCGCGCCTTGGGCGATTTTTCCACATTAATTTCGGGGAAAATGTGATGCTCCTTCAGGCCGATGTTCAGGTTGCCGCGGCCGTCGAAAAACCTGACGTCTATGCCCTGGAAATCGCGGATCCTGGGCACCGACAGGGCTACGAACCTGTCGAAGAACTCGTACATCATGGCCCCGCGGAGCGTCACCCTTACGCCTATCGGCATGCCCTGCCTCAATTTAAAATTGGAAATAGACCTCTTGGCCCTTCTGATCTGCGGCGCCTGGCCGGCTATCTGGGTCAGGTCTTCCTTGGCGAGGTCCAGCGCCTGGATGTTCTCCTTGGCCTCGCTTACCCCGATATTGATGACAATCTTGGTCATCTTGGGCACGGCCATCGGAGACCCGACGGACAGGTCCTTCATCATGGCGGGAACTATTTTCTGGACATACGCCGTCTTAAGCCTCGGCGTGTAGCCCTTGGGCATCACGTTGCCGTGTTTCACCGTTTCTTTGGTCTCTTTAGTTTCCTTGCGCTCTCTCGGCTCTTTTCCCTTTCTGATTTCCTTGTTTTCCTTCATCATTTAGAGACACCCCTTATAGTATGGCTTCTCCGCACTTGCGGCAGGCGCGCAGCTTCTCGCCGGACTGGATTTTAGCGACCTTGATCTTCACCGGCTTGGCGCACTTGGGACAGATCAGCTGCACGTTTGAAATATGCATGGGGGCTTCGAGCTTGTGGATGCCGCCGGGCTTATCCTTTGTCGAGCGCTTGTGCTTGAAGACTATGTTGATCCCCATCACTATCACCCTGTCGTCCTGGGGCAGCACTTCTTTTATCTCGCCCTTCTTGCCCTTATCTTTGCCCGCTATCACCATCACCATGTCTTTCTTTTTGAGTCTGATCATAATATCGTTACCTTTTTTTGAGCTAAATTACCTCGGGAGCCAGCGAAATTATCTTCAGGAAATTCTTGGCCCGCAGCTCTCTGGCCACGGGGCCGAAAACGCGCGTGCCCCGCGGTTCGCCGTTTATATCCAGCAGGCAGACGGCATTGTCGTCAAAGCGGATATAAGACCCGTCTTTGCGCCTGGATTCCTTTCTGGTCCTGACCACCACGCCTTTTACTACTTCGCCTTTCTTGACGGCGCCGTGCGGTATGGCGTCCCTGACCGAACACACCACGATATCGCCCAGGAAGGCGTATCTCCGGGTGCTCCCCCCCAGGACCATGAAACACTGAAGTTTCCTGGCCCCGGAGTTGTCTGCCACGTTAAGTATCGTTCTCAACTGTATCATAAAGCATTCTCCAGATTTTACTGTATACTGCTTTTAGTTTTTAGCCTTCTCGATAATGCGTGAAACCCTCCATCTTTTGAGGCTGGACAGCGGCCTTGTGCTCATGAGCTCCACGGTGTCGCCCGCGCGCGACTCGTTGGCTTCGTCATGGGCGTAAAACTTCCCGTTCTTTTTCATTGTCTTGGCGTAGCCGGGATGGCGCGTAGTGCGCTCCACGTTGACCACGCGGGTCTTGTTCATCTTATCGGAAACCACGACTCCGCGGAAAACTTTTCTGCCGGTTCTGGAAGGTTTGATTTCGTTCATTATTTTTTGACCTCTGATGAAGATTTGCCGCCCACAGCGGCTGGGAGGGCGGGCGCAAGTTCCTTCGCCCTGAGCCAGGTCCTGATCATCGCAATTTGCCTTCTCGCGTGCCTGATCTGCATGGGGTTTTCAAGCGGGGAGGAAGACCTCTTGAATTTTATCCGGAAGAGATGTTTCTCAAGGTCCCTGAGCTGAGGCAATTGTCGCTTTTGGACTACGCCTTTGCGCCGCTCAATTTACAGGCTCCGACGAGCCTGCTCGTTTCGCGTCGCTTCGGCTCGTCATCAAAATCGTCAATTTCGCCATGAAAGCCTTATGTCGGACAGGCTCCTAGTGTAGCGTCCCGCAAATGTCCAGTTATTTGCGGGACGCTACACTAGTATTCCCTCGCGACAAATCTTGTCCTTATCGGCAGCTTGTGGCCGGCCCTGGTCATCGCTTCCCTGGCCGACACATTATCCAGGCCTTCCAGCTCGAACAAGATCCTGCCTGGCTTCACGACAGCCACCCAATGGTCCGGCGCGCCTTTGCCCTTGCCCATCCTGGTCTCGGCCGGATGCTTGGTAATCACTTTATCCGGGAAGATCCTCACCCACATTTTGCCTTTCTTGCGCATATAGCGCATAATGGTCACGCGGCAGGACTCTATTTGCCTGGCCGTGATCCACCGCGGTTGAAGGGCTTTAAGGCCGTACTCGCCGAAAAGAAGCGCGGCGCCGCCCTTGGTGTTGCCCTTGATCCGCGGCGAGGAGTGCGTCTTTCTGTATTTAACCCTCTTTGGCATCAACATGAAAATTATTCTCCTTAAGTTATGCTTCCCTTATTTGCCGTCCTGCTCTTTCGCCTGCTCAATATCAACCGGGACCTCAAGCGGGGTCTCGGCCTGGAGTTTCTTCAGCTGTTCCATAAGCTCCCTGGGCGTCTTGGCGAAGAAAAGCTTTTTAAAGATCCATACTTTTACGCCTATCTTACCCATCACGGTCATGGCTTCGCTCAGGCCGTAATCTATATCGGCCGACAGAGTCTGGAGCGGCACCCGACCCTTCCGGAACCATTCCCGGCGCGCTATTTCGGCGCCGCCCAGGCGCCCGGAAACCATCACCTTTATGCCCTGGGCACCCGAAGCAATAGTACGTTCCATGGCTCTTTTGATGGCCTTTTTATGGCCGATCCTCTTTTCAAGCTGCTGGGCTATGGCCTGCCCGACAAGCCGGGGATCCATTTCGGGTATCTTTATCTCGGAGACATTAATGAAGATCTTCCTGCCGGTCATGGCTTCCACGTCTTTTTTGAGATTTTCGATATCGGAGCCCCTCCTGCCTATGACCACGCCGGGCCTGGCCGTGTGGATGGTCAGCTTAATATAAGAGCCGGCTCTTTCTATATCCACCCAGCTTACGGAAGCAAGAGCAAAGCGCTCACGGATCATGTTCCTGATCTCGAAATCTTCGCCGATAAGTTCCGGCATTTTTTTAAGGGAAAACCACCTGGACTGCCAGTCCTGGATATAGCCAAGTCTGATGCCTCTAGGATGAATTTTTTGACCCATAATAAAAACAGAGGATAGCGGTTAGGGGCTAGGGGATAGGGCAAGATACTTCCCTATACGCTATACGCTATACGCTAATCTCTACTTTCCTCCTTTTGTGTCGGAAACGGCCACCGTAATATGGCACATTTTTCTTTTGAACGGCATGGCCCGGCCCTGGGGCCCCGGCTGCACCCTTCTCAAAAACTTCATGGGGCCCTGGTCGGCGAAGGCGGTTTTTACCCAGATGTTCTTAATGTCCAGCTTTTTTCCCAGTTTGACCGAGAGATTGGCGCCGGCGGATTTCACCGCTTTATGCACCAGTTCCGTCGCCCGCATGGGGATGCCGGCCAGGATGTGCTGCGCCTCGAAAAGCGACTTGCCCCTGATCTGGTCCAGAAGCCGGGCGACCTTTCTACGGCCGTATCTCTGATACTTCAGTTTGCAAATGGCATCCATAATTCAAATCAGAGATCAGGGGTTAGAGGTCAGGGGTCAGAAAACTCATGGCCGACCGCCAACCGCTGTCCGCTGACCGCTGTCCTCCCTTATGTCAGTTCCGTGGCTTCCTTCGTATGCGCCGCGCCGTGGCCCTTGAACAGCCTGGTAAAAGAGAATTCTCCTAACTTGTGCCCTATCATCTGCTCGCTGACGTAGACCTGCAGGAACTTCCTGCCGTTGTGCACCAGGAAAGTATGCCCGACGAATTCGGGGATGATGGTGCAAGACCGGGACCACGTTTTGACCGGCTTTTTGTCCCCGGTCTGGTTCATTTTCTGAACCTTCTCGGCCAGTTTCAGGTCCACAAAAGGGCCTTTTTTAGACGATCTGCTCATTGTGAAAAACCTCCGTATTAACTGCGGTAACCTTGCTGCGGTATCCGGTATTCGGCAACCGGTTACCGGCTGCTTATTACCGGCTTACCCCGTCACTTGTGACTTGCGCCTGTCCTGCACTATCATCCAGCCCCAGATCTTCCTCTTGGCCCTGGTCTTAAAGCCCCTGGACGGCTGGTTCCACGGGGAACGCGGCACATTATTGCCTTTGGAGTGGCCCCTGCCGCCGCCGAGCGGGTGGTCCACCGCGTTCATGGCCGCGCCCCTGACCGTCGGCTTTACGCCGATATGACGCTGGCGGCCGGCCTTGCCCAGCGTTATGGTGTTATGCTCGATGTTGCCCACCTGCCCTATGGTGGCCAGGCAGTCCTTCAAAACCTTTCTTATTTCTCCGGAGGGCATCTTCAGCAGGACATAACCGCCCTCTTTAGCCATCAACTGCGCCTGCGTGCCGGCGGCCCTGACAAACTGCGCGCCGCGGCCGGGTATCATTTCTATCGCGTGGACGAAAGTGCCTTCCGGGATATTTATCAGCGGCAGCGCGTTGCCGAGTTTTATTTCCGCCTTGGGGCCGCTCATGACGGCGGCGCCCACGTCGAGGCCCAGCGGGGCCGGGATGTAGCGTTTTTCGCCGTCCGCGTAGAACAGCAGCGCTAGGCGGGCGTTCCTGTTGGGGTCGTACTCGATGGACGCGACCCTGGCCGGCACGCCAAATTTCTCGCGCCGGAAGTCCACCGCGCGGTAGCTGCGCCTGTGTCCGCCGCCGTGATGGCGCACCATCACCATGCCGGTGTTGTTGCGGCCGCCGCGCTTGCGCATACCGACGGTCAGTTTTTTCTCAGGCGACGATTTGGTGATATCGGAAAAATCGCTCACCTGCATGGTCCTTCTGGACGGGGTATAGGGGTTAAATGATCTTACTGGCATATATCCTCTCTTTTCGATTCAAGATTGAAGATTCAAGATTCCGAATTTGAGGCAATTGTCTTTAATCTTCCTTCTTCAATCTTTAATCTTCCATCCTACTTCGGCAGATCGGTCAGATCTATCTTCTGTCCGGTCTTGACCGTGACTATGGCTTTTTTCCATTCGGAACGCCTGCCCTCATACCGGCCGACCTTGTGCATTTTACCCATGAAATTCATGGTCCTGACATTTTCGACCTTCACCTTGAACAGGGCTTCCACGGCCTTTTTAATGTCAACTTTATTGGCTTTGGGGTTCACCTTGAAAGTGTAGCGGTTCTGCGCGTCTTTTATGGCGACGCTTTTCTCGCTCAACACCGGCTTCAGCAGCACTTCGGAAACTGACCTGTTCATCAATCCTCCTTTAAACACGCAGATTTTATCTGGGACCTTCAGTTTTTTTATCTGCGCTCATCTGCGTCTGCCCATCTGCAGCCATCTGTGCGTTATCCAGGTAATTGGCCATCGCGCCGACGCCCGCCACGGTGAAGATCAGAAAATCGTGGTGAAGCACTTCATAAGCGTTGAGATTGCCGACCATGCTCCAGCCCGCGCCGGGAATATTCCGGAAGGCCTGGATAAAGTTCCTCACGGGCTTATCCATGATAAAGAGCGTCTTTTTGCCGGCAAGGCCGAGAGTTTTATACATCTCTTTAAGGGTTTTGGTCTTGGCCTCTTTTATATCTAAATTTTCCATCACAAGAACCGCGCCGCCGGCGTGTTTGGCCGCGAGGGCTTCCAGCAGGGCGCTCCTGCGCTTGGTCCCGGGCATGGATTCCCTATGGGAGTGGGGGCGGGGTCCGAACACGATGCCGCCTTTGCGCCAGACCGGCGACCTGTTGCTTCCCGCTCTGGCCCTGCCGGTGCCTTTCTGCTTCCACGGCTTGCGGCCGCCGCCGGAAACTTCGCTGCGGGTCTTGGTTGAAGCGCAGCCGCGCCGCTTATTGGCCAGGTAATACTTCACCGCTTCATGCAGGAAGCACGGGTCCGGCTTTCTGGAGAAAAGGAATTCCGGCAGTTGGTACTTGCCTACTTCCTGGCCGCTTAAGTTCAGAAGTTTTGTTTCCATAAATAATATCCTTAATCCGTCCTTTATTTTTTAGCGGGCGCGGCTTTGGGCGCCGCTTTTGCGGCGGCCTTGCCTTTCTTCGGAAGGAGAACCACGGGCTTGGGCAGGGCCTTTACGGTCCTGGTGATGTAAACGAGGCTTCCGCTGGGGCCCGGCACGCTGCCATTCAGGAGCAGCAGGTTCTCTTCGGGTATGACCTTGATTATCTTTATCTTCTGCATGGTTACGGTGTCTACGCCCATATGTCCGGCCATGCGCTGCCCGGGCAGAACGCGGCCAAGCGACCTTCTGGAAGCCAGCGAACCCGGCGCCCTTTCCCTGTCCGACGCGCCGTGGCCGGCGGGCTGGCCGCTGAAATTATGCCTTTTCATGCCGCCGGCGAAGCCTTTGCCCTTGGAGACGCCCTGCAGGTCCACATATTCGCCCGCGGCGAACCTGGCGGACGCGGTGACGGTCTGGCCGTCCTGAACGCCGGCAATGTCGCTGACGCGGAATTCTTTCATGTGCCTGATGGGCTTCATGTTGAGTTTCGCGAAGATCCCTTTGGCGGCGTTATTGGTGTGAGATTCTTTCTTATGGCCGAAGCCGAGGCAGACGGCCTTGTAGCCGTCCTTTTCCGGGGTCCGGACGCGCACGACGCGGCAGGGTCCGGCTTTGACCACGGAGACTCCGAAGACGTCGCCTTTCTCATCGAACATCTGGGTCATGCCGACTTTTTCACCGATCATGATCTTGAAAGCCGCCGGCATTTCAACCGGTTCGGGCTTGGCGGCCTGTTCGGGCTGCGGGGCATCGAGTTCGGCCTGGGGCTGAACACCTTCGTTCTTGTTTTCTTCTGTCATAATAGGTAGCTCCTGAAAAACGACAAAAAAGACTTTCCGGGCGCCTTGCGGCTTCCGGTGATAATTATGCTTCGTTATGTTTTGTTTTTATGTTATAAAGTCCGCAGTCGGAGGGAATTTTAGGCCGCTCCGCCTATAGGACCGGCCGCCCGTATTCTCAAAGAACGCGACGGCCTTATATAATAAAAACAACCTTACTCAAAAGATACTGCGGTTAAGGTTACCAGATTATTCTACCAAAACCCCAGCAATTCCGCAAACGACCGCGGAATTGCTGTCCACGCCTTCGGTAATAACAACATAAAAATCTGAAAGCAAATTCGCATTTAACCCAAAATAACGCTTGACATGCCTGTCTTATATATTATATAAATATAAGACAGGAGGCAACATGATAATAAAACCGACTTCCGTCCGGTTTAAGCGGGCGGCATCCCGGCTTAGGCAAATAGTTAATTCCAACGCGGAAATACTACGCGCCAGCTGGATAAAAATGATACATCCTTGCGGTAAAGGCGGATGTAAATGCGCCAAAGGCAAAAAGTACTGGCACACGAACTGGTATATCAGCCAGAGCAAAGACGGGAAACAGCGGATGAAATCTGTTCCCCTGGAGTATGTTAAAGCGCTTAAGATAAAAACCAAAACTTACAAAGAGGCGCGGGAACTGTTGGCGATAATAGGCGATGAATACTGGCATGAGTTCAGCGACAAACAAAAAGGCTAAGGCGGCGCTTCCAGTTCCCGGCATGGGGCGGTTGGCGAAATATCTGGACAGGGTGTGGGGCTTCAGTAAACTTGTCCGGAAGTTGAAAGACGGACGTAAAAACCCGCCAATGCCGACCGCTTCTGTTTTCCTTGGGGTGTTCGGGATGCTTTCAGTCCGGCTTGGCAGCCTCCAATCAGTTGTGGACGCAGTTTAAGATTTGCGGCCGCTGGGAAAGATGGGTCGGTTCCATAAAACCTTCAGCGGACACAATTGCGTATGCGCTGGACAGGTTTAATCTCAAGTTGCTGCGCGCGATGTTATGGATGATTGCCGTATTATGTAAAAGAAAGAAAATTTTCAAGCGATTATTCCCTGAGACCCACTGGGTTGCAGCGCTGGACGGCATAGAAACCTACAAAAGCCGCGAGAAAGACGATTGTGAGCATTGCCTTTCGCGCAGGGTTTTGGTTGACGATGAGTATATTACGGAATACTACCATCGCTATGTTGTGCTACAGATGGTAGGGGTGACACCGGCTGTTTTTCTGGATGTTGAAGCGTTACAACCCGGTGAAACGGAAGCGGCGGCCGGAATGCGGCTTTTAGAGAGATTTTTAAAGCGGCATCCCCGGTATCTGGATGCGATTACCATGGACGCGTTTTATCTGCAGGCGCCGTTTGTGAAGAAATTACTGAAATACGGGCTACATTTGTTGATTGTATTGAAACAGGAGAATCGCGAACTATACCAGGACGCGGTTGGTTTATGCGCAAGCGTGCCGGTTAAAATTACGAAGGTGGTAACGAAAGAAATCCGATTCTGGGATTTGGGCGCAATGCAGACCTGGACGCAGCTTGAACGGGAGGTAAGGGTTGTCAGGTCTATTGAGAAGCAATTGAAAGGGAAGAAACAGAAAAACGGGGAGTGGGTTTACAAGGAAGAAACAAAAGACTGGATCTGGTGCATAATTTCGCCGGAGGGCGGAGAAAAACCGGACGGTGAGTTGACAGTGAAATGGGGGCATGCGCGATGGGACGAGGAAACGCGGGGTTTTTTCGAACTTACGCAGTATTGGCATTTAGACCATTGCTACCGGCATAACGCTACCGCGATGCTTGCGTGTTTGATGATATTATTTATGGCGTTTACACTGACGACAATCTTTTTTCAGAGAAATCTTAAAGGCATATGGCGGAGTTTTACGCGGGTGGCATTGGCCCGGCTGCTTATGGACGATTTAGTTTTGCCTTATGAGGGAAGTTTCTGGCCGGCTGCCCCGACGTAATCCGAAATATCAATATGTGTAATGTTTCACGGCAATTGTCCCCGGCGGTTGACCCCACCGGGGCGGCGGCGTTGGCGGGAGCCCTGTTTTTGGGGATTTGGCGGCGGGAACAGCGGCGGTGTGCGGGCAAAAATCAGCCATGCGGCCCCGCCAGGCCCTGTAAAACATCCCCGCGCAGCAATTCCGCGACGGTTTGCGGAATTGCTG
>JACQYT010000128.1 GCA_016208085.1 Elusimicrobiota bacterium | reverse complement strand
GGAAAGCGCGCTTTCCGGTATCTCCGGAAACTGCTTCAGCTTCTGACGCAACCTGCTTAGTTGATGTGATTTAATCTGCATAATACATATTATTATAGCATACAGATATAAAAAAAGCAACCGAGATTGAGGTAATGCACCCAAACAGGCAAAAACTCTTGACAGACAGGAGGGTTAAGAATTAAACTAAAAAAGTGCTCGGCCGGGGTGTAATTGTCAAGGAATAGTCGAATTTGATCGGCAATCGGTGCCGGGAGGCAGTGTTTATTACACAGTGAGCCGATGAGCCACCACCATTTTTTAGCATTGAATACATAGGATTAGTTTATTGCGAAGGTGAAACAAAATAATATACATGCGGTAACTGGGGCATTTGGGTACTCCGGCAAATACATCGCCTACAGGTTGCTTGCCGAAGACCGGACAGTTATTACCTTAACTGACTCTTTAAATCGAAACAATCCCTTTGGAAATCAAGTACGGGCAGCAGCTTTCAACTTCCGCCAGCCGGAGAAATTGACGGAAGCCCTTCGGGGTGTTTCGGTTCTTTATAATACTTATTGGGTCCGGTTTAATCATGGGAATTTCACACATGCGGATGCTGTTCATAATACAATAATCCTGTTCCAGGCCGCCAAAGCCGCTGGCGTGAAGAGAGTCGTTCACATCAGTATTACAAATCCCTCAGAGGACTCACCACTCGAGTATTTCAGCGGCAAAGCGCGGCTTGAACGCGTTCTGAAGGAAAGCGGGCTTTCATACGCAATCCTTCGTCCGACAGTCCTTTTCGGAAAAGAGGATATTTTAATAAATAATATCGCGTGGGCGCTGAGACGATTTCCTATATTTGGTGTATTCGGAAACGGGGAATACAGGCTTCAACCCATTTATGTGGATGATCTTGCTCAACTTGCAGTTCAGCAAGGTAAAGAATCTAAAAATGCCATCATTAATGCTATTGGTCCTGAGACATTCACATATCGCAATCTCATACGGATAATCGGTGAAACCATTGGCAAACCCCGCCCGATCATCAATGTTTCACCGAGGCTCGGATATATCATCGGTTGGCTTATAGGCAAACTAGTGAATGACATAGTGATTACCCCGGATGAAATTTATGGATTGATGGACAATTTGCTGTACGTTGAAGCATCACCAACTGGCGACACCAAACTCACCGATTGGGTAAAAAGCAGAGCAGGCGTATTAGGCCTGCATTATACAAGTGAACTTGCACGCAGGAAAGATAGGCAATCTGAATATAAAAGCAACTAAATAACCCCCGTCGGCTACAGGAAGAGATGCGCTGTGGTGGCGAACAGGTTGATTAGGCCGTGGAGCAGGATATTGACCGGCAGCCGGCGCTTTTTTTCGTAGATATAACCGAACAGCAGGCTCACCGGAAACACCGCCAGCGAAGCCGACAGGTGGGCAGCGGAAAATATCACGCTTGAGGCGAACAGGGCCTTAAAAAAACCCAGCCTTTTTCTGAGCGTGGCGTAAATGAGCCTGCGGTAAAGCAGTTCTTCGCCCAGCGGCGTCACCACGCAGATGTTAAACATTAGGAACAGGAACCTCAGCCGCGAAACGCCCAGCGCGCCCCGGACCGCCGCGTCCCTGGCGGTCTGCGTCTCCAGATGTTTAAGGACGGCCTCCTGCGGCGCCGGAATCAGTTGCCCGATAAGATGCGCCAGCAAAATAAGCGCCGCTATTATAAGCAGGTAGACGCCGTAATACTTCAGCGCCGCCAAAATATCGTTCAGCGCGTTCCTGTTCCAGTCGCGCCAGGTCTCTTTAAAATCTGCGCCGCGCTCCTTCATGACCCCCAGGCAGGTTACAAGGGCGACAAGCCCCTGGATAAGAATGTAGATCTCCTCAAAATCTATGCCCAGTCCCAGCAGTTTATTTAAAAAAAGCGCCGTGCCCGCCGAAAGCACGACGCTTAAAACGGTCACAAACAGGAAAAGCTCAAAAAGCTGCCTGTAGGAGTCGTAAGTCCTGATGCCGGAGAAGGGATTGGTTTCCATAAGGGAGGAAAGGCCCGGGAAGCGGATCGGTTTTACTTAAAAATTATGCGGGACCGGCGCAACCTGGGCTTTAGTGAGGTAGTCTATGGCGTAGGTATAGCTTCCGAGGTCGCCGGTGACCCTGGAACCGATGACGGCCAGGCCGGCGGCGTTGAAAGCCGCGGCTTTATCTTCCATGGCGGTTTTGGCTTCGCTGTCAAAGGTGAAAGTCTCCTGGGCCTGGTAGGTCTGAATGGCGGCCGAAGGTATCACGCCGCCCTGCTGATAAATATTGTAGACGATAAAATCTATGCTGAAGGAATAATCCCTGCCTTCGGGCCGCACGAGATTGCTTACGGGCGGCACGCCGGCGCCGGAGAAGACGCCCAGCCGCTCCTTTGAGGCTTTCAGGGCTTCCGTTTCAAAAGTGAACAGTTCTTGTGAGGCGTACCTTGTTATGGAGAATTGGGGGCGGGCGCCGTATTTGTTGGTCCTGACGACATATTCCAGCCGGACGGAATAATCGCCGTCGGACCGCTGTACGGCCTTGCCTCTGATGACCGGTATGCCGGCGGCCTTGAACAGCGCGGCATAAGCGCCGATATTTTTCTCCGCCTCGCTTTCAAAAGTGAATTTTCCGCCCTGATAATTATTGAACGCCACGTTGTATTCCGGCGTGACCCGCAGGAGATTCTTTACCGCGTAGTCTACTGCGAAAGCGGTGTCGCTGCCGGCATCGTAAAGATAGGCGCTCAGCACGAAGACCCGGGCGTTTTTCAGGTTCGCGGCGCAGGAATTCATGGCGTCCCGCGCGTCGGACTCGCGCCAGTAGGCGGCGCCGTTCTTATAGGCGTCTATAATGACGGCGGGCGGCAGCGTCGCGCCGTTCTTTACGGTCGGGAGATAGTCTATGACGAAACTGTAGTTCCGCCCCGGCGTCTCAATGACGCGTCCGCCCAGGGTGGTTATGCCGGCGGCCTTCAGGACCGAGATGCGCTCTTCCATGGCGGGCCTGGCCTGGCTCTCAAAACTGAATTCCTCGTCCGTCGTGTAATTGGCGATGGCTGTTCCCGGCGCAATGACCGGGTTCACCGGCGCGGGTTTTGAGAGGGCGGGCGCTTCGGTCCGGTTTATGGCGGCGGGTTTCACGTCTTCAAGTTTAAGGTTCCGGGCAAAAGCCGGGGTTGAAACGATAAAAAAGGAGAGCAGGCTTAACGCAAAATTCTTCATTTGTGACCTCCTCAATTGATTTTCTCGTAAAAAAGCCCATTTTATTTAGAAATCGTAGGGGGTAACGGTAGCGAGCGACGTAAGTCGCCTTTTAGCGGATTTACGTCCGCCGCTACAGTTTTGGACCAAAAAGCGGCTTTTTAGTAAATTTCAGCCCGAGCCTTTGGTCACAGTTTACCAAACAAAACCGGGGTTTTCAATAGAAAATTCAGTACTGGGAACAGGCAACTATGAAATCAAAGATTGCAATAATCTTTCTTTCAGCCATTTTATCAGTAACGCTTTCCGATTTCGGGTTTGCATTCAACGTACTATTATCCATTGATTTTAAGAGACGAGCTCTGGAGCCCTGGTCATACCCTGTTTGCGTTTATAATTTCTGTAATAGTTTTTATCGCTATGATTATGCTGATACGAAGGGTGTACGCTGGACGTTTAAAGAGGGTAACGCTTATCGCTTGCCCGATATTAATAGCGCTGCTCTTGCATCTCCTGATATTTTTCAGGCTGGATGAGTGTCTTTATTTTCACACTGATTTCTTTAAGAATTTTTCCTCCAACTCCTTCAATCTGCACCTCGTTATAGTCTTTATTCTAGCAAGCGTTATCCTATTACTCATGGTAATGCTTACCTGCTATCCAGCAGCCATATTAACCGAGAAACTCTTGCTTTACATCACCAGTAAAACACCCAAACACAGCCAGGGGTAGTTGTTTTACCCAAGCCATTACTTCTGTCTGCTACCCGGTTTGTAGTCCACATAAGGCCTGTTTTCGCAAGCTCTTCTTTAATTTCGCTCTTTGCGCTGCCTGAAAATCTTTCAAAAACCGCTTCCCTTCCGTCTATTTTTATTTGAAAAGGCCCCGCCGCGCCCGGCTGTTACCGGGCGGAGCCTGTGGAGGGATTATCGGGTTAGTCGTCGGCCGGGGCGGGTTCCATTTTACTATTGTCATAGCTAAAGTGGTAAAAAGGCAACCCGCAACTTCCCCTTATTGATTTGATAACCTGCCCAGCAGTTCGCGGATTTCGGCTTTTTTATTGTGCCATTCAGGGGCGAGTTTAACCGCGTTTTTGTAGTCGCGCATTGCCTCCCCTTTTCTGCCCTGGGCCAGCAAACAATCCGCCCTCATAGCCAGCGCATTAATCGTTTTGCCGTTTTCCGCGGGTTTGCTTTCCAAAAAACGCGTAAGAGAGACGACGGCTTTGCGGCCGCCGTCGGTAAGGCCGTAAATTATGCCGGCATAGTAATTAACATCGGGGTCGGACTGGTCAAGCAAAAGCGATTCTTCCAGATATTTTAGCGCGGGCCCGCCTTCAGCCATAAGAAAGTAAGCTGTTCCCCTGCCTGCCAGCGCCCGGGAATCGGCGGGATTTCCGGCCAGCGCTTTATTGAAGGCGGATAAAGCCTTTGCCGGCAGGTTTTGCCGCAGATATTCAAAGCCAAGCTGTGTCCAAATCGGCCCGCTTTTCATGCTTCCTTTGGCGTTCCTTGCCAGGCCAGCTGTAGCGCTGTATTCGCGTTGCCATTTTGCGTAATAGGCGTGTGAAAGCTCCCATGTAAACCATAACCAGCCTAGGCCGGACGCAATTACCGCCGCCGCGGCAATTCTTTCCGCAATTAAAGGGGAGATTGGCAGGCCGGTTTCAACAGATTTATCCACAACAGCGGATTGCGGGCGTATACGCCGCATAAACCCGGATATAAGCCGAATTACGGCGTAAGCCGCAAACATGCCCATTACAGGTTCAACCAGGGTCCGGTAGCGTATTCCGCCGGGCCCTATAAAAGAATGCACAAAGAGGATAAAAGCTGAAATTAAAACCAGTAGCCATATTTCGCGGCTGCGCGGTTTTTTAAAAAGCGCGATTATAACTCCCGCAATAAACAGCGGTATCAAGGTAAAAGGCTCAAGCGTGTTTTCAATCATGCCTTGCAGATAAATGAGCCGGCTTATTTGCGGGTGTCTGCCGGTAAATTCAGGGCGGAAAAGAACCGGGTTGGATTCCAGCATGTCTTTGCGGAGCGGCCAGTAGGTTTCGGTAAGCCGGCCAAGCAGGTTTTTCGCCGATGCCTTTAAATATTCGCTGAAATTGTTTTTTACCGCGTGCATGGCGAGCCGGCCTATCTCCGGGCCGGAATAGGAATATGCCACGCCGTAGTTCTGGAGCATAAACACCATGGGATGCCCCGATTCACGGAAGCCGTAATTATTGGCGATGGAACGGATGAAATCCGGCTTCTCATTATTCCAATCTATAAATTTATTTCCGGGCCCTTCAAAAAAAGCCACGGGAACGTTGGGTGTAAGCCTCCAATAATTCATCAGCAGGCCGTTTCTTAAAATCCAGGCGCCGACAACCAGCGTAAACGTCAGCACGAAGACGGGGATTTTTTTTGCAGCGGGGCCCGCTTTACTCCATAAAAAAAACGGCGCGGCAATCCCCATGAGCGCGAATTCAGGCCGGCATAGCGCGGCCAACGCGGCCAGCAGGCCGCCCAGCGCCTGGAATGCCGACGGCGCATCGGGTTTCTGGATTAGGTATATCAGGACCAGCAGGGCGCCGTGGCAGAGAAAACCAGTCAGCGTGTCGCTTAAGGCATAGGATTCGTAAAGCAGAAAATGAAAATGCAGGCCGCAGAATGCCATCGCAAGCAATGCGGCGGGGACATTTTTCCATATTCTGAGTGAAATAAAAAACACCAGCAAGGCGGTCAACAATCCGATTACCCGTTGAACAGGGCCAACCGGCCGCACGGAGTCTGCGAACCGCATTATTATGGAAAGGAAAACCGGGTATACGGGGGTCCTGTATAAGTCAAGGAACTCGCCTCTGTCCGCGAATAGATAGGCGCCTTTGGTTACGGCATCCGCCGTGGCGAGGTACCCGCCGGCGGGGCTTTCGGGGGCGGGGTGAAAGGAATAAAGAAGCCGGATTGAAACGGCAAGGACAAAAATCAGCGCGAAAAACATGCGGCTCTTTTTTCCCATAAAATTAATCCGAAAGTTGCGGTTTCTGTTACTCCATATTGGGACAGGTGATGAACCCAAAAATGCAACTTTCGCTATTCGCTATTCTCTACCCGCCCATCGCCGTTATGATTTATACCTATTTCCGCTATGATGAATATTGACATTTTTATCTCCTTTGAACCATTAGTTGTAGTCCGCATAAGGCCTGTTTTCGCAAGCTCTTCCTTAATTTCGCTCTTTGCGCTGCCTGAAAATCTTTCAAAAACCGCTTCCCTTCCGTCTATTTTTACATGATACAAAAAAATCGGGGGAATTTTCTGAAATTTGAAAAGGCTCTGCCGCGCCCGGCTGTTACCGGGCGGAGCCTGTGGAGGGATTATCGGGTTAAAGCGCATGTCTTTATATGTTACCTATCCTATCTTTTGCTGTCGCTCTTGAAATATCTGTTGAAAAAGACTAATATTTCTCCACAGGCGGCATTGCGAGAAGTGGAAACAATGTATAAAGTTTATCTGCGGGATTCCAAAAAAGGTTTCACACTATCTCGCGTTGTTACGCTCACAAAACAACAAGAACGGATTTTTAGGGCCATTAACAAGAAGCTCCTTAAATCCTAGTGTAGTGTATAAAAACCGCCCCGAATTTAGGTAAAATACATTGCAAATGGAAGCTGACGAAGAGAAACTGAACAGGCTTCGCGAAGCCGTGATCAAATCGCCGGACGATATCGTTTTGCGCGAACGTTTCGCCGGAATCCTTCTCGGGAACGGGTTGCCTGAGGAGGCCGAGCAGGAATACAAAAAAGCCCTCGCCCGGTCTCCGGGAAACGTCCGGCTCAAGCTCGGCCTGGCGAAAACTTACTACTGCCGGGGGAAAAATTCCGCAGCCCTGGTCATTCTTGAAAATATAGCGCAGGCCGGGGAAGCCCCGGCGGAAGCCCGCCTGCTTTACGCGGAATTGCTGCTTGGGGAAGGCGACCCGGAATCCGCCGCCCGCGAATACCGGAAAGCCGTGGAAGCCGACCCGTCAAAGGCCGACCCCGCCCTGGCTGGACGGCTGGGAATCGGACCGGAGGAGACAGCCGGAACCGGCGGGGCGGCTGATGAATCGCATATCCCAGCGGAGGACGTTCCCCGCCCCTCCGGGGCCGGGCCGCAACCGCCCCGGATTTCCTTCAGGGACGTCTGCGGGATGGAAAAGGTAAAAGAGGAAATCCGGCTGAAAATCCTCTGTCCCTTCTGCAAGCCGGAAATATACCGCGATTACGGCAAGTCCCCGGGCGGCGGTATCCTGCTGTACGGCCCGCCTGGCTGCGGAAAGACGTATATAGCGCGGGCCGCGGCCGGCGAAGCCCTCAACGCCCACATAAGATTCCTGTGGATAGGCGTGGATGATATTCTGGATATGTGGACCGGGGACGGCGGAAGGGATCTCCATATGTACTTCGATTATGCCCGCAGGCACAGGCCCTGCGTCCTGTTCTTCGACGAGGCGGACGTGCTCGCCGCCGACCGCGCCGGCATGAGGGATGTTCCGGGCAGCCGGATAATAGATCAGTTCGTTATGGAGCTTGACGGGCAGCGGTATTCCAACGAGGGGGTTCTTGCGCTGGCCGCGACGAACGCGCCGTGGCGCCTCGATCCCGCGTTCCGCCGGCCGGGCCGGTTCGACCGGATGCTGTTCATCCCGCCGCCGGATAAGAAGGAAAGGACGGAGCTACTGCGGTTCCTTCTGGCCGGCAAGCCGGCGGAGGACATTGATTACGGCGGGGTGGCGAAGAAGACGGAGGGTTTTTCCGGCGCCGACCTCGCTGCCCTGGCGGATGCCGCCGTCGAAACGAAGCTCAGGGAAGCCATGGGGAAACGGCGGCCCGTTCCGCTGACCGCCCGCGACCTCCTGGCGGCGGCGGAAAAAATCCGCCCCTCCACAGTAGACTGGTTCCGGACTGCGCGCAATTACGCCGTTTTCTCCAACCAGGACGGTTTTTATAACGACGTTCTCGCTTATATGCGGACGATATGAATAAACACACAAAACACGCGCTGCTGCTTCTAAAGCAGCAGAATTACCCCCTGGCCGAGAAGGAGGCCAGGGCGGGTGCGGCCGAATCCCCCCGCAATCCCATGTGCCGCGCGGTATACGGGCAGGCGCTCGGTTATATGGGAAAGTACAAAGCGGCCGAAGATGAAGCCAGGGCCGCGATCCGGCTGGGACCGGGCACGGGTTACGGCGAGGCTGTGCTGTCCGCCGTGTTCGCGCGGCAGGACCGCCTGGAGGAATCCCAGGCCGCCGCAGAAAAAGCCCACAGAATGAAACCGGAGAACGTCACGCTTATTTCCGTGGTGACCGGGGTCAATGCCGCAAAGAAAGACTGGGAAGCCACCTTAAAAAACGCCGAGAAAGCCCTGCGGAACGGTTCAGGAGGTAGGGAGGTCGAACATTACCGGGCGCTGGCGCTGAGAAAGCTGGGCCGGCTGGAGGAGGCGACCCGGGCCGTCGTTTCCCTGCTCGCGCGCGACCCCAACGACGCGTACGCGCTCGCCACTTACGGCTGGATACATCTTGAAAACGGCGATTGGGAGAAAGCGATGGTCTTTTTCCGCGATGCCCTCCGCCTCGCGCCGGCGCTGGATATAGCGCAGGAAGGGGTGATTGCGGTGCTCAACAGGAGTTTCTGGGGTCGCCTCTGGATAACATGTCTTTTATGGATGCGCAGATCAGAATGGTTATCGGGACTTTTCAGCAGACTGGTTCTCAGGCTGTCACGGAATATGTCCGGGGATCTGTAGGAAACATAAAGCAAGATTATCGCAAGTTGACGTCTCTCAACTACCCCTTGATTTCTGCCGGAACCGCGCGTTAAAGGCTATAATAACAAAAAACCGGCCGGGGAGTCTGTCTATCGGGTTTTTCGGCGGCGCTGCCGCTGCTGCGCGCGAGAAATTACCTGGCGGGATGTTCTGTTTATAAAGGAATCAGTCGGCCGGGGCGGGGGCGTCAATTCCATCGTATAAATCGGCCCGCGGGTCCAGCTGGCAGCCGTCATCGGGCGGGCCGGTGGCCTGCGGCGGATATTTCCGGGCAAAGCTTTTGGGAGCGTAACCGAATATGGGGACGTAGGGGGGGTTACAGACAATATTTTTATTTTCACGAGAAGACTGTTTTCATAAATTCGGAAGTCGGGCTGATTGTTCACCGGGGCGAAAAAGCTTGTTATTAAATAAACTAATTAACGAAGAGCGTCCCCTTCTCCCTACTAATCAACTACTCAACTGCTGTTCCCACTTATCAACCTGTCAACTGAAGCTACTTCAGCCTTTTCTTCCACTCTATAACGGCGGTCAGGGCCTGCATGGGGGAGAGGTTGTCCGGCTCGCAGAGCTTTATCTCGTCTAAAACCGGATGTTCGGAGAAGATCGGCAGCAGGGGCGTTATATTTTCGTCCGAGCCCGAGACCTCAATGTTGCCTTTTGTCTCAAGAACATGCAGTATCTCTTTGGCGCGTTTTATTACGGTATCGGGCAGGCCGGCCAGCTGTGCCACGTGGATGCCGTACGACTTATCGGCCGGACCCGGGACTATTTTATGCAGGAATACGACTTCGGTCTTGCCGGCCGAGCTGGTCCACTCTTTGACCGAGACGTTGAAATTCCTTATGCCCGGGAATTTCTCGGCCAGTTCCGTAAGTTCAAAATAATGCGTGGCAAAAAGCACTTTCGGTCCGCCTTCGCTCTTATATAAGTATTCCGCCACCGCCCAGGCGATGGAGATCCCGTCAAAGGTTGATGTCCCGCGGCCGACTTCATCCAGAAGTATAAGGCTCCTGGGCGTGGCCAGGCTTAAAATAGAGGCGGTCTCCCGCATCTCCACCATGAACGTGGATTCGCCCCTTGAGAGCCGGTCCTGCGCGCCTATGCGCGTCATTATGCGGTCGGTGATGCCTATCGCCGCGGACCTGGCTGGCACAAAGCCGCCCATCTGCGCCATTATGACGATCAGGGCGTTCTGCCTCAGGTAGACGCTTTTGCCGCTCATGTTGGGGCCTGTTAAAATTATGAGCTGCGGGTCTTTGTCCCCGATATTGAGATCGTTGGGCACGAATGAGCCCGCCGGGAGGTATCTTTCCGCCACCGGATGGCGCCCTTCTTCTATTATGAGTTCGGCGCCGGGGGTAAGCCGGGGGCGCGCAAAATCGTAGCGCAAAGCGCTTTCGGCCAGCGCGTAGAAAACATCCAGTTCCGCCGCGCAAAGCGCGAAGGTCCGGAGCTCTTTGAGATTCTGGAGCAGCCGGTCCTTTATTTCGGCGAAGAGATGGATTTCAAGCCTTAAAATCCGTTCTTCCGCGCCCAGGATTTTTGATTCCAGGACTTTCAGTTCCTCGGTTATAAAACGCTCGGCGTTGACCAGGGTCTGTTTCCTAACGTAATAATGCGGCACCTTGGCCAGATGCGGCTTCGTCACTTCCAGGTAATAGCCGAAAACCGAATTATACCCCACCTTCAGCGAGGAGATGCGGGTCTTCTCCCGCTCTTTCAGCTCTATGTCTATCAGCAGCTTCTGGCTGTTTTTCCGCAGGGAGCGCAATTCGTCCAGCTCGGCGCTGTAGCCTTCGTTTATAACCCCGCCGTCGGAAAGTTTCGCCGGGGGGGTTTCCGTTATCGCGCAGTCAAGCAGTTCCCTCAGGACGTTTAACGCGCGGGAGGCCGTCTCCAGGCGGCCGGAGAGTTGGGGCACGCATTCAAAAAAGCGCGGGGAGCTTAAAAGGGCTTTGAGTTTCGGCAGCTGCGACAGGGCCTTTCTTATCGCGGCAGCGTCCCTGGGCGCGGCGCTGGTATTGACCACCCGGCCCAGCACCCGCTCCACATCGGGGACCCGGGAGAGTATCGCCGAAAGATTTTCCCTGGCTTCGCGGTTTGCGACCAGGAAAGAGGTAAACTGCTGGCGCGCGTTTATCTCGTGAAGCGCGGTCAGCGGCTCCAGGATCCATTTCTTGAGCATCCTGGAACCCATGGAAGTCAGGGCGCTGTCCAGAACGCCCCAGAGGGTTTTCGCCTCTTCGCCGTATTCGGAGCTGACCAGCTCAAGCGTCTTTATGGCCGATTCGTCCAGTTGCATCTTATTGGACGGCTCGAAAAAAGCGGGGGAGAAAGATTCTTTTACGCCGGGCTGGTTGGCTTTGACATAAGCCGTAACATTGAGTGCGGTCCTGAGCGCCAGCCTATTGTTCTGCCAGACCGCGGACTCAGTCCAGGGCGGCTGGTCCCGGTCTGTTCTGGAATATTCGCTCAACACGGCCCCGCCGTCCGCGACGCCCCGTTTTTTGAGTTCGGCGGCGGTTTTGGCGTCGGCCAGGAGCTCGGAGGGGGCTATCCTTGAAAGGAGGGCCGAGAGCTGGTAAAGACCGGGATCGTTGAGGTTCTGGGTGGCGAAAAACTCGCCGGTGGAGACCTCTATATAGGACAGGCCCCAGCCGACGATGTCTATCTCTATGGCCGCCAGGTAATTGGCCGACTTGGTCTGGAGCAGTTCGTCTTCCACTATGGTGCCGGGCGTTATGAGCCGCACGACTTCCCGTTTAAACAGCTTGCTCTTTTTGGTTTCTTCGGTCGCCGGGACTATCTGCTCGCAGATGGCCACTTTGCGGCCGGCGGCCAGGAGCTTCGCGATGTAATTGGAAGAGGAATGGTACGGGAGGCCGCACATCGGCACGCCCTGCCTTGAAGTGAGCGCCAGGCCCAGCAGGCTGCTGGCGGTCCTGGCGTCGTCGGAGAACATCTCGTAAAAATCGCCCAGCCGGAAAAAAAGGATGGCATAGGGGTAGGAGCCTTTGAGCGCGGCATACTGCTGCATCAAAGGGGTTTCGGGAATTTCAACGGATGGATTCATAAATCTCTCTTACTGTCACACTATCCTGCTGTCATGCTTCCCCATATATTGTAGCAAAAGAGCGTTTGCTTCCGGGAGCGCGCGCGCCGCCATGAACGACGCCCGCAGGGCCGAAGAATGGGGAAAACCCTTCAGCCAGTAACCGACCAGTTTGCGCGCGCAGATGACCCCGCGCTCCGGGCCGTACAGGGCGGCGTTCAATTCCAGGAACCGCATGAAAAGCTTTATTTTTTCCGCCGGGCCCCGCGTGACATTATGGGCCGTGCCTCCGCCCTCGCCTGTTTTCCCTCCCTTTCTCTCCCCTCCGCCGTCTTTGAGGCCCTCGGCCACTTCGGCGAACACGGCCGGGTTTTCTACCGCGGCGCGGCCTATGGCCACGCCGGCGCAGCCGGTTTCAAGTATCCTGGCCGCGTCGGCGGCCGCGCGGACCCCGCCGTTGCCGAAAACAGGTATTTTCACGGCGGCCGCGGTCCCGGCAAAAGCTTCATAGTCGGGCGGGCCGCCGTGTAAATCCGCGGCGGCGCGTCCGTGCAGGGTTATGGCCGAAGCCCCGGCCCCCTCTATGAGGACGGCAAGCCCCGGGCTTATGATTTCTTTGGCGGCGAGCCCGGAACGGATCTTTACCGTCACCGGCAGCTTCACCGCTTTGACGATTTTCTTAATTATAGTTTCAAGCGTTCCCGGCTCTTTCATAAGGGCGGCGCCGGAGCCTTGAGCGCACACTTTCCTGACGGGGCAGCCGGCGTTGACGTCTATTATGTCGGCGCCCAGTTTTTCAGCCTCTTCGGCCGCCAGAGCCATGATGCACGGGTCGGAGCCGAAAAGCTGTATGGCGATAGGATGTTCGGACGGATATATCTCAAGAAGCTTCAGCGTCTTTCTGTTCCCGTACCTTATGCTTTCGGCCGAGACCATTTCGCTTACCACCAGCCCCGCCCCGCCCTCTATGCAAAGCGAGCGGAACGCGGCGTTGGTTATGCCGGCCATGGGCGCCAGGGCAAGATTGTTCTTAAGCTCCACGGAGCCTATTTTAAGTTTTTTAATAAGATGCTTCACGGTTTTGCGACCAGCAGGTATTTGCCGTCATGCGCAGTCTTGAAATCGCGAGGCTTTCTTTTCGCCACTTCATTCCTTTCCAGGCGGGAGGCGCCGGTCTTTTCAAGGATTTCGAGCTGGAATTGAGCGGCTTTGGCTTCCAGTTTCAGGATGGAATCCAGGCTTGTATAATCAAAATTCAGGGGGTTTGCCGGCCAGCCCTTCGTGTCCGCAGAGGCGCCGGGCGGCGGAGGAGCGCGGCCGGCTTTCTTTTTCTTTGCGCCGAACGCGGCGTAGGAGTGGAAAGCCTGGTGGGCTATTATGCCCGCGCACCAGGGAAGCGAGCGGAAGGCGTGGGCGTTGGAGACGGCCGCCACAGGCAGGCTGCCGTCTATATGAAAATCCGTTTTATCATCGTTCCTGATCACAAAAATGTATTTTTTGATGAAAAGGAACGTATTGCGGTCCGAGATCCAGATAAGCTTGAGCGCACGCGTCACCTGGCTTTTAAATTCCGGCGGCCCCTGTATGTCAAGGGCCGCTATGGACTTAGCCTCCTCCGCCGCCGGGGAAGGAAGGCTGCCCGCCCCCCCCGGCAACCTGGGGGGGCTGAAATTAAAATTCTGCGGCGCCTTGCCGGAGGCGTCCTCCGGCTTATGCTTCTGGATATAGTAGAAGCCCCCTGCGGACAGCAGCAGCAGCGGCAGGATGGAGAGGGCCTTATGCGTCCTGAAAAAGTTTTTATGCTCCGGTTCTTCCATATTGGGGAAGTTGATAAGTTTATAAATTGACAAGTTGACAATGGCCGAAAGTTGGGAAAGTCGACTGGTTGATAAGTGCCGCAACTTTCTTACTTATCAACTTATCAACTGCTGTTCCTCACTTAGCAACTGTTGTTACCTGAACGCCTTTATGTAAGACTTGTAAAAAGCCTCCAGTTCGTTATCCGGGTTCTGGAATTCAAGGATGTGCTTTTTGCAGCCGCGCCGGGAACAGATCTGCACCTGCCCGCCTTCTTTAAGGTCAAACGCCACCATCTGGGTCGAGCAGACGTCGCATTTTCTGGTGCTCTTAAGGTCGGCGTCGCAACGGGGGCAGCGGAAGCCCGCTATCTTGCCCAGCGGAACGCCGAGTTTCGTTTCCGCTTTGTAACTGCCGTAAGCCGAACTAAGATAGAGGGGGGAGTTTTTTCCGGCATAGGTCAGGCGGACCAGTATGGCGGTTGCGTTGTCAAGTTTCTTTTTCGGCTCCATCAGGGATTTCCCGCAATGCGGGCATTTCACGGAAACGCGTATCATCAGAACCTCCATATAAGAAATAGGAAATAGAAATAGAAATAGGAAATAGGGGACGGTTCTTAATATCTTAATAACTCTTTACCAGGTCCCCGCCCTTTTGGCATAGATGCGATATTGCACCGGAGCTTAACCCGAGTTCTTTCCCCAAAATAACTCCGCTAACCCTGCCCCTTTCCCGCATGAGATAACAATATACCGCCTT
>JACQYT010000127.1 GCA_016208085.1 Elusimicrobiota bacterium | reverse complement strand
GCCGTCCGAACTGGCGAAATACAGGACAAAACGCTTGTTTTCAAGCAGTTGGTATTTCTGGTCCTCCTCCGGCGTGAAATAAAAATTGTCGGCCAGGGGCTTCCAGCTCCGGACCAAAGCGTCCGAACCCGCGGGGTCTCTCTGGCAAAAGATGTCTATCCTGAATCCGAAGGCCTTGAAAAACCAGGCGGAAAGCCATACCGCCGGTTTTGTGCGCTCCAGCTTATACGACCGGTTGGCCGAACTCCAATATTCCTGCGAAAGGGCGCCGGCGCGCTCCTTGCGGGCGCTTTGAAACGCCGGAGTGGAAAATGCCAGGCCATCGTCATATTCAAAGCCCGCTCTGAGGCCCAACAACGTGAAAACGGCGAAAAATACCGCCCAGGTGGCGGCCAGGAAGGAAAATATCTTCAACCGGCTGAACCATTTCTTGAGAAAAGCGTCAAGCGCCTGAAGCACGGTCATTTGCGGCATGGTCATTGCTGTTCCCTGATTATGCGCCCGCCGGCGGGCTTGAGAGCGGTCCGCCGCCTTGAAAAACACCAGCCGATAACTTCCCTTAAAAATCTGTGGGAATTGGCGAATTCCGTGGCGCTTGAAAGCAGCGTGTAATCTTTGTCGTTAACTATTGAATCCGGCACGGCCACGCGATAAATGCGGTTCGCAGCCAAAGGCGTTCCCTCGATAAGCAGGCTGTCCACGCTTTGGCCTTTCATGCGCACCTGGAGCCCGGAAACGCTGATGTCCTTTGAAACAGTTTCCTCAATGGCCCGCCTCAGGTCTTCGCCGCGGATCTTGACGAAAACCACGCTGGTGTCGTAAGGAAGCACGCGGTAAAGGTCGCCCACGGTCACGGCCCCTTTGGCTATGTCGCCCGCGAGAATGGCGTTGTTTATAATGGCGCCGTTCGTACGCGCCCAGCGCCTGACGCAGTCGGCCGTGAAGCCGCCGAGCGGGGAATCGGGGCTTTTATCGGACCTGTTGAGGTCGTCCGCGGCGGTCCCTAGGCGCTTTGAAAAATGTTTTAAGATCTTCTCCCTGTGCCTTGAGACTATTTTAAGGGTCTCAGGGTCCTGGCCGTATTTTTCCTTTTCAAGGGGCAGGAGCTTATAGCCCGCCTTGAGCAGGCGGCCGCCGGCAGGGTCTATGGACAGCTCAATCCTGGCGGCCGAGGCCATTTTTGACGGAACGGGTACGAGCCACGCTTTGTTTATCCGCGAAGGCTTTTTGAGCGCCGGGTCGTCGGTGATTATCAGGTCAAGCCGCGGCAGCCTGGCGAAAAAAGCCGTGTAAAACCCCTTGCCGGCCGGTTTTTTGGGGTTTATGTTCAGCAGCAGCGCCGTGATATCGGCTCCCGCGTCTTTGAGCGCTTTAAGCGAACGCTGCAGCTCGTAACTTTCCTTTTCAAATTTGTAATTTGCCAGATATTTCGGGGTGTTGGGACGGTCCGGGTCCATTACGGTAACGGAGAGAAAACCTATTTTTGTTTTTCCCAAAAGCAGGAGCTGCAGGCTTTTTATGAATTCCGGCTTTTTGCCGGTTTTAAGGTAAAGATTGGAGGCGATCACCGGGAAAGCGGCGGTTTTTACAAGCTTTTGGAGGTCTTTCGGCGCCAGCGCCAGGTCGGCGATTCCCAGGCTTGATACGGCGTAGGGGATGGCGTTCATACAATCTATTGCGGCCTGGCCTTTGGTGAGATAACCTTCCGGCGTTTCGTTGAACCAGTTGCCCAGGTCCACCGCCAGTTTCGGTTTTTGTTCAAGGTTGTAGACGTTTTTAAAGACGGCGTAGCCGCCTATTTCGCCTTTTTCAGCGTCCGGGTCCGGGCGTGCCCAGAGCCAGCCGCCGGACCGGGCGGTGGCATAAATTATCACTTTGTCGGTTTTTGAGCAGGCGGAAAGGGACAGCAGCAGCCCTATTACGATTATAAGGGCCGGAAACTTTATGAGGCGCATAAGATAGGGTAGAGGGTATAGGGTATAGGGCGGAGAACAAAAGACAAAGAGATTTTTTCCGCCCTTTAGCCTTTATCCTTCGTCCTTTAGCCTTCCCGAAAACTTCAACTGAAGTTTTCGGGTTAGTCCAGCTTTATATACCTGCCCATGACCGGCATTTTGACCGGAGAGTTCTCCTTGATCTCTTTTATCAGCAGGTCCCTGACGGGCAGCATCGTGTCCTGCATATCTTTTCCTTCAGTGAACGCCCGGCCGCCGGAGCCGCCGGTGGTCAGGTAATTATTGGTCACCACTGTGAATTCATCAGCGGAACTTATCGCTCTGCCGTCTTTTTCAAGCGTCAGGCCGGCGGGCTTTCCCTCGGTGGAAAGCTTAAATTTCACGGTGAGGCCGGAGAGCTGCATCCTGGCCCTGCCGTTCCTGAAGTTGTCGCTTAGGAGCTTGCGGAGCTGTTCGCCGGTCATCTTCAGTTTTACGGCGGTGTTCTCAAAAGGCATTACCTGGTAGATATCGCGCATCTTAATGGCGCCTTTTTTCAGCTCGGACCTTATGCCGGAGGTGTTCTGGAAGGCCATATCCGCGCCGGACTGCCGGCGCATGGCGTCGGTCATCCAGTTGCCGATGGGGGAATCGAGACCTTCCGGATTATAGACGAGGTCGGCCTCGCTTGAGCCCAGCGCCACCTCCATCGCTTTTTCCGTGGTTGCGTTGAAACCCTTTATCGTTTTTATGACCTCGGGATCTTCGCCGGTTATATCGGTCCAGAGCGCAATGAGCTCGGCGCCGGCTCCCGTAAATTTACCGGAGGAGTCGTCGAATTCCAGATCTATTTTGCCGACGTCGGTGAGCTCGGAGTAACTCTCGGCCAGCAGGCTCCCGCTTTGTTTGTCCTGGTAACCCTTCATGAGCCCGGTATGGTTGTGGCCGCCCAGCACTACGTTTGCTCCCGCGGCGGCTTTGGCAATCGCCGGTGTGCCGTCGTTCATTTCCTGAACGGCGAAGGTCCAGGTGGAGATATCGGTTTTCTGGCCGATCAGACCTGCGTCGAATCCGACATGGGCCAGTATGACGATGGCATCGGGGTTAAGCTTTTTTACTTCTCCGGTCCACCTGGCGGCCTCAGCGGTTTCACTCCTGAAATCCAGATGCTCCACAAAGCGCGGCAACGTAGTGGTTTTTGTGTGCCGGCCGGCGATGCCTATTACGGCGATTTTTTTACCGGCCTTTTCAACGATAATATACGGCTTAAGATAATCCACAGGTTTGCCGGCGTCTTTTAAATAGACGTTGCCTCCAAGCCAGGGGAAAGCGGAGCTGGAGATGAGGACCTTGAGATTATCCTCGCCGTAATCATACTCATGGTTCCCCACCAGCGCCGCCGAATAGTTCAACTGGTTCATCAGGGTCACGGTAGCCATGCCCCTGGTAAGATTCCCTTCCGGAGTGCCCTGGAACATGTCGCCCGAGTCAAGCAGTATATAGGGGTTCTTTTCCCGCTTGACCAGCGAGGAAAGGGCCGCAAAACCCCCTATCATCCGGGTGGAATTTTCCTTGTCCCATTTTGCGGGCCTGGCCGAATACCAGCCGTGCACGTCGCCGGTGTGGTAAACCGTGATGGTCTTTGCGGCGAGGTTTATCTGTAAAATGCAGAAAGCGGACAGCAGTATTGCGAGTTTCTTCATTTTTTGGCTCCTTATGCCCTGATGCCTTAAAAAAAGCCGTAAAATCAGCGTATGGCCGCCAAGTCGTCGAAATATTTTTCCAGGCAGTCGAAACATTTGCCGAGGCTGGCATATATACTATCAAATTTAAGATTTCCTATAAAATCGGAGTCGTCCAGCGCGGCCTGCCTCCTGGCGAGGTGAAGATTTTTTCTGGCATGGGCCGCGATCAGTTTGATGTCGGGAGACGCCGGTATGCGCCTAAGGGCGGTAAGGTCTTTATATATCAACCCAAGCGCTTCGCGCAAAAGAAAAAAGGAATACCTGATGTATTCGTCGTCCTTGACGGGGGACACACCTTGCAGCAAGGTGTGTCCCCAGCGCGCGTCAAAATATATTTTTTCCAGGTAAGCGGCGATATTTTCTATCTGCTGTATAGCCCGCCAATAGGCGGGATTGTCGTAAGTGAAATGGTCTTTAGCTCCGGCGAGGCGGTTCTGGAGTTCGTAATGCGCGTGCTTCTTTTTCCGTTTGGCAGGGTGCAGGAAATATTCCAGATCGGAAAGTACGGCGCGCGTCAGTTTCGCCGCGAAATAAAGCGGCTTGTTCTTAAGTTTCAGCAGATATAAGCGCATTGTCAAAAATTTTCGCGGCAAAAACTTTTACTTCTAAAAATAATGATACAAAAAAACGCGGGAAGGTGTTAATCTTCCCGCGTTTTGAGCGCCCCAAAAGCGGTAATTAACGCTTGGAGAACTGGAATCTCTTTCTGGCTTTCGGCTGGCCGGGTTTCTTTCTTTCCACCATTCTGGAATCCCTGGTAAGGAAGCCGGCTTTTTTCATGGAGGAATGGAAACTGTCTCCGAGGCCGGCTATCGCGCGGGCGATGCCGTGGCGTATGGCGCCGGCCTGGCTTGAGACGCCGCCGCCGTTGACTTTGACGACGCAATCAAATTTTTGGTCTTTAGTGAGGTCAAAAGGGGAGACCATGACATAATTCAGGCGGGGGGTATTGCCGAAGTACGCTTCCGGGGTCTTATTGTTGATGGTTATTTTGCCCGTCCCGTTCTGCGTCAGTTTTACCTGGGCCACGGAGGTTTTTCTTCTGCCTGTCGCCATTATGATGTTGTTGTCCATAAAATTTCCTTTTGCTTACGCTTTTTTCTCCGCCTGGGGCTTTCCGTACTGCTGCTGTCCGCCCGTGAACAGCTTGAGCCGCTTGAGGCGGCCGTGTCTCAGTTTGTTGTGGTTAAGCATCCTTTTGACCGCGAGTTCCAGAATCCTTGTCGGGTCTTTTGCCAGCTGTCGTTTATAGGGAATGGTTTTGGCTCCGCCGGCGTAGCCGGAGTGGCGGAAGTAGAATTTATCCTCCGTCTTGTTGCCGGTGACTCTCACCTTTGCGACGTTCGTGACGACGACAAAATCTCCGCAGTCCATATTGGGGGTGTAGGTTCTTTTATGTTTGCCGATGAGCAGGACGGCTATTCTGGAGGCGAGTCTGCCGAGTACCTGGCCGTCGGCGTCGAAGTAATGCCATTTCCTGGCGGTTTCCGTTTCTTTAGCGCCGGGCAAAGTCGTTTTCTGCGTGATGAGCATAGTCATAATAACATTATCATATCAAATTTCGCCTCCCAATGTAAATTAAAAATTTTTGCGGAAAAAATTTTTGGTATCATATAGCCGATGAAAGCAGGTTTTCCGGCTGTGGCGGGGAAGGGGGCGACGGCGCTTATACTGGGGACTATGCCGGGGGCGGAGTCTTTGCGCAAAAGGCAATATTACGGGCATTCCCGCAATGCGTTCTGGTTCATCATGGGGCGCTTATTAAACAAAGAACCGGCGCGGATGAGTTATGTCGCAAAAAAAGAAATGCTGAAGGCGAACAGAATAGCTTTGTGGGATGTTATAAAGGCCTGCGAAAGAAAAGGAAGCCTGGACGCCTCTATAATAGCCGAGTCAATAAAGACAAATGATTTTGCGGCTTTCTATGCGGCGCACCGGGCCGTCAAGCGCGTTTTTTTCAACGGAGCCCACGCCGAAAAAGAATACAGGAAACGCGTCCTGCCGCTGCTGCCGGCCGGCTTTAAACCAATGAAATATACAAGGCTTCCCTCTACCAGCTCCGCCAGGGCCGGCCTGACGCGGGAGCGCAAGCTCGCGGCCTGGTCGGCGATAATAAAAGACTGAAGGTTATTCTCCCAGCCAGATCTTACCGTTATGGCAGAAGCGCCTGCCCTGGGCGGCTTTGGCGCCGAAGAACGCCGTGCCCTTGGTTCCCGGAATATGGGTGTCGCCGCGGCGGTAATTTTCTATGTATATCGCGAGTTTGGCGGTGCCTTTCATGGCGCAGAGCGCGCCCTGCGCGGAGCAGAGGAAGTAACGCTGTTGTTTCGGGGTTTTTATCAGTTTTAAGATCTCGCCGGGTTTCTCGGTAAGCGTTTCCACCGGGCAGTCCGTGGCGCGCAGCAGCCATAAAAATTCGGGTTCAAAGATCTCTTTGTAGCCGTCTTTCAGCGCCTGCTCCGTTTCAGGATTTTCCCTGTCTTTTCCGGAAGCGGCCTCTAAGATCGCCGCGGCGGTCTCATAAGGCGTAAGCCAGCTCTTGGTCCCGGCCTGGGCCTCCCAGTAGGCGGCCATCCCGTCCAAGGTCAGTTTGCCGGCGGGGTCGAAGATCGGTTTGCCTTTAAGGTCTTTTAAGAGGAACACGTCCCGCAGGGTAATGCCTTTTTTTTCAAAAAATCCCACCGCGTCGCGGGTGAGACAGCCCTGGTAGGCTTTAAAACCGGCCAGGGTCAGCAGCAGTTTGACGCCGCCGGGCGCCTGTCCGGCCACCGTTAAGCCGTTCATTAAAAACATCCTGCTTTTTAGATATTCTATCGCCCCGCGCTTCTCGGCCTGGCGCATGATTTTCACGGTATCAAGGTCTTCCTCGGAGAGCTCGGCCTTCGCGGCGTCCACGGCTTTGCGCTCTTTAAGCTCCGACAGTATCTCGGCCTTTGAGAGCAGATCAAAATTTATCCCGTCCAGGCGTTCTTTGGCTTTCGCATTGGACGGTTCTATTTTTAATATCCTCCCGTATAAGGCGGCCGCGCCGGCGAGGTCCGCTTTGGCCTCATAGGCGCCGGCCAGTCCGAGCAGCGCGTTCAGATCGTTCTTGTTTATTTCAAGGGCTTTCTGATAATAGACCCCGGTTTTTGCCTGGTCGCCCAGTTTTGACCACGCCTGGGCCGTTTTTATATGGCAGGAGGCCGTCATTATCTGATCGCTGTCGCCGGGCAGGGCCTGGGCGCTTTTTTTGCCGAACAGCGCGGCCGCCCGCTGATATTCCCCGGCGGCCGGCTCGTGTCTCCCGAGCCGCGCCAGCAGGTTGGCGCGGTCGTAGCGCACCCGGGCGTTCCGGGGCATCATGCCGGCGCAGGCGGCTAGTTTTTTTTCCGCCGCGGCGAGATCGTTTTTTCTCTCCGACTCCTGCGCATCCGAAACGCACGCGTCAAATGTCACGCCCGGCCGGGCCGCAGCTTTTTTCGGGGCCTGTGGGGCGGGTTTTTGGTTTTTTTTGGCTGAAAACCGCTTTATTTTCCCTCTTATTGCCGCGGAGTGCGCCTGGGCGTCAAAACCCGCGGCTTTTTTGACGAGCTTCAGAGCTTTATGGTAATTTTTTAAAGCCCGGGGCTGATCGGAGGCTTTTTCATACTCGGCGGCCAGATAGTAATAAGCCTTGTAATTATCGGAGGATAGTTCAACGCCCTGGGAAAGCGTCTCCACGGCTTTTTTGGAGTTTCCGTTTTTTGAGTAGGTCAGGCCCAGTTCCCGGTAGACCGGCCAGGCCGTTGGTTCAAGCTCCATGGCTTTTTTGCAGTTCGCGAGCGCCTCAGGGACCTGGTCGGAGTTCCTGTATATCTTGCACAGTCCCAGGGGGTAAATATAGTCGCCGGCCCCCCAGGCCTGGGGGGCCCTGGCGGTTATGGCGTGGAGGGGCGCCGCGTGCTTTGAACGTCCTTCGGGCAGGATTTCGACTGCGTAGAGGTAAAGTTTCCTGTCGGCGGGGTTCTTGTCAAGGCCTTCCAGGCATAACTCAAGCGCCGTTGCGGCCAGCCCCTCCTCGTAAGCTCTCACGGCATTGTCAAGGTAACCGTCCGCTTTTTTCGCGTCCGCCGGCCCGGCTGAAGCATTCGCGGCGAACGCCAGGGCGCAGAGAGTTAAAACGGCAATTCTTGAAATCATTATTTTATTTTTTTTGCGGACGCCACTCTGGGCAGTGTGACGCCGCGCTGCGACTGATATTTGCCTTTTCTGTCTTTGTAAGAGATTTCGCAGATCCGGTCGGATTCCAGGAATATAAGCTGGGCTATGCCTTCGTTGGAGTAGATCTTGGCCGGTATGGGCGTGGTGTTGGAAATCTCAAGGGTCAGATGGCCTTCCCATTCCGGCTCAAGAGGGGTGATGTTGACCACTATGCCGCATCTGGCGTAGGTGCTCTTGCCGATGCAGAGCCCTATCACGTTCCTCGGTATTTTAAAATATTCCACCGAGCGCGCGAGCGCGAAAGAGCGAGCCGGCACTATACAGAAGGGGGCTTTCAGGTCCACGAAGGATTTGGAACTGAAGTTTTTGGGATCCACGACGCAATTATGGACATCGGTGAAAACCTTGTATTCATCGGCCACCCTGATATCGTAACCGTAGGAAGAAAGCCCGTAGGAGATCTTGTTCCTGGCTACAAGCTTTTCAACGAAAGGCGAGATCATTTTCGAATCCAGGCACATCTTCCGTATCCACGAATCGGATTTCAGCATAGTCTTCTCCTTTAACGGCAAGGCTAAGGGCTAAAGGATAAAGGCTAAAGGGCGGAACAATCCTTACACTTTTCCCTGTATTTTCCTTCAGCCTTTATCCTTTAGCCTTTTTTATGAACCGCCAGGCTTTATAGATCGCTTTTATTTTTCCAAATCCGCCGAGCCGGACCCGCCCGCCGGCGATTTTAAATCCGCGGGCTTCTATCTTGTCCAGAAGTCCCGAATAAACTTCGGCCATGATGAACGCGCTTAAAAGCTTCTTCTTTTCCGGACCGGCGGCCAGTTCCCGCGCCGCGGCGTAAAAACCGCGGGCTCTTTTGGCCTCAAATTTTATTAAGTCTATAAAATTACCCGAACAAACGGGATTTTTGAAGACCCGGGGATCGCAGCAGAACATCTCAAGGTCACCCAGCGGCAGATAGATCCTGCCGCAGGCCGCGTCCTCAAAGACGTCCCTGATTATATTGGTGAGCTGCACGGCGTAGCCCAGGTTCTCGGCGATGGCAGCGCCCTGCTCCCCGCGGTATCTGAAGATCTCAAGGCAGGCGAGCCCGACAGCCCCAGCCACCCTGTACATGTAATATTTGAGTTCGTCAAAAGTGGCGTACTCATATTTATGTATATCCATGCTCACCCCGTCAAGCGTCAGCAGGAAGTTAGCTTTGCGCATGGAAAAAGTCCTGATCGCAACGGCAAGGTCCGCCTCAAGCGGGTTTTTTGCCGCCGCGCCGCTGAAGAGAGCTTCTATCCTGGTCCGCCAGGTCTGAAGCAGGGCCTCTTTCTGCTGCGGGGCGGCGGCCGGATCATCGGCGATATCGTCTACTGCTCGCGCGTAACCGTAAAACGCCGATAGGGCGCGGCGCTGGTCCGGGGCCAGAAAGAAAAAAGCGGGCCTGAAACTTGAGCCCGCTTCATAAGACCGCGATGGACTGAACATAGGGTAGAGGGGAGAGGGTAGAGGGGAGAGGGTGCAGAAATAAGGAACTCCTTACCCTATACCCTAACCCCTTTACCCTATACCCTGTCTTTTATATCTTCTCCAGGTATTTCATGAACTTCTGCCAGTTGGAGGCTTTCTCGAACGCCAGCTCGCCGTAGGTGTCGTTGTATTCCAGGAGCGTCCCCGGTTTTCCAGGAATATCTATGGCAATACCATGGGTGTTTGAATATTCCTTGCCCGTGCGGTCTTTGCCCTGATAGACGTTTTTTATTACAAGTTCTTCGGCTATGAGCTTTTGAAGTTCTTCGCCGGCCGCCCTGAATTTATCGGCGTCGGGCAGGGCGGGGTTTAGGCCGGCGTTTGCGAGCGTTATGAAATGATAGAGATCGGCGTAAAAGGAGAGCTGCTTGTCCGGGTCCGTCGTTTCGTCGCCCACCTCAAAGCGCAGCACGCCTTCTTTAGCTTTTTTGTAGGCCGCGGTGTCGTTGACTTCCATGGCGGCGCCGGCCCAGTCCTTTACGAGCTTCGCGAAAGCGGGAAGCCTGGCGGGCCTGATTGCCGAGAGCTGCACGCCGTATTTGGATTTTTCCAGCATGTCGGCATATTCGGGCCTTGAATACATCTCCTTAAAAGTGTCGACCAGGTAAAGACCGGCTTTCTCCGCTGTGGCCCGGGGATCCTTGAGCATCAGCGCAAAAAAGTCTTCAAAATTGAAACTGGGCAGCTGGATGATCTCTTCCGAGCCGACTATCACGTCCGCTCCGTCCTTGAGCTCATAAGCCACTTCCGCCATCTGCATGAAACAAGCCATCGAGGCGTAAAGATCCACTTTACCCGCTTCCTCAAATATAGCCTTGAGTTCCGTCGTCTTTATGTAATTGCCGGTGACGAAATCGTGGGAGATGGACTTTGAAGAAGGCTTCGGATCGTCCACATGATTTTCGCCCGGCTTTTTGGGATCCAGCCAGCCCCAGCCGTGGTCCCAGATTATGAGCATGTAGCGGCCGGCCGGATAATTAGCCCTGGCCCATTTTACGAACGAGGCTGCCTCTCTGTAATCGCCCATATCCGCCTTGCCCAGGTCCATAAGCACGGGCGAGGTTATGCGGTCTTTGTCGGCGTCCTTGACTACGAGATATCTCCTGACGCCTTCCCAGTCGCCGTCGGCCTGGGTGTCATTGTCCAGTCCTTTTGAGCGGCCGAGTTCAACGACAATGTTGACCTTTTCGTTTGACCCGACGGTTTCAAAACGGTTCATGTCGTTCAAAGCGAACGGTTCTATGTTGCTTTTGCCGTTCATGAACACCATTATGGTCCAGTCAGCAGAAGGCTGAAGGCTAAAGGGTGAAGGCTGAGGGGACGGCGCGGACTGCAGGGCGTTCTTTATGTCGCCGGCCGTGATGAAATTAAGATTGAAATCGGCGTACAGAGAGGGTCCGGCGCAAAGCAACGCGGCGAAAAGCGCTGCGGTTTTTTTCATCACAGTCTCCTCCAAGCGTTCGTAAACCCGCACTTTGGCCCGGCTCCCGAAAAAGCGCGGGATAAAACCGGAAACGCGAAGCTATCAAAAGTTTATAACTAATTATTGACAGAAATCAACACAAATCTTTAAGGAGTTTCCTAAGATCCGGAATATCGCAGTTTATCTTCAAGTAATGCGTCGTAATAGGCGGCCAGGCTGTCGTGACGGGAGGCGGTCTTGTAGATCTTGCCCAGCGGGAAGATGAAGGTCTTCCAGGGGAGCTGCATGGACCAGAAGCCGTCATTGCCGTCCACGTTGTACCAGGAAGCTTTAAGGTCCTTTATTATTATTTCGGCGAGGATGTGTCCGTAGCAGCGTAAAAGCTTCCAGCCGTCGGTGGTGGGGGGAATGCCCGGACGGAAATTATTTTTTATGACGGTTTCCAGCCTTACGAGGCCCGACCTTCCCAGCTCAATATTGTTCGTTTCCGCCAGGGTTGAGACAAGAAGCATTATCCGCTTATGTTCGGTTTGCGCGTCCAGGAGCCGCTCGGGGTGGCTGGAGCTTTTGCTATGCACCGCCGCGACCCCCTGGGTTTTCGGATTCTGCGTCTCCAGCTCCTCCTGCACGTACTGGAGGTATTTTGTAAGCCAGCCCGGCTCCGGCAGGCTTTCCTGCCACAGCAGCTTCCAGACGCGCGCCACGGGATAGGTGACGACGCGCTTAGGGGCCATGATCATCATAGGCCAGCCCCAGGGATCAAAATCCAGAAACTTTATCAGCCGGAGTTTCAGCCGTTCCTGCATCACGTAGCATAAGAAGGCGGAACAGTCCCTGACTATTTCAACAGCGTCCTGCGGATTATGTCTGGCCTGTATGAAGGTCAGCCTGAGTTTCTTTTCCACTTCGGTCAGGCCGTCCGCGTTAAAATAGAGCTTTTTATTAAACTCGTCCTCAAGCGCCGAGGCCAGTTTAAAAGCTCTGCCCATAAAATCGTCTTTTCTGCTCTCTTCGGCCGTCAGCGGGAGCGCGGAGTCAACGGCGCCGAAAGTTTCAGCGTCGAATTCGCCGGCAGGCTGTTTGGCCGCCGGCTGATCAGGAGCGGGCGGTTGCACTTGCGGCCTATCCGCGTCCGGCGGCTTCATGGTGCGATTGCTTATTTTCGGCGTGGCCGCTTCAAGCGAAGCCGATGTCTTTTCCCGGGCGGGCGGCGACGGCGCGGCTTCTCCGCCGGGGCCGGCGGGCTGGGGGGCCGGCGGAACAGCCGGCTGGGCGGGATGCGGCTCCCGTGCGGAGGTTTCAATCTCGCGCGAGTTTTCAAGCGCAGCGGGCCCCTGGAGCGGGGGCAGTTCCGCGGCCAGCCGCGAGCTTAAATTCAGATCGACCAGCGCTATCTCGTTTATAAGGGCCGCCGCTTCGCGGAGGCTGCCGGTTTTAATGAGGGTCAGGCAAAGATTCGCTTTTGATTGTACGGCGGGCCATAATCCCACGGAAGAGCGGTAACAGGTCTCGGCGTCGCCGTAATTGCCGGCGCGAAAATGAATATTGCCTAAATGGAAGAATATCTGCGAACTGAACGGGGAAGGGCTTTGGAGCCCGGCGGTGAAAATATTCACGGCTTCGCTTAATTCCTTCGGGTTTTTATTCTTTAAAGCGTTCGTGGACAGCGTCACGCCCAGGCCGAAAAGCCCCTCCGTTTTCAGGAACGAGTTTTCCGAAAGCCGTTTAAAAATCTCCCCGGCGGCTGGAAATCCGCCTTCTTCAAAGGAGAGCCAGGCCAGTTCCAGGTCTTTCCTTTCGCTGAAGGGCGAGCCGGCGGGGATTTTTTCCAGCAGCCGGCGGGAGGTGTCCAGATCGCCTGTTCTCCTGTGGATCTCCGCCAGATAACAGTAAAATTCCGGATCCGCGGCGTTTTTTACGTAATCATAGGCTTCCTGGAAAAGCCCCAGATTTATCAGGATGCCCGCATAAAATCCCAATGGCGCGCTGCCGGGTTTCCGGGCCGCTGAAACTTCCGCAAAATAGTTAGCGCGATGCAGATTCCCCAGGTCGGCTTCGTTTTTCGCCGCGCTTTCAAAATCCGCGTTCGCCGGGAACGCGGACGGAGTCTGAAGAAACCCGATGACCGCGGAGAGCTGTTTTTTGTCAAGGCGTATCGCAGCCGGAGCGGATTTTGCCTGGGGCAAAGGCGGATTAAAAGCGAAAATATCCGCGGCCGGCGCGTGGAACAAAACATGCAGAAAAGGAAGCGTCGCTTTGGCGTAACAGGGAGGGTTCAGCAGTCTTATATCCGTAAATGCCGGAAGAAGCACGGACTCCCCGTCTTTATACCCGGTTATGGCGTAGAAACCGGGCGGCGTGGTTTCGTAAAGGGTGACCGGGGAGGCAAGCTCAGGGAACTCCCTGAAATTGCGGATTATTTCCGCAAGCGTCGGGGCGGAAGAAAGCCTGAAAAGGTTGAAATCGGAAAAATTATCCGCCATAAGCCAGCCGCGTTCAGATCCTGCCGGTTGATTTACCGCTTAGGTTATTGTATATTTTTAGTTCGCGTTTTTGTCAAGAAATATTGTGCCGCCTCCTCGCTTATGAAACCCATAGTGGTACTCGCTACCCGCAATAAAGACAAAGTAAAAGAGCTGCTGGACCTGCTGCCGGATCTCCCTATAGATTTTAAAACTTTGAACGATTTCCCGGGAGCCCCGGAAGTGACGGAAGACGCGGACACCCTCGAAGAAAACGCCGCTAAAAAGGCGAAAAGCGCCGCGCTTTACTGCGGGCGCTGGGCGCTGGCCGACGATACGGGGCTGGAAGTGGATTTTTTGGGCGGGAAGCCCGGAGTCCTCTCGGCCAGATACGCGGGGCCGGATTGTTCTTACGCCGATAATAACCGGAAACTTCTGGCCGCGCTGGACGGAGTGCCGTATGAAAAAAGGACCGCTCGTTTCCGCTGCGCCGTGGCGCTTGCCTCCGCCGGCGGTTCCACCGTCATTATGGAGGGGCGCCTTGAAGGGTTTATAACGCGGGAGCCGCTAGGCTCCCGGGGCTTCGGCTATGACCCTGTTTTTGCCGCGGCGGTCTCCGGCGCGCCCCCGGAGCGCGGGCAGGGACCGGCGCGCACGCTGGCGGAGCTTTCCCCCTCGGAAAAGAACGCCGTAAGCCATCGCGCGGCGGCGATAAGAAAGATTATCCCGTATTTACGGCGGCTTCCCGCCACACAGCCCGGCGCGCCTTCGCCAAACAACTCGGCGGATCCGCCTCCGGCGGAAAACGGCCGGCGGGCAAACGGGTCTGCCTTCGGCGGAAAGGCTGTATGATCCGGGCTTTAAAATTTCTGTGGAATAATTTTTCATATTTTCTGGCCGCGCTGGCCGTGGCGCTGGCGGTCTATTTTTTTTCATACGAACGGCCCAAAGCCCTCCCCCCGGTTTCAAACCGGTCTGTCCCCAGGGACTTCGCGCCCGGCAGTTATGCCGTAAGGTCCGGCCTTATGGGGGCGTGCGCAAATCTCGCCGCGTATAAAGGTAAAATAGAAAAAAAGCTGGAATCCAGGTTCATAAGGTCCTCTTTTACGGCGGCGGACGCGGACGCCATAGGGAAGCTGGCCCGGGACATTGAACCGTTCCTGTTGAAGCTGCGCCGCAATGCCTCCGCCGCTGATTATATTTCCCAGCTTGGGGCCGCCGAGGCCGAGCGCAGGACGCTTGTGCTTGAAAACGCCAAACTGAAGTCGCTGATTAAAAACGCCGGGTCTTCGTCGGGCCGCGTTCCGGGACAGTTGGCGGCCGTGGAGGAAAGCCTCTACCGGCTCCAGCTTCATCTTGAAGGCCTGGCCGCGCTCCAGGCGCAATAAGCTATAATATAAATCCTTATGCGGATAAGGCTTTTTCCGAAATTTGTCGCGGTCATGCTCGCGGTGTCCGTCGTGCCGATAGCGCTGCTGGGCTACCGGCTGATCGGCATCGGCCAGCTGGGCGCGACTACCGCCCGCCTTGAACTCCATATCAGCCTGGCCGACACGATAGCCCGCGAATTTGAAACCTACCTGGACGGCGTAAATGACAGGGCCGTTTTTGTCATGGACGCCGTTTCCAGAATGGACTGGGAAAACAAACAGACGCTTTTGACTTCTTTCATGGACGCGAATGACGATATCAACGAGATTTCTATGATCTCCGACTCCGGCAAGGAACTGGTGAAAGTTTTAAATCCGTCAGCCAAGGCGGCTGCCGCGTTCAGGGATTACATCAAGGACAGGAATTTTCTGGGCGCCAGGGACGGGAAAACCAAAACCCTGGAATTTCAGACGATTAACGGCAAAAACAGCGTGGTCATTTATTATCCGTTCGGCGGGAATTTCGTCTTTAAATTTGTAGCGGGCCTTGACAAATTCCTGAACGCGCTGGACCTGAAAAAAGTGGGGGAGACCGGCTATTCGCTGATAGTGGACAGGAACGGGGAGCCCATCGCTTATACCCAGGAGCTTAGCCGCGGAGAACTCGGCGGCGTGAAAAAATGGCCGATCGTGGCGGAGGCGCTCAAAGCGCTTTCCGCCGGTTCCAGCGAATCTTTTTATTTCGGCGGCGTTGAGCAGATAGGCGCGTACGCTCCCATCCCGGCGATTGCGGGAGCGGCGATAGTCAAACAGTCAAAGGACGAAGCTTTCCGCGCGGCGGCTTTTATGCGCGGCGACGCCGTCAAGATCCTGCTGCTGTTCATAGCGGTCATCTTCACGGCCGCCTTTTTCCTCTCCAGGCAGCTCTCCAGGCCCATTATAGAAATAACCCGGGTCGCCGAAAAGGTGGCGGAAGGGGATTTTTCAAGAACGGTGGACGTCAGGTCCAGGGACGAACTGAAAGACCTGGGCGAGACTTTCAACAAGATGGTGCGCCAGTTAAAGACCTATTCGGACATGCAGGTGGACCGCATAATCAGGGAGCAGAAGAACACCGAGGCCATACTTTTCTCCACCGAGGACGGCTTCGTCATGATAGACGGCGCGGGGCGCGTTCAGCTGGCGAACAGGAAAGCCCGCTCGGTGCTGGGGCTGGCGCCGGAGGCGGCCGTAGAGGGAAAGGAGCTTCTTGAACTGATCGGCGAGCCCGGTATCAGGGACCTGGTGGCAGAGGTGCTGAGTTCCCGGAAGGAAAATTTTTTCAGGGATATAGAAGTGGCGCAGGAGCATTCAAAAAGGTTCTTTAAATGCTTCTCGGCTCCCATAATTGCGCCGGAAAAGGGCGCGCGCCTCGGCACTTTGTTGGCTTTTTACGATATCACGCTGGACCGGGAGCTGGGGCGCATAAAGGACGAGTTTCTGCACTCCATAACCCATGATCTCAGAAATCCGATGGGCGCCATAAAAGGTTTTGTGGAGTTCATGATCAAGGAAGTGCCGGGTCCGGTCAACGAGGCGCAGAAAAAGATGCTCGTCTCCATAGACCGCGCGGCTTTCAGGCTCCTGGGGATGATAAATAATATCCTCGACATAGCCAAAATGGAAGCGGGCAAGATGGAGCTGAAGCTGGCCCCGTTGAACGCCGCGGAAACGGCCAGAAGAGTCATGGAACTGCTTGAATCGCTGGGGCAGAGAAAGAGGATAAAATTCGTCCTTGACGCTCCGGCGCCGGTCGCGCTCCAAGCCGACGCCGGGCTTATGGAGCGGATGTTCACCAATCTGATCGGGAACGCCCTCAAGTTCGCGCCCGAAAGCGGCGTCATAACCGTCGGCATCGGCGAAGACGGGGAAAATCTGATAGCTTTTGTCGCCGACAACGGGGACGGCATCCCGCTGGAGTATCTGGGCAAGATCTTTGAAAAATTTGAACAGGTCAAAGGGCAGAAGGCCGGCGGAACGGGGCTGGGCCTGACCATCTGCAAGCATATCGCCGCCGCGCACCTCGGCAGGATCTGGGCAGAGTCCGTGCCGGGCAAGGGCGCGAAATTTATTTTTACGGTGCCCAAGGGGCTTAAAAAAGACGAGTTCGGAAAACTGTTCGTGGGAGGGGGGGAATGAAGCTTAAGCCGATATTGGTGTGCGTAACCGCTTTTTTCCTGGCCGGGAGGGCGCGGGCCCAGGAATCGGGAAAAGCCGAAGAATTCCAGAACATCGTGGTGAAACCGGGCGACACGCTCTGGAGCATCGCCAATACGTATCTTAAAGACCCCAAACGGTGGAACGAGCTTCTGAAATACAACACTCTGCCGGCGGCGGATCCGTCCATAGCTTTGCCCGGCATGGCGCTTAAGGTGCCGGTGAACCTGATAAAAGAGCAGTACCGCGCGGCCAGGCTGCTCTCGTTCGTGAACGAAGTCCTTTTAAGGAAAAGCGGCGCGGCCGACTGGAAAAATGTGGCCGCGCAGATGGATCTTTATAAAAACGACACGCTGCGCACCAGGGCGGACGCCCGGGCCGAAGTCAGGTTTTACACCAAAGAGATCTTGAACCTCTATCCCAACTCCGTGGTCATATTGCGGCCCCCTAATAAAAACGCGGACGTGGAGCTTCAGGCCGGCGAAATATACGGCAAGGGCGCCAAGGTGATAACCCCCTCCGCGAGGATCCTGCCCAGAACCAGGGATACCGAGTACGATGCCAGAATAAAAGAGGATCTGACCACCCAGGTGCAGGTCCGTAAGGGCCGCGTAGGCGTGGAGTCCAAGGGCAAAACAGTGGAGGTGAAAGAAGGTTTCGCTACCACGGTTAAATTTGACATGCCGCCTTCCCAGCCGATGAAGCTCCCGCCGATGGCCGAGTTCGCGCAAGGCAGCGGCCCCAGGCTTGCCGGAGGCAGCGGTCCGCAGATGAAGCTGGACGGTAATGTTATTTCGCTTAAACAGACAATCCCCGGGGCCGCCGCCAAGGCCCCCCCGGCGCCGGACCTCGCTAAAAATCTCAAGACCGGCGACCTGAACGACCAGAGTATAGGCGCCGGCAAGATAATGATAACGGCGGCGAATCCCGTGCAATCCTATCATCTCCAGGTGGCGCAGAACCAGAATTTCGCCGCTCCGATCCTTGACAAAACTTATGACGCTTTTGACGTCATAAATTTAAACGAATTGCTCCCCCCGGGCATCTACTGGATGCGCGTTTCATACGTGGACCTGCTTGGTTTTGAGGGAAAATTCAACCCCCCGCGCCAGATCGCCGTCGGCCGCAGGCAGTGATCCCCACAAGAGACCTGAGCAGTTACCCGAATCTTGGTAAATTTTCTATTGGAAATCCCGGTTTTGTTTTGTAAACTGTGGCTATGAGTTCGGGCCGATATTTGTTGCAACGAGTTATACCGATTATCGCTGGGGCATGCAGTGTTACAGCGTTTCGAAATTGACGATTTTGATGACGAGCCGAAGCGACGCGAAACGAGCAGGCTCGTCGGAGCCTGTAAATTGAGCGGCGCAAAGGCGTAGTCCAAAAGCGACAATTGCAGCCGAAATTGCTTATGTCGGACAGGCTCCTAGCCGCGGTTACATCAACGGCAAAAGGATATTGGGAAGATATCAAAACCATCAAAGAAAAGGTGGATGATTGGTATCACGAAAAAATAGGAGACAAGAAGTGCGGCGCGAATTATTACGATCCTGACGACGAATGCTGTTCCGGCGGGGCGGCATTCCCGAAACAGGGGTGCACCGCCGGTTATACTGGAACGACTGAAATAATTCTTTCTGACCATGGAATAGTGACGACTCCTGGAATACTGCCGAATCCCGTGGAGTTGCGATGAAACGCATAAAAAAAATTATTATCGTGCTATTTTGCACCCTTGCCAGCGCATTTATTCTCCTTCTGTTAATAGGAATTTACTTCCCAGTCCAGGAGAATATTGAGGACCGGGTTCTAGAAAATGTAAAAATTGACGACATCTTTTCCTTAACGGAGTCTCTATGGTGGAACCATCGAATCCCAATTGTGCTGGAGATTGACGGGGCTACGGATGCGTGTCTGATGAAAATTCCCTATTCAGCCCAGAGAACAACTGTGCGGGAACTACTGGATGCGGTTGTTCCCAAAGATTTTTTTGTTTGGCGAACGGAAGGAGCGGTTATCCATATAATAGAGAAGTCACTGGACACGCGGTCCGATTATCAATTAAATGCGCCGATTGAAAAGTTTTCCGAAACAGGGAATTACAACGACTTGATTTTGAAAGCGCTGGGGAAAGTGCGGCATGGCAACTTCCCGGAACCTGTGGATTTTGAGCCGTATGCATATAAGGATTGGAATATTGATAAACATTTATGCCCGTTTAAAGTCAAGGCGCGCAATACGACACTCAGGCAACTGCTGGACCAGATAGCTGTAAAAGGGGGGATACTATATTCGGTCAGGCGGCTCCGAAGCAAGGACAGCGCATACCATTTCTTGTTGCCTTTGAAGGAAGAGGGCATGTTTGGCCTGAGTAAGATCAAGGACCCGGCCGAACCGGAACCGCCTTGCCCGAAGATTTAAACATTAACGCGCCCTCGCCGGCCTCGCCGAAGAAAAATCCGCCGCCTGAAAGCCTCCAACAGCCACACTGGCGGCAAAAATCTAGCCGAGCAGTAGGTTTAAAGCCCCAAAACACCCACCAATAATCCGGCACGACATAAGCGCTTTTCATGACCCTTGAAACACCCCTTGAAACCGGCGATTAACCTGTTAATCTGTAGGAAACATAAAATAAGATTATCGTAATGATGACAGCAGTTTAACGCCGCAGCATTGCAAAACCTGTTTCCACTGCGGATCAATATCGTCGGTTAATTTTTGGTGGTTGCGCCAGACGGAATCGCGGCCTTGGACAAAGCGGAAGATGGAATGGGAGTAATCGTCCAGGGGTGTGATGAGGCGCCATTTTTCCCTGGCGGCTGAAGACCACAGGTGGAAAGAAGAGTCGTGCTGAATGAGTTCACCGGCATAATTGGTCAAGACCTCCCTGTCATGAGCTGAGCGTTTGGGCTTCTTAAGATAGAAGCCGTATTTTTTGGCGCGGTCAATGATAGTGGACAGGGAAACCTTTTGGCTGTAAGCTTCAAGTCTATCTTTAATGTAGCTGTAATTGTAGGAACGTATGGGTATCTCCTTATTCTGGATAAGGCTTTTCTCAGTGGAAAGCTCTTTGATGATGGCCTTTTCAGTTTCCCCTGCGATAGTCCGGGTCGGATCTTTACGCTGATGTTGAATTGAAAAGGTCGCAGGATTATCCTGGAATTTCTTGAGCAGGATGAAAAATCTTCGTCTTTTGATCTTAAGCATTTCTTGGACATAAGGTCGTGGGATTTCGTCTTTCAGATAGCGAGCGAGCAGTTCTTTGACTAAAAATTTTTGCCGCAAAAATTTTTACTATGCCCCGACCTTTGGTCGGGGAAACCTTGGGATAAGGGGGAGTTTGAGGGGGAAAGTAATTTCCCTCT
>JACQYT010000069.1 GCA_016208085.1 Elusimicrobiota bacterium | reverse complement strand
CGTCATTTTTCAGCGGTTCTGCAAATCTCTCGGGCACAGGTGTTTCCTTCAGGCGCATGTTCCCGTCGTGTCGAATCGGCATTACCTGGGGAGCCAACACCTCATCTGAGCGCTTTTGCAAGTCTGTCGCGGTCTGCGCTCGTCGGAGCCACCTCGGAAAGTGGCCCCGATAGCCGTTATTCAGGTTCTGTCTATTTTTACATGATACAAAAAAATCGGGGGAATTTTCTAAAATTTGAAAAGGCTCCGCCGCGCCCGGCTGTTACCGGGCGGAGCCTGTGGAGGGATTATCGGGTTAGTCGTCGGCCGGGGCGGGTTCCATTAGACATATCTCCGCATATAATGGTTCCCGCGTCTTTTTTTTGCGGGGAATCGTTACCACAGGCCGCTATTTTTTTCTGCCGGTGGGAGTAAGCGGGTTTTCAGCACGGGAGTACCCCGCCAATATTCCCCCATATAAGCCACCGGAACAAAAGTCATAAGTCACAGGCGACGGCAACGCCGCGCGATGGTAATACTTGCAAAAACGCGCGATGTATGGTATACTATGGTAGAACCAAAGTATTACCGGAGGAATTATGCACACACATTCATATAAATTCGCCATCAGCCTTCCGGCGGAGTCTTTTAAACTGCTGTGCGGTTTCCAAAAGCGGTTCAAATTGTCGCGGAGCGCGGTCATACGCGAAGCAATAAACAGACTCACACAATCCAGGATAGAAGCCCGCAAGATGCGGCAGTATGAAAAGGGGTATCGGGAATTTCCGCCGTCTGGCGCCGAATCTGAAACTTTTATGCGGCTTGTGCCGGAAACGCTCACTCCGGAGGATTGGGAATGAAACGCGGTGAAATATGGCTTGCGGATTTCCCACCTCCGATAAAGAAACGGCCTATTGTCCTCGTATCCCGCGATCAGGCGTATTCCATCCTTGAATCTTTTGTGGTCGCAATAGTTACCGGTACAATTCGCAAGATCCCCTGCGAAGTCGTATTGGGCAAAGAAAACGGGCTTAACAGGCCATGCGTTGTCAACTGTGATAATATTCATACCATTCCCAAATCCCGCTTCATAAAGCGGCTGGGGCTGCTTACAGCGGAACAGGAAAGACAGTTAAACGAAGCTATTTGCTTCTCGCTTGAATTATAAACCATAAAATCACTCAACACCCCGCCCAAATCCAAAGGCTCCTGCCGCCTTTTGGGGTTTTTAATACCTCGTCATCCCTTTTTCGATCTTTTCAGCCCAGGCGTCTATGCCGCCCTTGAGCACTGAAACCTTGCTGTAACCCTTATCCCGGAGCGCTTTGAAGGCCGCGGCGGATTTGCTCTGGCCCTTGCAGTAGAGTACAAGTTCTTCGTCCGGCCCCAGCCCCGCGCCGCCCTTTATAAGTTCGTTGAAATCCACCCAGGCGTCTCCTTTGATATGGCAAAGCCCGCGCTCCCACTCGTAGCGCAGGTCCAGCACGCGCGGCGCAGAGGCCGAGTCCAGCCTGGCCTTCAACTCTTCCGGGGTGATAAGGTTCACGGAAACGGAGGCGATGAATTTCCTGTCAAGACGCGCCCTGCCTCCGCACACCGGGCAGTCTTCGCGTTTCTTCAGCTCTATGACGCTGAAATTCGCCAGCCGGAAATCCAGCATTGCGAACTTGCCTTTCAGGGTTTCCAGTCCCAGTATCAGTTTCAGGACCTCCAGAGCCTGCATGGACGCCACGGCGCCCGCGGCGGGGCCCATCACCCCGGCTTCGGCGCAGGCCTGGTTTTCCAGGGCCTCGGTGTCGGGGCAGATACAGCCCAGGCAGGGCCCGTTACGCGGTTCAAAGACCGTCAATTGTCCCTCAAACCGGTAAACCGCCCCATACACGTATGTCTTTGCGAGCGCCAGGCAGGCTTTGTTTATCGCGTTTTCCGCGGTCAAAATTCCTTCGTGCGTATTCACCCTGATTTCAGGGTTAATCTCCAGCAGGCGTTGTTTCGCCAGTTCCGTCTTGAGTTCGCCTATGTCCCCGGTCCGGTAAATAAGCTGGCGGTGCAGGTTGGAAAGCTCCAGCGGCCCGAAATCAAATACGCCTATTTCCCCCACCCCGGCTCCCGCCAGATAGCCGAGCGCCAGCGTCCCCAGGCCGCCCGCGCCTATGACGGCAACCCTGGCGGCCTTTAGCTTATGCTGGCCTTCCGGCCCGATGCCGGGGATAACAAGCTGCCTTGAATACCGGATTAATTCTTCTTTTGAGAGAATCATAATTTAAGGCTTAGGAATTTCAATGTTTGCTGTAGCGGTCGCATTCATGCGACGAATTTGTGCGATAAATCGCACCGCTACAAAAGTTGCCCCCGAAGGGGGCCTAATTTGTGACTCCTGCACTATTACTTCAGCGCCCGCTCCAGGTCCTTTATAAGATCGTCCGAATTCTCTATGCCGGGCGACAGCCGCACCAGAGCAGCGGTTATTGCGCGCTTTACCCTTTCTTTTTCCGGAATGGAAGCGTGGGTCATCGTCGCCGGGTAGCAGGCCAGCGATTCCACGCCGCCCAGGCTTTCGGCCAGCGTGAAGATTTTCAATTTTTTAAAGAACTCCTCAGCCGGGCCCTTGCCGCCTTTAAGTTCAAAGCTTACCATGCCGCCGAACCCGCTCATCTGCCTGTCGGCGAGCCTGTGCCCCGGGTGAGTTGTGAGCCCGGGATAATAGACCTTTGAAACCGCCGGATGTCCGGCGAGGAAAGCCGCTATTTCAAAGGCGTTGATTTCATGCGCTTTCATACGCGCCGCCAGCGTCTTTATGCCGCGCAGGGTAAGCCAGGCGTCCCAGGGGCCCGGCACCGCGCCGGCGGCGTTCTGGTAGAACTTCAGCCCCTCGTAGAGTTCTGCGTCCGCGACGGCGAGCAGGCCGCCTATCACGTCGCTGTGTCCGCCCAGGTATTTGGTGGAACTGTGCACAACGATGTCGGCGCCCAGCTCTATAGGCCGCTGGAAATACGGAGTGGCGAAGGTGTTGTCCACGATGAGGATGGCCTTTGCCTTTTTAGCTATTTCCCCCAGCGCGGCTATATCGGTGATGTTCAGCAGCGGGTTGGTAGGCGTTTCCGCCCAGATAAGGCGGGTGTTGCGGCGCAGGGCTTTCTTGAAAGAGGCGGGGTTTCTTGAATCCGCGTAGGAGATCTCAAGGCCCCACTTGCGGAAGACTTTCTCGAAGAGCCGGTAGGTGCCGCCGTACATGTCGTCGCCGGCCACAACATGGTCGCCTTTTTTAAGCAGGTTCAATACGGCGGTTTCGGCGGCAAGGCCTGAGGCGAAGGCCAGGCCGTATTTTGCGCTTTCCAGCGCGGCTATGCAGTCTTCAAGGGCTTTGCGCGTCGGGTTGCCGGTGCGGGAGTATTCCCAGCCCCGGTCCCTGCCTATGGCATCCTGCTTATAGGTGGCAGTCTGGTAAACCGGCACGTTCACCGAGCCGGTCTGCTTATCGGCTTCCTGCCCGGCGTGTATAAGTTTGGTTTCAAATTTCATATCGCTGTAATCTCCTCTTCTATAATCTCCTCTTTATCACTATAATCTCCTCCTGAGATGGTTCAGCAGATCCACCCGTGTGATCAGGCCGTAGAACTTCCCTTCGCAGTACAATAATCCAACCAGGCCTTTTTCCAGGATAACCGTCATTTCTTCAAGCGAGGTGGAGGGCTGCACCGTCACCAGGTTTTTCGTCATATACTCACGGACGGGTTTGTGATACGCTGAAACGTCCGTGTGGACGGCCAGCAGGATATCCGATTCGTCCAGGATACCGGCCACCCGGCCGCCTTCGATCACGGGCAATTGCGCGTATTCATACAGCCGCATCCGCAGGAAGGCGGTCATCAGCGTATCAGCGGGTTTCACCGAGGATACCGATCCTTCGTGGAACGGGCGGCCGACCAGGTCCCGCAGGTCGCCGGACGCGGCTTTCCGCAGGAAGCCGTGGTCGGCCATCCAGAAGTCGTTGAACATCTTTGAAAGATATTTGTTCCCGCTGTCGGCTACGAAGGTGACGACGCGTTTCGGGGCGCTGCTTTCCCGGCAATAGCGGAGCGCCGCGGCCGCCAGGGTGCCGGAGGAAGACCCGGCCAGGACACCCTCCGAGCGCAACAGCTCGCGGGCCGTGGAAAAGCTTTCCTCGTCGCCTATCGTATAGGCTTTGGAGACCCGCGAGAGATCAGCTATGGGCGGGATGAAATCCTCCCCGATCCCTTCCACTAACCAGGAGCCCGCCTTGCCCAACTTCTTCGTCCGCACATAGCCCGCCAGCACGGAGCCTGCCGGATCCGCCAGAATAAATTCGGTTTTAGGCGAGACGCGCGAGAAATACCGGGAGAGGCCTGTGATTGTCCCCCCCGACCCCACGCCACACACTACGGCGTCCACGCGGCGCTCCATCTGTTCCCAGATCTCCGGCGCCGTGGTTTGTTCGTGAGCGGCGGGATTGGCGGGATTGGCGAACTGGTTGATATAAAAACTGTCGGGGGTCTCGCGCGCTATCCTTTCGGCCAGGTCCTGGTAATATTCCGGGTGGCCTTTTTCCACGTCCGAGCGGGTGACGACAATCTCCGCCCCTAAAGCTTTCAGATGCGAGATCTTTTCCTGGCTCATTTTATCCGGGATGACCAGGATCATTTTGTAGCCCTTCTGGGCGGCGACCAAAGCGAGTCCAAGCCCGGTGTTGCCGGCCGTGGCTTCCACCAGCGTTGACCCCTGTCGGATTTTGCCTTCCCGCTCGGCGGCGGCTATCATTGAAAGCGCGATGCGGTCTTTTATTGAGCCGCCGGGATTGTGGTTCTCCAGCTTCAGGAAAAGTTCGCATTTCCCCAGATATCGCGCCTTAAGCAGCGGGGTGTTGCCTATAAGATCCAATACTGTACGGACTGTTTGCATATTTTCTTCCGTTCCGGTTTTCTTCATACGTTTCTTCCCGTTTCCCGGCTTTTTTAAAAGATAATATATTATCGCTTAATTTGTCAAAAATTTATCTTTCTTTTTCCACAGGTAGAAGACCACCGGGTAGACCAGCAGCTCCAGCGCGAAGCTGGAGGCCAGTCCCCCTATCATCGGCGCGGCTATTCGCTTCATCACGTCGGAGCCGGTGCCGAGCGCCCACATTATGGGGATAAGGCCCATAAAGGCCGCCGCCACCGTCATCAGCTTCGGGCGCACCCGCTTTACCGCGCCGTGCATGATGGCTTCTTTCAGGTCGGCGGTATTGTTCATGCGGCCATGTTTCTTCATGTCGTCGTAGGAGAGGTCTAGGAACAGCAGCATGAACACGCCCGTTTCGGCGTCCAGGCCCATCAGCGCTATCATGCCCACCCAGACGGCTATAGAAACGTTGTAGTCCAGAAAGTACAGGAACCACACGGCGCCTATCAGCGAGAAGGGCACGGCCAGCAGCACGATGAAAGTCTTCGCCGCCGATCTGGTGTTCATATACAGAAGTATGAAAATTATGAACAGCGTGAGTGGCAGCACTATCTTAAGCCTTTCGCGCACGCGCAGCATGTTCTCATACTGGCCGCTCCATTCCAGCGAATAACCGGCCGGGAGTTTGAGCCGGGAAAGCACGTGCTCCTTGGCGTTCTTCACGTAGGTCCCGACGTCAATGCCCTCTATGTCAACGTAGACGTAACCGGACAGCAGACCGTTCTCGTCGCGGATCATCGCCGGGCCCTGGCGCATTTCAATGTCGGCTAGCTGTGCCAGCGGCACGTTTATGCCGCCCTCGGTGGTGACCAGAACCCTGCCGAGCTTCTTCAGGTCGTCGCGGAACTCTCTTGCGTAACGCACGTTTATGGAATATCTTTCCCTGCCCTCCACGGTGGTGGAGATCGGCTCGCCGCCTATGGCGGACATCACCGCCAGCTGGGCTTCCCTGACGGAAAGGCCGTAGCGGGCCAACTGCTCCCTTTTAAGCGTGAAGTCCAGGAAGTAGCCGCCGGCGGTGCGCTCCGCGAAGGCGCTCCTGGTGCCCTTGACGTGGGTGATAAGCTGCTCCACTTCCACGCCTATTTTCTGTATTTTGGCCAGATCGGCGCCGTAAATCTTTATCCCTATCGGCGTGCGGATGCCGGTGGAAAGCATGTCTATCCTGGCTTTTATGGGCATGGTCCATGCGTTGGAAACGCCGGGGAACCGCATCTTTGAGTCTATGTCCGTTATAAGATCGTCCCAGGTGAACCTGTCATACCAGATATGGCTGAGGATTCTGCGCATAAATTCCGGCGCCCAGGAGGAATACCAGCGCGGCTTTTCCCGCCACTCCTCCTGCGGTTTGAGCACCACGGTGGTCTCCATCATGGAAAAAGGCGCGGGGTCGGTGGAAGTTTCCGCCCGCCCGGCCTTGCCGAACACCCGTTCCACCTCGGGTATGCTTTTAAAGATCCGGTCCTGGAGCTGCATCAGCTTCTGCGCTTGGGTTACCGAGAGCCCCGGCAGAGTTGTGGGCATGTAGAGGATTGTCCCTTCGTTCAGGGGCGGCATGAATTCGGAGCCCAGTTTCAGGTATACCGGTATGGTGGAAAGTATCAGCAGGATTGAAAAACCTATGGTTTTTACCGGGTGGTTCAGCACGAATTTGCAGACCGGCTCGTAAACCGCGAACAGCGCTTTGCTGATGGGGTGTTTTTCTTCCGGGTAATAGATTCCGACTACCGCCGTGTTCACCACTTTCCCCAGCCAGCGCGGCCTGATGGGGAACGGATCCATGCGGGCGAACATCATTCTCATGGCCGGGTCCAGCGTTATGGCGAGTATCGCGGCCATAAACATCGAGAGGTTCTTGGTATAGGCCAGCGGTTTGAACATGCGGCCTTCCTGGTCCACCAGCGTGAAGATGGGCAGGAAGGCCACGGCTATGACCAGCAGCGAGAAAAACACCGAAGGGCCCACTTCCTGCAGGGCCTGAAGCCGCACGGCGTGAAAATCCCCTTTGCGTCCCCCGCTCTGCCAGAGCTCAAGCTTTTTATAGGCGTTCTCCACCTCCACGATGGCGCCGTCTACCAGTACGCCGATTGAGATGGCTATGCCGGACAGGGACATGATATTGGAAGAAATCCCCATGAAATACATCGGGATGAAGGACAGGAACACTGAGACCGGGATGGTGACTATCGGGATTATAGCCGAGGGCAGATGCCAGAGGAAAAGAAGTATGACCAGGCTGACGATGATCATTTCCTCGGTCAGCTGCCGTTTGAGGGTGGCGATGGCTCTGTGTATCAGGTCTGAGCGGTCATAGGTCGTGACAAGTTCCACGCCTTCCGGCAGGGAGTGTTTTATCTGCTCCAGTTTTTCTTTTACCCTTTCTATGACGCTCAGCGCGTTTTCCTTATGGCGGATTATCACTATGCCGCCCACGGCGTCCCCCTCTCCGTCCAGGTCGGCTATGCCGCGCCGTATCTCGGGCCCGGTCTCCACTCTGGCGATGCTTTTTATCAGCACCGGCGTGCCGTTGGAGTCCCGCGCCACCACTATGTTCTCTATATCCTCTACGGACCGCGCGTAGCCCCTGCCGCGTATCATATATTCCGCGCCGGAAAATTCTATCAGCCTGCCGCCCACGTCGCTGTTGCCGTCTTTCACGGCATTCAGGACTTTCTCCAGCGGGATGTTGTAGGCGGCCATGGCGTTGGGGTTCAGGTTCACCTGGTACTGCTTCTGGAAACCGCCTATGGACGCCACTTCGGCCACGCCCGGCACCGACTGCAAATGATATTTTAGGTTCCAGTCCTGGAAGGAGCGCAGCTCGCTATTGTCGTGCCGGCCGCTTTTGTCCACCAGGGCGTACTGGTATACCCAGCCGACGCTGGTGGCGTCGGGGCCGATCTCGGTTTTCACGCCTTCCGGCAGCCGGCCCTGTATCTTGTTGAGGTATTCAAGCACGCGGGTCCTGGCCCAGTAGATATCCGTGCCGTCCTGGAAGATAACATAGACGTATGAAAAGCCGAAATCGGAGAAACCGCGTATGGTCTTTACTTTCGGCGCGCCCAGAAGCGAGGTGATGATAGGATAGGTGACCTGGTTTACGCAATAGTAAGCCCCGGTCATGGCCACCGCGGTAAAAATAATCACTAGGGCCTTGTTGCGAGCGGAAAAAGCGATAATCTTTTTTATCATATAAAATGTTGAAGCAACATTTTATCCTACCGGCGCGGGGTTTTCTTCAACACCTTGCCGGGGTGGAGCGAAGCGACACAATTCAACTGTATCCAATAGGATGAGGGAGAAATTTCTTTCTCCCTCAAACTCCCTCTTGTCCTATTCCGCAACGGTTGACTTCAGCCTGGATTCCGAATCTATCAGGAAATTGGCGGAGGTGACCACTTTCTCCCCTGCCCGGAGTCCGGACAGTATTTCGGCATAGTCATCCCCCTCAAACCCGGTTTTCACTTCCCTCGGCTCAAGTCCCCTCTCGCCTTTATCCACAAAAACCAGCTTGCGGGCGCCGGTATTGACCACGGCGTTGTGCGGCACCGCCAGGCGCGATCCCAGCGTCACTTTTATCTTTACCTCAACGTACATCTCGTGCTTCAGCATATTATCCGGGTTTTCTACTTCGGCCCTGACCCGCAGCGTGCGCGTCTCGGCTGAAAGGATGGAGTCCACGGCTTTTATAACCCCGGGAAAAACTTTGCCGGGATAGGCCGGCGTCGCGGCTTCTATTTCCTGCCCCGGTTTTATCAGGCCTATCTCATACTCGTAGATCTGGGCGTAAAGCCAGGCTTTGTCGCCGGGCAGGAGCAGGTTGATATGTGTTTCTCCGTTGCGGCTCAGTTCGCCTATCTGTTCGTCGGAAAGACCCAATTGCCTGAGGCGCAGTTCCGAGGCCCGGATCAGCGCCCCGGCCCGTTCATGCACTTCCGGCCAGGAACTGTCCTTCACTTTCTCCCTGGCCAGAAGGGCTTCCTTATATTCGGAAATGGACTGGTAGAGGTCGGCGTCATGGGCCACCTTGCCGGAACTCAATACCGTGTGGGTCAGCGTCCGGTAGGCCGCCCGGGCGGTCTTCACGCCGATGAGCTGCCTTTTCGCTTCGTCCATTTTTATCGGGGACCTGCCTCCCACCTCTTTGGCCTCGCCTTCCTGTTCATACACCGGCACGTAGTCCATGCCCATTTCGTCTTTCATCGGGACTTTGGAGGTTATCGCCGGATTCATCGAGTTGCGGTAGAATTTTATTTTCCCCTGTGCCGATTGCGCGTCAGGGGCGGGGCTTTCTTCGCTTTTAACCAGATTCATGCCGCAAATCGGACAGCCGCCGTCCGGCCTGTCGGAAACATAGGTGGGGTGCATGGGGCAGTAGTAGGTTTCTTTATGCCGGGCGGCGTCATGCCCCCCGCGCGTGCGAAAATGTTTTATGCCCAGGGGAATGGCAGCCAGCAGTAAAAGCCCCAGAATTACCAAGCTGGTTTTTTTTACGTTCATTTCATTTCCTGTTTTCGCTGAATTGTATCGCTTCGCTCCACCCCGGCTAGTGTAAGCGGCTGGCCCCTTCGGGGAGGCCCATTCCTGGACGATTTTGTCGTTGCTCCTCATTCACACTGCTTAAGCAGTGCTCAATCGTCGCGCCTAAAACTCGTCTCAGGCCTGGGCCTCCAAATGTCCAGTTATTTACGGGACGCTACACTAGTTGCTCAACCCTGGCCAGCCAGGTCTGATAATCCACGACATAGCGGTAATAGTCCATCCTGAAATCCAGCAGCGTGCGCTGCGCGTCCAGCAGGTCCATAAAATCGGCCTTCTCGGCCTGATAGCCGCTCTGCGCTATTTTCAGGGCTTCCTCCGCCTGGGGTATCACGCTGCCGCGGTAAAGCTCCACCAGCCGCAGGCTGGTGCGCGCTTTAATGTCCGCTTCCCGCAAATCAGAGGCCAGTTCGTTTTGGGCGGCTTTGTATTCGGCATCAGCCATTTCCTTGTCGGCGCCGGCCTCTTTCACCATTTCTTTCTGCTTTGAGAACCAGAGCGGCACGGTCAGGCCCAGCGCGACGTCGTAAGTATTGTTCATCTCCCGGCCGGGCGCCTTTCTTTTTCTGTAAAGCAGCATAAAGTCCGGCAGATACTCCGCTTTTGAAAGCGTCAGACGGCGTCCGGCCTGGCTGACTTTAAGGGCATAGGCTTTCAGCCCGGGATTGGAAACAAGGGCCCCGGCCCGCAGTTTTTCATAATCGGCTCCGGGCGGCGTCGGCTCCAGTTCCTGCGGCCCCGGCAGCGGAGACAGCGTGTCCCGGTTCATCAGGGCGTTGAGCATGGCTTTGGCGGTTTCCTTTTCCTGGGTAACCGTCACCAGCATGTTTAGAGTCCTGGAAAGTTCCACCTGGGCTTTTATCACGTCGCTTTGCGATCCGCTGCCGACGGAATATTTGGTCTCGGCTATCTTTGAAAATCCGCGCAGGATGTCCACCGTTTCATTATAGATGTTCTCTGCTTTTGAAGCCATGTAATATTCATAAAAAAGCGCTTTGGCCTTGGCGATCAGCTCCCTCTCTTTAGCCTCGTAAAGGGCCGAGTAAAAAGCGTGCTCGTCTTTGGCTATAGCCCTGCGCAGGAGCAGTTTGTAGGGGTTGTCTATCTCCTGGCTGACTGAGATATTCCTTTCGCCCGCGCTGTCCAAAAAACTCTTTCCGGAAGGCGTGAACATCCGTTCAAATTCAATTACCGGGTCTTTGAGTATATAGGCCTGTTTTATCCGGTTCTTGTAGGCCAGGGAAACGGCCGCGGCCGCCTTGAGGTCGGGGTTTTTTTGGCGGACTTCGGCCAGCACATCCGCCAGGTTCAGCCTGACGTCCGCGCCGACTGCGGCGGGGGCTTTTGACCGCGACTCTGCGTTTTCCGGAAGCGGCCGTTCCTGCGCGCTCCCGGCGCCGCAGGCGCCTGAAACCAGCATAATTGCGGTTATCAATGTCTTTACAATATTTATCCGGGGATGTCTCATTGCTGCGCCTGTGCTTGTTGTCTTACCTCGCCAGTTTCGCCGCCAGGCTGTTCAGGGCGGGCATGTGGTAGAGGAAAATGCCGCTTATCACCAGCAGGTAGGCCAGGCCGGTTATTACCGCGGCTTTAGCCAGCTTCTGCCCGCGCGGGGTTATGGCCGGGTCTTTGAGAATCATTACTCCGAGGGCTACGGCCAGGGCGGCTTTTTCCACCCCGAACAGGTGGACGAAAGAGAGAGTGGCAAGGGCGAGAGACGCGGCGGCGAATTTAATGGGCATCGTTTTCCTCACTGTGTTCAATATTTTTTTCCATTTTGCAGTCTTTGCAGGGGCACAAGCTTTTCCTGCCGGACTCGTGCATGCACAGGCACATATATTCACTGCATTCGCCGCAGAGCCGCGCCAGCGCCGCCGGGTTTATCAGGCTGGCCGGTCTGGCGAGCTGGGCCGCCACTTTGCGGGCGAGTTCACGGCGCGGACCATTCTCCATGGCGTTGATGTTGAAGGCGAAAGTGAAAAGGTTTACCAGTATGAAAGATACCATTATGGCCATGGCGGGCGCCGGTATGCGCAGGAAGCGGCGCAAAGATGTCCCGTACCGGTTCATGGCGCGCTCGGCGGCCGCAACCCTGGCTGCGAAAAATGGCGTCGGTTCTACGGCGGGGAGTTGTTTTATGCCGGCGTCTACGGCGGCCATAAGTCTCAATTCCCCGGCGCAGGAGGGGCAGGCGGCTAGATGGTCTTTTACCGCTGCCCGGTCTTTGTGGTCTAACTCTCCGTCAAGATAGGCGGAAAGGTTTCGCAATACTCCGTTGCAATCGCCGGTCATAAAATCACCTCTACAAGTGTTTAACGCAAAACCGGCAGGAAACTTGCGCAGTCTCCGGCGCGAAGAGGACTCTTGTGGGCGTTGTGAGCTGGGGAGAAGGCTGCGCCCGCCCGAATAAATATGGCGTTTACTCCAAGGTAAACTCCGTCCTGGAGTGGATAGACGGCATAGTGAAATAACCGGTTTAATCTTTATCCTTAAATCTTTTTGAAAGGCTCTGGCGGGCGCGGAACAGCAGGGATTCCACCGAGGAGACGGAGAGCTCCATTATTTCGGCTATTTCGGCGTAGGAACGGTCTTCGTAGACTTTGAGTATGATGGCGAGCTGCTGCGTGTCGGGGAGTCCGGCCAGAGCGGCGGCTATTTCCCTGTTCTGCCGGTTTGTTTCGTATATGGCGTCCGGGTTGTCGGCGGAACCGGCAGCGGGGTCCGGGGCTCCGGAGGCCGCGGCGGCGTCGAGGCTGTGAGTAGGGGCTTTTGCGGCCCGGCTTTTGTTCCTGCGGGCGTGGTCCACGGCCAGATTATAGGCTATTTTATAGATGATGGTTGAGAGTTTTGCGCCCGGTTTTAAATCCGGCGCGGCTTTATAAAAGCGCAGGAACGCCTCCTGGGCCAGGTCTTCGCTGACGGCCCGGTTCTGCGTGTAACGGTGCAGGAAATTTATCAGGGGGCCGGAATGTTTTTCCACTATGCGGGTGAAGGCCTCTTCGCCGCCGCGGTTGAACCCGGCCGGCGTATCAAAGTCCTCTTTCCGTCCAAAGCTATCTTCCCGCATTATTTTTCCTGTTGGAGTTTGCCGAAGGCGGAGACGCCTATCGCGGTGGTCAGCAGGCAGAAAGCGGCTATCGCGCCCAGGTCCGCCCAGACCGGGAAAACGCCGTAGCCGAACATTATCACGCGCATCAGGTCCACGGCGTACGTCACCGGGTCAAAAAGGCTTACGGCCCTGATGTACGGGGCGGCGGTCGCTACGTCAAACAGCGCGCCGCTGAAAAAGAAAAGCGGCCAGGTCAGAAAGCTCATCACCAGCCCGAACCCCTCCATGGACTTCATCTTCGCGCCTATGGTCAGGCCCAGGTTCGTTATCATGTAGGAAACCGGAACGGCCGCCGCAAGGCTTAGCAGTAATTTCCAGAAGGGCAGCGGCAGCACGAAGACCGCGCCGATAACCAGTAAAAGCATTGTTTCCACCAGCGCGCCCAGCATCCCGCCCAACGCCTTGCCGAGGAACAGCGTAGTGCGCGAGATCGGGGCGGCCAGCACTTCCTTTAAAAAGTCCAGCCGCTTGTCCCAGATGATATAAAGCCCGTAGGTGATGGAAGTGAAAAGTATAACCATCACCATTATCCCCGGGAAGATGAACTGCTGGTAGCTATAGCCGGGTACGGGGCTTGAGCCGGCGAGGCCTTTGCCGACCACGAACAGAAACAGCAGCGGCGAGATCAGTATGGAAATGATACGCTCTTTTTCCCGGAAATAGATCAGGGCTTCCCTGAGCAGCAAAGCGTAGATGGCGTTGAAATTGATCATTAAATTAGCGCCCTTCGGGCGTCCGCATGAGGCGGACAGGGACTCTTCATGGGATTATATAACAAGGATTCTCCCATAAAATGGCCGCTTGATACGCATAGCGTTCGATGCGGCACTGCCATAGGCCTGTAGCGGGCGATGTAAATCGCCCCAATTTCGCGGATTCACATCCGCCGCTACAACAACGCAAAAAGCAGAAAGGAAATTCCTATAGTATTAAATTATCAACTATCGTCTCGTTGTTTTCACCGCCGCGATCCTTTCAAAAATGCCGTTGTTCTCGGCGTCGTCCTTTATCTGGCGTCCGGAAAATTTAAGGAAAACATCGTCCAGCGTGACCCTGCGCACTTCCACTTCCTCTATGACCCCGCCGGCGTTCAAAAGAGCCTGCAAATTTCTGGCCGGGTCGGCGATGCCTATCTTATAAAGGCCGTTCTCTTCTTCCACGCTGCTTACAAAAGGCAGGTTTTTTATCGCCGTTTCGTTTATCCGTCCTTTAAGGAAGACAAGGTCCTGCCCAACCTTTTTTTTAAGCGCTTCGGGCGTGCCCAGCTCTATTATCCGGCCCTGGTCTATAATGGCTATGCGGTCGGCCAGCGCGTCGGCTTCTTCCATGTAATGAGTGGTAAGGATGATAGTGGTGTTCCTGGCGTCTTTCAGCTCTTTTATATAGCCCCAGACGGCTTTTCTGCTGGCGGGGTCAAGGCCCAGCGTCGGTTCGTCCAGAAACAGTATCTTCGGGCCGTGTATCAGGCCGCGGGCTATCTCAAGTCGCCGCCTCATCCCGCCGGAATAGGTCCTGACCAGGCTCCCGGCCCTGTCGGTCAGTTTTACCAGCTCAAGCATCTTTTCTATCTTCGGGTTTATCTCGGCGCGCGGCAGGCCGTAAAGCATGGAATGGAGATAGAGGTTCTCCCTGCCGGTCAGCAGGTCGTCCACGCTCGGTTCCTGGAAGACTATGCCGATGTTGCGCCTGACCTCCAGCGACTGCGCGGTTATGTCAAAGCCGGCCACCTTAGCCGTGCCCGAAGTGGGCGTGAGCAGCGTGGACAGCATGCTTATCAGCGTGGTTTTGCCGGCGCCGTTCGGGCCCAGCAGGCCGAAAACCTCGCCTTCCGGTATCTCAAGGCTGACGTCGTTTACGGCGGCCACTTCCTCAAATCTTTTGACAAGGTTTTCCGTTTTAATTGCGGCCATAAATCAATTCTAGCAAATAAAAAATCCCCCTCTTTCCCCCTTTTTAAAAGGGGGATGAAGGGGGATTTTAGCCGATGCGGCGGTTTTCCCTTTTGGAATAAAAAAACAGCCCCGCTTGAAAAAACGAGGCTGTTCATCTGTTACTATCTGCCCTGTATCTGCGTTAATCCGCGTCTTAGAACAGCAGCCCGAAGCTGCCGGCGAGGCCGACCTTTGTCGGAAATTCGCTGTCGTCTATCCGGGTCCTCTCGCTTGAAACCACGCCTGAAACGTCAAGATGCATATACAGCAGGTTCAGCCCGGTGCCGAACGTGAAGGCCGGCTTGGAATCCTTTTCCGCCAGGTTTTTCATCAGGCCGGCGCGCAGGGGTATGTTGAAGGCCTTGGGGTTAAAGAGTTTCACCGCAGAGGCGTAGGGTGGAGCGAAGCGGCACAATTCAACAACCATGAAAGAATTGACGGAGAAAATTAGTATATAAATAGTGGCTGGCCCATTTCCTCATTTCCTACTGCTTGTGCGGCCCGGAGGAAGTATAAGAGCGGCCTCCGGTCGCGCGATGCAGGAGTATTTCGTTGATAAACGTTTGGTAGCCGATCCCGCGATGTTTGGCCTGGGTATGCGCCCATTCCAGCGCTTTGGGATGGAGCCGAATATGGACATCCCGGTATTTATCAAGGCCTTTTGGAGGACGTCCCCGTGAAGGGCGCTTCATATGGAAAGTCCTCTCGATGGCTTTTTTAAAAGCCAGTGTTTCCTGCGCCGTGACCCGGCGCGCTTTGGAAAAATCAAATTCCTTTGCTTTCTTCATACAGCCTCCTTTCGCGGCGATTCGCCCGCCGTGCGCTGATAATCCTTATATTTCCTTCCGGCAGGCGCATTGTGAACACAACTATCAAAACATTTTCTCCGGAGTTACCGATCAACCATGATTCATTCGTAAAAAGTTCATTTTGTTTAGAAATTGTAGCGGGCGACGTGAGTCGCCTATTGAGCGGACTTACGTCCGCCGCTACAGTTTTGGACCAAAAAACGACTTTTTACGGGAGAATCAACCATTGCCTGCGCTCATAGGCGGAATGTTTTTCGTCTTCCACTATTAAAGCGTAAGGATCATCAAAAGCAAATGCTGTCATCTCAAAGCTGATACCATGCTTAAGGGCGTTGCGCTGCGCTTTTTTATCATCCCACTCAAACTTCATATTTATAGTGTACATCAAAAATCAGGCATTGTCAAGGCCGGAAAATTTACCGCGTGCCTTACGAGTTCAGGCGGATAAGCGCGGTGTTAGCAGTGTCGCTCGTGTTATCCCTGCCTTTGTTTTGGCCCGGCGCCATGCAGGGCGGGGCCTGGACGCTTTACCGCTTTTTGGCCCTCGCAACGTATCCCTTCATCTTCATTCTGTGCGGTTTTCTCTTTGAAGACGTCTTATTCCAGCAGTGCGGAAACAGATTCAGAGAGTCCGGACGCGGAGCAATCTTCCCCATAGGCGCTCCAATAGAGCTCCCCGGTTTGTGAGTCTGCCAGTTTTACGCTGTATGCACAGGCGGGATCTCCATATACCGACCCCATAACAAGACCCTGCAAGCCGGCAATTTTCCCCAGCCTGGCCATATCCTCAGGGCGAATGGCGCCGCTCATGGATATTTTTTGTTCCTCCAGAACATTTTCCACCTGCGCGCGTTCTATCACATCATAACCGGACTTCAAAAGCGCACCGCCTATTTTGTCGGCCCATTCCTTTCCCAACTCTTTGGTCCCGGCCTGAAATGGATACATTCCGATGCGTATCCCGCGGCGACGGGACATATGAGAATTAAACGCTGCATGAACCGCGCCGATATTATTCCCCTGGAACCGCTCTGCGGGAAAACTGTTCCACTTTGCGGACTTGAGGGTGCGGCGGAGCATTGATTTGACACCATCGCCAACGGCGTTTCCCCGGCGTGAAAGCGAAACGGTTTCACCGGTTTCCTCTTTCCCTGTAATATTCCATATCACCCTTGCTGTTTCGGCTTCTATCAATTTCACTGAAGTCGGCGGCGGCTCCGATATCTTCGGCTTTCCGGTCATATCGTAGGAATGATACGGTTTCCGGGAGTTAGGCGTGCCCATTATAAAGCCTTCAACACCCAGGATGCCGCCTATTTTCGGCGCTTCGGACGGGTTTACAAGGCCTGAGGCTGAAAACCCCTGCTCTTTCAGGATAAGGCTAATATTCCCTCTTTCAATTACCTTGTAGCCCAGGGAGAGGAGGAGCGTCTCCCATTCCCCCGCGACCCTGGCCTGGGACGGGGTTCCGGCGAAGGGTATGACCGCCACTTTCTTCACCGAATTTATGTCTATATTGGGATTACTGGCTATTTGGAACGAGGCACATCCCGCAAGGGCCGCGACGGCCAACAAACCGGCTGTTTTACTTATTATTTTACCTGAAGGCATAACTGTGATATCCCTCCATTCAGATCAGATGTTGTCTTACTCATTCTCATCCGGTTTGTTTCTGGTTTCCGCTTTTCCATCCACTTTTACCTGGAAAGCTTTTCCTTTTACGGTGGCGCAGTCCTCATGGTAAAATAGCGGGATACGGGTCTGTTTAAACATTTTTATCCTGACGGAAATCAGCGCATCAGCCCCTGGAACTCTGTCTAAGGCTTCGTAGACCGCCTCATCCACCACGCCCGACACCGCGCCGGATTGCCCGGCAAAGAACGAACCGACAATCGGCAGTGAAACAAGAAAGCTCCCGGAAGCCCCCGGCTGCGCGCCGGGCAGGATTCCCAGAGTTTTTTCAGGCGCGCCTGAAAACCACGGCAGTTTTCCACCGAGCAGGTATTTCTGGCAGGCTGTGCCCTCGGTATCCCCCATTATCTGGTATTCCTGCCGCTGAAGCGGCAAGATCTCCACTCCTGACGCCACCCTGTTGATGGGATAACTCTTGCTCATCCGCACACACCCGCTTAAGAGCGTGGCGGCGGCTACTGTCAGACCAAGCATCACACTATTATATTTCATTTTTTCCTCCATTTAAGATATGTCATAAACCAGCTATCAAAAATCCTTTATTTTACAGCGCCAGCGTGAACCCTACCCTATATTGCCGTTCAATGCCAAATTGTGTATCACTCTTGTTGAAAGGGAAAAATCTTGCCTCGCCGAGTAGGCCGAAACCGGTACCGGGAAAAACCAGGGAAATCCCGACCGGAACAAAAACCCGTAATCGCCATTCTAAAAACTGGCCCCTGCTTGAATCAATGTAACTTAACTCTGGGTTGATGTAATCATAATGCCGGATATTAGAGTCCAACGTGGTTGTATGACGTATAATGGATAAGCCCGCCCCGGCATATGGCGAAAAAAATTTTGACGGATAGCGCGTTAACATAGAGAACGAAATCATATCGTTTTCAAACAGATAATCACAAGATTTGTTGGTAGAGTAGTAGGTGGTGGGCCACTCATACACGTACGAGTACGAATATAAGTAGTCTTCGTAAGACTCATGAGCATAATCCAGGTACCAGCCGGAACTCTTTTCCCAACGCCCTATTCTGAAGCTATAGCCGTCGGTTTCTGTATAATAATAATTATTATATCCGCTAAACGCGCCCATACTGCTAAAATAGAAATAAGATTGATTTTCTTCGTATCCGCTCTCTATTTTCCGAGACTTCCAATATATCTGCGCTTTGCTGACATCTTTCCAGTTCAGCGCGAGCGCTGTATTCCTGCCGTAGCGGCGCATAACCCAGTCCAAATCCCCGAAAGTGAACTGTCTCATGCCCGGTTTAACGGCGCTTATGCGGGGGAACTCTTTACGCGGGGCAGGCGCGCTTTCTTCCGTTTCTTTCGTGGTCTCTTTTGAAAATTCAAAGGATTTTTTGGCAATCGCCGGTTCCGGGAGGGGTTGGGGGACTGGAGGCCGGGCGATCGTAACCTTAAGCGATTCCGACGGTCCGGCGCCAGCGACGCCCTTCTTGTTGACATAAACGGAAACACGAAAATAAAATTCGCCGCTGATTTTCTTGGGCAGGAGCAGATCTATTTTCATTTTTATCGCTTTCCGCGGTTTTAAATCGGTCTTGCCCGGATAAAATTCTGTTTGCAAGATCACTTTATCTGAATCTGAGGGATCTTTAAGGCGCAATAAAACCCCGTAGGTATTTTTGCGCCAGACATTATTCCCGGTGTTCGCCAGCGAAACCTCGGCGCATATCTTGCCTCCGGGGATAATCTTGTGCGGAGTAACTTTGGCTGATATTATCTTGGCCGTATCGGCCGCTGAAACATTGGAG
>JACQYT010000068.1 GCA_016208085.1 Elusimicrobiota bacterium | reverse complement strand
GGGTTGGCCGGTCACCCTGACCAGGATTTTTGGCCGCTTGCGTTGCTCGTAGACTTTTCCTTTGTGGCACGCGGGGCACCGGTCTCCCGGCTTCAAGCTGTGATGCGGGACAAACTCGGTCTTGGCGCCCCAGTAGGCATTGTGGCCATTGCGGCCGTGTCCCACTGGCGGGCGTTTGGCTTTATCTTCGAGGGTCTTAGTGTCGCCATTATGGGCTTTCCCCTTCGCCATGACCAGCGCCTGCTCCAGGAGTTGCTCGGTCTTCTCGCTCGTTGGCCCGAAGAGCATTCGCCGCAGCCGCTTGATCGTTGTGGCCTTATCCTCGACGATACGCAAGAGGTTCAGATAGGCATAAACGACATTTTCCAGAATGTTAAATTGCTCCGGCGCCAGCGCGGCTTTAGCCTGGGCCAGAGCTTTCTCGATCTCTTGATGGGTTAGATTAACTCGGCTCAACTTTTGTTTCATCCGGCCTTACAGAGAAGCTCGCGGAAGCGCGGGGTTAGGGGATAGCCCCAAACGTCTTTGATCGAGCGGTTGGGCTTGTGAGTTTGATCGTCCTTGCCACGGCCTGTTGTTTGTCCCATAAATTGCCAGTTCGCGGCGCGATAACAAGTGCCTTTAAATTTTTCACAATCAACGAAAGTTTCGAGGAAATGCACCGGATGACCGTAGAGGCGAGACCACTCATCGGGCAGCATCCGCGCCACCCGTGAGAGCACATGCGAGGCCAAGTAGCGAACCTCGACCCAGCCAGGGATCAGAAAGCGCGGGTTGTAGGCGATGAAACGGATGTTCGAGCGCCGGGCCTCAGGCGACCAACCGATGAAGCGGTCTCGGGGCCCTAAGTGACGGGCGGCTGAGGAAAAAGCCAGGCAGGCCAACGGACGGCCTTTCGATAAGACCAGGTATTTGAGATGTTCTCCCACGGGGCGGGTGTATCCCAGGTAGTGATAGTGTTCGATGAGGCTGTCAAAAAGTTTTTCCTGCGCTGCCAAGCCGCGCACCTGCTGAAACTCAAGGGGCAGCACTTCCTTAAGGGCGGCCTCGACCAGAGAGGTGTCCACGGCCATCCGGGGCGGTTTGCCGTGTCGCACGATATTGTTCACGCAAACCCGGCGCACAGGCGGCAGCGTAATAAAGCCGGCTCGATGAAGGGCCAGCATCAGGCCGCGGCAGATTACGTCACAAAGAGCTCCGTTAGCCTGTCTCCACCCCCACGCCTGGCACAGAAGTTTTGAGAGCGCGTGCCGGCTCGCCATGGGGCGACTGGCAAGCAAATTCTTAATGAATAAAATGTCCGCTTCTGTAACGATACGGCCGCGGTACTTGAGGATCCCTTTGGCTTCCATGGTGAAAAAGTATCAAAAACGAGGTCGGAACGCAAGAAGAAGAAAAAGAAACACCAAAAGAAGGGTGGGTGGGGCGATTATTTTAGGTTTAAGGATTCACTCGAGGAGCCGGCGTTGACGCGCCGCCACGGCGGCGCCCCTTTGGCCGCCATGGGGTTTCCACACGCCAAGAGTACCCCCAGCTCGTGCGCTTCCAAGGGCCACGTATTCTTGGCGTAGGCTGCCGGCCAAAAACGAAAGCGTCCCGCTGATAGGCGTTTGTGGCAAAGCCAGAAACCTTGGCCGTCGTAAACCAGAATCTTAACCGAGGTCGCGCGCCGGTTTCTAAAGACAAAGAGGCACCCGCTGAACACGTCCACTTTAAGCTCTTGTTTACAGAGCCGGCACAAGCCGTCAATGCCTCGGCGAAAATCCGTGGGATTGACGGCCACGAGGATGCGCATCTGCGGGGTCAGCTGAATCACTCGTGTTCCCTTCGCAGCAGCCTTGCCAGCGTGGCGATCTCGGCTATCTTCGCGCCCCGCACACGAAGGCGTAGGTTCGGACCCGGCGCCCCGTCGAGCTCAAGAACATACTCGGCCTCTGAGGAAGACATCTCCGCCGGCGCTGTTGACACCCACTCGACAAATGCCGGCGCCCCCTTTGCAGGACCTTGCCGCCTATTTTTGTTCTCTGTGCGATCGCGAAGAGCGGTGTGGTTCAACCGCAGCCAGTGCGAAACGCGGCTAACGCCGTGGCGCTCACAGAGCTTTGCCGCTGCGGCCCACAGCGGTTCAGGGATCCGATCGCCCCCTCTCTTGCTCTTACGCCAGCTCTTGAATTGCTCCTGCACCCTACGTGCTTGTGCAGACCAAACTCCAGACCTTGTACCTTTCATTACTCCTCCCTGCCGCCCCTGGGGGCAACGCGGGGAGGATATCAAGCCGCCGGCGGGAAAGTCAGGGGGCGCTTACCGCAAGGACACAAAATCTCCCACTGCATAGATATTAGACCCGCTTACAGCAAGGAGGCTAACGTTGTAGCCGCCGGCACTCGGATTCCAGGCAGTGGCATTGCCTGTGGTTGAAT
>JACQYT010000131.1 GCA_016208085.1 Elusimicrobiota bacterium | reverse complement strand
CGTTAACTGCGGTGTGACCTTCTTCGTTGGAGAACAGATTTATAATCAAGGGGTATGGCGCCGGTAATGAAAGCGAGAAGCGGGATAAGAGACCGCAATAGACTCTATAAGAGCACTACATAATCTAATCTGTAAATCTGGCGTTCTGGAGGATTTTTGGTGGCCCCGACGGGGAAAAGAGCACGTCCGCCGACGGCCAAACCGCCAATGGCTGGTTTTGTTAGGCTAATTTCGCGCCGTGGAAATCCAGGCTAGCCAGGCTGCGTTTTTGGCGTATATTCTTTATAACAGCTTCGATTCTCGCGGTATTTGTCTACCTGGGCTCGGTGGGAGTATCAATAATATCGGGTGTGGAATTAATCCGGGTTCTTCGTGTTAGCATATTGTAGGAAACATAAGGGTATCATATCAAAAAAAGCGGCTGTTTGGCGGGAGTCCCCTACGCCCTTACTTCATCACCTTGTTTTCAAAGGTCCTGATGATGTCTATGAGGTTTTCGGGGGTTTTGGCGGAAAACAGGCGTTTGCGCAGGGTAAGGTTTGAGATCAGGCCCGACAACTGGGCTAGTATGTTCAACTGGATCGTTGGCTCGTTGAACGGGGTCAGGATAAGGAACATTATTTTTACCCGCTGGTTGTCCGGAGAAGGGAAAAAGATCCCCTCCCGGCTTTTTCCCGCCGCCACAAGGGGCCGGGAAAGGTCCTGGAGCCTTGCGTGCGGAAAGGCGGTCTGATGGCCGAGCGCCGTGGAAAAATTGTTCTCTCTCTTGATGATCGCCTTGAAAGCTTCCTCCTTGTCAAATGACGGGGCCGCGGTATGGAGGTTTTCCAGCACTTCGCGGATGGCCTCAAACCTTGAAGTTTCTTTGAGGTCCAGCGCGCACCCTTCTTTGACCAGTAGCCGGCTTAGGGTCAGCCGCGGCGGCTGTTCAAATTCATCGCGCAGTTCCCCGGTAAGTTCCTCAACGATATCCTCCAGGGTAAGCAGGCCGGTGACCGCTCCTTTCTGGGCCCTGGTCAGGGCCAGGTGAATGCGCCTTTCCTGGAATTCACGCAGCGCCTTTTCGACGGTCACGTCTTCCGAGATCGAGTGAATTTCTCTTTTCAGCCCGGCGAGGTCGGGACTTTCGTATTTTGCGGAGCAATTGAGAAAATCCAGCGCGAGGTCCTTGAAATGGACAAAACCGAAAATATCATCGGGCCCGGTGTGAGCGAGAGGATACCTGGAATATTTCTTTTCCCGTATTACCGCCAGGTTCTCCGCCCAGGGCCGCGCCGGCAAAATGCAGGCGATGGCGCTTTTCGGCGTCATTATTTCCTTGACATAGGTCTTGCCGAAGTCAAAGAGGTTTTCAAACATCATCAGCCGGCCCAACGAGAGCCTGCCGTGCTCCTGCGACTGTCCCAGGATCATGCGGAGTTCCTCTTCGGAGTGGAGAAGCTCGCTTTCGCCGGCCTTTACGCGGAAAAGCCGGAGTATAAAGTTTGAACTATTGTTTATCAGCAGCATGGGGTAATAAGTGGACCGGTAAAATATTTTCAGCGGGAGGGCCAGCCACAGGATGGTCTTTTCCGGGGTGAGGATGGCCATGTATTTCGGGACCTGCTCGCCCAGGATGACGTGCATGGCGGTTATTATCAGGAAAGCTGTGGCGAAAGAAACGGAATAAGAAACGGCGTGGAAAAACTCGATGCCCATGCCGCGCCATAAAGGTTCCATTATGCGCGCCAGCGCGGGTTCGCCGATCCAGCCGAGTCCCAGGCTTGCCATGGTTATTCCCAGCTGGATGGCCGCAAGATAGCCGTCCATGTGCTGGACGGCCTCCTTTGCCGTCTGGGCGGCCGGGTTGCCTTTAGCCGCAAGCTCTTCCAGGCGCGTGAATCTGACCTTGACGAGAGCGAATTCGGCCAGCACAAAGAAAGCGTTCATCAGCAGGAAAACCAGGGCCGTGAAAAGTTCCAGGTAGTGTTCCATACGGATATTCTAACATTTTGCCGTTTACAGTAAAAATTTATACAATATCCTATTAGTGAAGGGTGCGATAAGCGGCGGGCGTTACCTTAGCAAAAGCCCGCCGGACATCTTCAGGGGGTTCAGCGCAGCGACTGAGTCTCCGGCGAAGGAAGCAAGCGCGGAAGGGGGACAGAGTCCCCCTCCGGGAGCACCCGGCCGATTTCCATATGAGGCCGGGCGGAATGCGTTAAACCGCCCTGAACGCGAAGCGTGAAGGGTGCGACAAAGGCGCGGGTGGTGGAACTGGTAGACACGTACGTTTGAGGGGCGTATGCCTAACGGCTTGAGGGTTCGAGTCCCTCCCCGCGCAATAACTCAAAAGCGAAAGTTGGTACACTGGCGAAGCGGGGAGGGCGATAACCCTCACTTCCGAAAAGAGGGTTCGGGTGGGAGTCCGCCGAAGGCGGACGTACACAATTCAGGCTGCGAACAGGTCCCTCCCCGCGCAAAAACAGGGTATAGGGTGGAGGGTAAAAATCCAATAATTTAAATAAGCCGCTCTGAAAGCCGGGCGGCTTAAAAATTTATATATGCCGAACATCTTTCCACCTGAACTTGTTAAACGGATAGTCCGCAGGACCGGGACACCGGTCTACATTTACTCCCAAAAAAAAATACTCCAAAATCTCAATTCCTACAAAAAAGCTTTTTCCGCTCTTGAACCGCTGTTTTGCTACGCCATGAAAGCAAATTCAAACGGCGCCGTCGCCGGTTTGCTTGCGAAAAACGGGGCGGGGGCCGATGTGGTCAGCGGCGGCGAGCTTTACAGGGCGCTTAAAGCCGGCTTTGAGCCGGGCAAAATAATATTTTCCGGGGTGGGCAAGACCGCCCAAGAGATCTCTTATGCGCTCCGCTCCGGTTTGCTCTTCATAAACGTCGAGTCTCTGGAAGAACTGCGCGCGGTGGAGGCGGCCGCCGCCGGGATGAAAGTAAAAGCGCCCGTGTCGGTGCGCATTAATCCTGATGTGGACCCGCATACTCATAAATTCATAACTACCGGCACGCTTGGGACCAAATTTGGGGTAACTTTCAGCGAAGCCGGCAGGCTCTACGCAATCGTTGCGGCTTCCAGGCATCTAAGGGCGGTGGGGCTTCACTTCCATCTGGGCTCCCAGATATATTCGCCGAAGCCTTACCTCCTGGCTCTGTCCGCGGCAGGAAAATTCATAGGGTCCCTGGAGCAGAAAGGCGTCAAACTGAGTTATATTGATATAGGCGGCGGGTGGGGGGTCAAAGAAGGAGGCGGGATGCTTCCTCCCGCGCTTCTTGCAGGAGCCGTACACAGGGAGCTGAATGGATTGAAGGACCTGCGGCTGATCCTGGAGCCCGGAAGATCCCTTGTGGCTTCCGCCGGCGCGCTGGTCGTAAAGACGCTTTACAGAAAAACAAGCGGCGCAAAAAACTATATTATCACCGACGGCGCCATGAATGATTTTATAAGGCCCGCCTTATACGGAGCAAGACACCCGGTCACCGCGCTGGAAAAAAGGAAAGGGCCGGACGTGAAATTCGATGTCACCGGCCCCGTATGCGAAAGCGGGGATTTCCTGGCCCGGGAGGCCAGACTGCCTCTGCCCCGCCGGGGCGGGCTGCTCCTGATACTCTCAGCCGGGGCTTACGGATTTTCCATGAGCTCGCAGTATAATTCCAGGCCCAGGGCCGCCGAAGTCCTGATAACAGGCCCCCGTTCCTGGCGCCTGATACGCCGCCGTGAAACCCGCCGAGACCTTATAAGAAACGAAATACAAATTCCCTAGTTGTCTAATTCTACAGCCGCACTTTCTCTCGTAAAGCATAAGCAAGTCGGTCATTGGTAAAGTGCGGCTGTAGAACTAATTGCCTATTTTCCGGAGCTGGCGGAAGGCCGGCGGTCCTTCGGCCGGCGCCGGCGGTTCCCAAAAGTAAGAATTGAAATCCATGATTTCCGCGGCCGCGGCCTGGGGGAAGATCATCTCCTTGAGGGCGGGCAGCCTGGCGTAAAGCAGGTCCCCGGGGCAGTCGGTGGCGCCTATTTCCCTGTGGGCGTAAAAACTGCTGACGGTTATGCTGTAATTGTCCTTGATGTAACTTCCGACCCGGGTGAACGAGTCAAGCGCCTTTTGATCCGGCTCATCTGAAGCGGGAGGGTGATAATTGCCCATGAAGGAAATGCCGATATTGCCGGTGTTCCTGTTAAGAACGTGCGCGCCGACTGCGTGCATAGGGCGGCCCTCAAGAATATTCCCCTGCGGGTCTATCAGAAAATGATAGCCGATATCTATCCAGCCGCGGCCGTTCTGGTGATAGTCCTGTATAAACTGTATCTCGGAAACGGCTTCCCCGTAATTTTTCGGATAGCGTCCCGCCGTGTGGTGCAGCGTGAACAGCCGCGGGGCATGCCGGATATAAGGCTCTTTCGGCGGCGCGGCTGCCCAGGCCTCGCGTCTGATCACCGCGAACGGGACGTCCTGCGCTATGGAAAATGTCGGGTCGTCTTGCAAGTCCACGGGCGGAGCCGCCGGATCTATGGGTTCCTTCAGCGAAGCTTCGCTGATAGCCTCAAATTCGTAGACCGTAAAAATATGGACGGCCTTGGTCCCGTCGGACCTTATGACCAGTTTAAGAGGCTGTTTAGTCGCGGCGACGGCGAACCTGGCCCAGAACCTGCCGTTGGGAAAACGCTTAAAAACGTTTTCCCGGTACCGGTCGTAATCTTTGAAGATAGACCTGCTTTTGACCCATATCTCGAGCTTAATCCCAGGGTCCGGCATTTCACCCTGCATCAGCACGGTGTCATAGCCGAAGCGCATGGGTTCGCTCAAGGCGGATTCGTATATCACGCCGCCGGGCTTTTCACCGGGCGAAAGCGTTATTTTAAGCGGATATTGAGCGCCGGCGAAGACGACGGATTTTCCATCGTCGGCGTAAGAATTCACGCTGAACCCGAGGCAGGACAAAAGCGCGATGAGTTTAACCATTCACCATTCTCCTCTGAATAATTATAAATCAAAACCGCGCATAATGAAAGGCCTAAAGGCCCAAGGATGCCCGGGCCGAAAGGCCTACACCTGCGATTCAGACACGGGGTTAAATCCCCCTTCATTTTATATAATTAGGTATGGCGAAAATCTCGGTTTCCGTAATGGGGCACAACGAGGAGAAGATCCTGCCCCGGTGTCTGGAGAGCGTTAAATGGGCCGATGAACTGGTCTTTATAGACTGCGCCAGTTCGGACGGCACCGCGCAGGCCGCCCGCCGCTATACGGATAAGGTCTTTTCCAGGGAAAACGACCCGAACCTGAACGCCAATAAACAGTTCGGCATAGACAAATGTTCCGGGGACTGGATCTTATACCTTGACCCGGATGAAGCCGTCACGGACGCGCTCAGGGACGAGATAAAAGGAACGCTGGATACTCCCGGGGCGTTTTCCGCTTTTCTGCTGCCGCGCAGAAACCATTATTTCGGCCGCTGGCTTGAGCACGGCGGCAAATACCCGGATGAGCAGTTGAGGCTGTTTAAAAAAGGCAGCGCCTCTTTTCCGTGCAGGGACGTGCATGAACGACTCTCGGTCCGGGGCGAGGTGGGACGTCTTACGGCTCCGCTTGAACATTATCCTTATGCCGACGCCGCAGACGTCGTCAGAAAAATAGATTTTTATTCCTCGCTGAAAGCCGGAAAATTCCGCGGGGAAGGGAAGCCTTTCCCTGTTTTCAGGGGCGCGCGCAGGTTCTTCGCCAATTATTTCATAAAGGCGGGATTTCTGGACGGGCGGCAGGGTTTTGCGGCGGCTGTCACGGACCTGTTCGGCGAAACGCTGGCCTTCATCAAATACCTGGAAAAGCCGGTTTAACCTGGAAGCAGCAGTGGGAAGTTCCTCAGATTTCGGCAGTAGTATAATCCCCATATCTACAGCGGTTTAAGATTCCCCACCTCAGGCACGGCGCGTTTTTTTACAAAACCGGCTGGCTTTTGTTTTGCTTTGTTACTTCGCG
>JACQYT010000125.1 GCA_016208085.1 Elusimicrobiota bacterium | reverse complement strand
GGTCGGGCGTTCTGAAATTGAATCTTCAAGAACGGGCAATCCCTATGCCGAGAAAAATCTGGTCATAAGCCGCCTTGATCTGATGAGCCGTGACGAGGATATTATGGCCAGGATCGAGAGTACGGATTGGGACATGATAGTTGTGGACGAGGCCCACAAGATGTCGGCTTCGTTTTTCGGCAGCGAAGTGAAGGAAACCAAACGTTATAAACTGGGAAAACTGCTGGGACAGGTCACCCGTCATCTTCTCTTGATGACCGCCACCCCGCATAATGGGAAAGAAGAAGATTTCCAGCTTTTCATGGCCCTTCTGGACACCGACCGTTTCGAGGGTCGTTTCCGCGATGGCGTTCATGTAGTGGACGTTTCCGATTTGATGCGCCGCGTGACGAAGGAAGGACTTCTAAAATTCGATGGAACGCCCCTTTTCACGGAAAGATGGGCATACACGGTCAACTACAGCTTGTCCGATCCTGAGACCAAGTTGTATGCCGATGTGACAAATTATGTCCGCGATGAGATGAACCGGGCGGAACGCCTCACACAGGAAGGCGAGGGACGCAGGGGCAACATGGTCGGTTTTGCGTTGACGATACTTCAACGCAGATTAGCCTCTTCTCCCGAGGCCATATACCAATCCCTGCGCAGGAGAAAGGAACGTCTGGAAAAGAAGCTGCGAGAAGAGAAGCTGCTCAAGCGCGGGGCGGAAATCGGCATAGATACCACTCGCGGCTTGCCGGAGTTCACGCAAGAGGAAATAGAGGAACTTGACGATGCCCCGGGTTCCGAAGTCGAGGCCGCTGAAGAAGAAGTCGTTGACCAGGCATCAGCGGCCCGCACAATCCAGGAACTTGAAGCGGAAATCGCCGCATTGAAACGCCTCGAAGAATTGGCCATGCAGGTTCGTCGCGGTAAAACGGACAGGAAATGGGATGAATTGTCCAAACTGCTCCAGAACACTCCTGAGATGTTCGATTTACAGGGATATCGCAGAAAACTGGTCGTTTTCACGGAACACAGGGATACGCTCAATTATCTGGTAGAAAGAATCAAAACCCTGCTCGGCAAACCGGAAACCATAGTCCAGATTCACGGCTCCATGGGACGGGAAGAGCGCAGAAAAGCCCAGGAAGTTTTCATGCAGGACAAGAACGTTCACGTCCTGGTAGCCACCGATGCCGCGGGCGAGGGCATAAACCTCCAGCGCTCCCACCTCATGGTCAACTACGACCTGCCCTGGAATCCCAACCGCATAGAGCAGAGATTCGGTCGCATCCACCGCATAGGGCAGACCGAGGTCTGTCATTTATGGAATCTGGTAGCGCATGAGACCAGAGAGGGGGAAGTTTTTGACAGGCTGCTCAAAAAGATAGAAGAAGAGCGCAAAGCATTAGGCGGACAGGTTTTTGACATACTCGGGAAAATTTTCCAGGAAAGACGACTCCGTGATTTGCTTGTGGAAGCCATCCGCTACGGGGATAGTCCCGAAGTCAAGGAAAGGTTGTTCAAGGTGGTTGACAATGCTCTGGAAAGAAACCGTGTTATCCAGCTTCTTAAAGAGCGGGCGCTGGCCCATAACGTGCTGGATGCAAGGGCTGTCCTGCGCATCAGGGAAGACCTGGAGCGGGCTGAGGCCCGGCGGCTGCAGCCTCATTTCATTTCCTCGTTTTTTATTGAAGCATTCAAGCTTCTTGGCGGAAGCATCCGGGAACGGGAACCCAGGCGCTACGAGATTACATATGTGCCTGCCATCATAAGAAACAGGGACAGGCAGATAGGCGCCGGAGCGCCGGTACTGGAACGGTACGAAAGGGTCACTTTTTACAAGGAACTCATCACTGTCCCCGGTAAACCTCCGGCCGCTTTCACCTGTCCGGGACATCCGCTTCTTGACGCCACTACCGATCTCGTTCTGGAACGGTACCGCGATCTCATGAAGCGTGGCTCAATCCTGGTGGACCCGAACGACACCGGAGAAAATTCCCGCTTTCTGTGTTATCTTGAACATGAAATCCAGGATGCCAGGATCGACCGAGCCGGAAAACGAAGGATTGTTTCCAGAGAGATGCAATTCGTAGAGATGGATGAAAACGGCCATGCCAAAACGGCTGGTTACGCGCCCTACCTGGATTATCGCCAGATGACGGACGAAGAAAGAAAACTGATAGAACCGCACATTAAGGATTCCTGGCTTAGCAGAGATTTGGAAAACAAAGCTCTCTCTCATGCCATAGAACATATCGTTCCAGGACATTTGGAAAACATCCGAAAGTTTAAGGAAACTCTTGTGGCAAAGACCGTGGCGGCCGTCAAGGACAGGTTGACAAAGGAAATCAACTACTGGGATCACAGGGCGGAGGAACTCAAAGAACAGGAACGCTCTGGACAGGCAAACGCACGAATCAATTCCGCCAAGGCCAGACACCGCGCTGATGAACTGCAAGCCCGCCTGCAAAAGCGGCTGATGGAACTGGAACAGGAGCGGCAGCTTTCGCCAAAGCCTGCGGTTGTCACCGGAGGCGCTCTCGTTATTCCTGCCGGGTTGCTGGAAAGATTGAAAGGCCAAAGAACCGGCGAGCCGGCACTGTTTAGCAGGGAACGGGATAAGGTAGAGGATTTGGCGATGCAGGCCGTCATGGCTACAGAACGGCGTTCCGGGAGACAACCCCGCGACATCAGCGGCGAAAAACTGGGTTACGACATTGAATCCAAAACGAATGACGGCCATCTGCTTTTTATTGAGGTAAAAGGCAGGGCTATAGGAGCCCAGACCGTTACAATCACAAAAAACGAGATTCTGACCGCTCTCAACAAACCGGAAAGTTTCATTCTGGCCATTGTAGAGGTGGACGGCGATATTGCCAAAGAACCCGTTTATATACGGCAGCCATTCCAGAAGGAACCGGATTTCGGCGTAACAAGCGTAAATTATGATTTGGGAACTCTGGTTGGTCTGGGCCGTCTGAAGGGCATAGCCCCTGTTACGGCACAGCCATAGGCTAGCAAAGGAGCTGAGATGAAAGAACAAAGCAAAAAGGCATTGCGGTTTATACAAGTTCGCATGGAAAACTGGCGTAATTTCCTTGCCACGGATGTCCAATTGCAGAGCAGGGCTTTTTTGGTGGGGCCAAATGCTTCGGGAAAATCTAATTTCCTGGATGTCTTCCGATTCCTCCATGATATCGTTGCAGTAGGAGGGGGATTTCAGCAAGCTGTGATAAAGCGCGGCGGTGTATCGCGATTACGCTGCCTGTCTGCCCGAAGGTATCCAGATGTTGTTATACATGTGCAATTGGGCAATAACGGACAATCGCCGCAATGGCAATACGAATTACACTTTTCTCAGGATAATCGCCAAAGGCCGGTGGTCAAAAAAGAAAAAATTACCCGACAGGGTTCCATTCTCTTCGACAGACCTCTTGAAGAAGATAAAAAAGACCCGGAACGGTTGACTCAAACATACCTCCAGCAAATGAACGTGAATCAAGAGTTTCGGGATATTGCTGATTTCTTTGAGTCTGTTCACTATCTCCACATTGTTCCGCAACTGGTTCGCGAACCGAATCGTTCTTTGGGTCAAAAAAATGACCCTTATGGTGGCGATTTTTTGGAGCAAGTAGCCCGGACCCCTGAAAAGACGCAAAAAGCCAGGTTGAGGCGCATTGGAAACGCTCTTAGCGTTGCAGTGCCTCAGCTTGTGAAAATAGAACTCATCCGTGATCCTGCCACAGGTGTTCCACACCTCAGGGGTAAATACGAACATTGGCGTCCCCGGGGCGCATGGCAACAGGAGGACCAATTTTCAGATGGAACTCTGCGTTTAATGGGACTTCTCTGGGCGGCTCTGGATGGAAGCGGACCTCTTTTGCTTGAGGAGCCTGAACTATCGCTTCATCCGGAAGTTGTCAGGGTTCTTCCGCAAGTGTTTGCCAGAATCCAACGGCGCTTAAACCGGCAAATTTTAATCAGCACGCATTCTTCCGACCTCCTTCGGGATGATGGCATCGGTTTGGATGAAACGCTTTTGCTGCAACCAAGCCGCAATGGCACAATGGTACGGTCGGCTGACAACTCTGAAGAAATCAAACAACTGCTAAATGGAGGATTGACCATTGCTGAGGCAGTTATACCTATGACACGGCCCAAAGAAGCAGAACAATTACTTCTTTTTGGGGATCTGTGAATGGCCACTTTATCCCCCTTAGTTATATCCGCGGCAGTGGAAGGACTTCTTGATGAAGCCGTTGTTAAACGATTAATCCTGCAAGTCGGGGCTGAAAGCGGGCCTGTGTACGGCAAAAATGGAAAATCTTCAGTACGTAACAGGATAAACGGCTATAACATGGCGGCTCGTTTCTCGCCGTGGCTTGCCCTCGTTGACTTAAATCACGAAGCTGAATGCGCGCCGCCTTTGAAAGCAGCCTGGCTGCCAAATCCTGCCGGCAAAATCAGGGCAAAGTGAGATTCACAAGGACATGGTTCCTAGACCTGAAAGCGGACGCATGGTCGGTCCCGCTTATACTTCAAGACTCATTGAGTTTGTTTCTAACAGAAAGATGGGTTGGAGACCAGAACAAGCCGCTAAAGTATCGGACAGCCTCCGGCGATGTCTGGCGGTTCTTGGCAGGCTTGTGGCGGGGCAACGAAGTAGTCCCGCAGGGAGTTGAACGGAGCAAAAATGAGCGCAAATTTTAAGAAAAAATTGATTGAGGTGGCGCTGCCGCTTGAAGCGATTAACCGCGAATCGGCCCGGGAAAAATCCATACGCCATGGGCATCCTTCAACGCTTCATTTATGGTGGGCACGACGTCCTCTGGCAACATGCCGGGCCGTTTTATTTGCTTCACTGGTAGATGACCCTTCCAGCCATCCTGACAGGTTTCCCACGGAGGAGTCTCAGGAAAAGGAGCGACAGCGTCTCTTTCGCATTATTGAAGATTTGGTTAAATGGGAAAACTCCAATAATGAGGAAATATTAAAGGCTGCGCGGGAAGAAATTCAAAAGTCCACAGGTGGAAAACCTCCTCCGGTTTTAGACCCATTTTGCGGCGGAGGGTCAATTCCGCTGGAGGCCCAGCGGCTCGGTTTGGAAGCGCACGGCAGCGATCTCAACCCGGTCGCGGTACTCATCACCAAAGCCCTGATAGAGATTCCACCAAAGTTCGCAAACCAGCCTCCAATACATCCGGACCAGGAAGAGCAGTTAATTGCGCGTGAATGGAAAGGAGCTACCGGGCTGGCTGAAGACATACGGTATTATGGGCAATGGATGCGGGACGAAGCCGAGAAACGTATCGGCCACCTATATCCAAAAATAAAATTACCGAAAGAAAATGGGGGAGATGAAGCGGCTGTAATCGCATGGCTCTGGGCTCGCACGGTGAAATGCCCAAATCCGGCCTGTGGCGCTCAAATGCCTTTGGTGCGGTCGTTTTGGCTCTCAACAAAAAAAGACAAGCAGGCGTGGGTGGAACTGGTCATTGACAAGAAGCATAAGACAGTCCGTTTTGAAGTGGGCTCAGGAAAGGGATGTCCACCCGAGGGTACAGTGAACCGCCGGGGTGCACAGTGTATCGTCTGCAAGACTCCGGTTCCCTTCGATCATGTCCGGGCTGAAGGCAAGGCCGGCAGGATGAGCGCCCAGCTCATGGCCATCGTGGCAGAAGGCAAGGGCGGACGCGTATATGTAGCGCCCACTGAGGAACACGCATCCGTCGCGCTGAAGGCAAAACCAGCTTCGGTTCCTGATACAGATCTGCCCAGGCAGGCTCTGGGCTTCAGAGTCCAGCTCTACGGGATGACAAAACACGCCGACCTCTTCACTCGACGCCAACTCGTCGCCCTGACGACGTTCAGCGATATGGTGAATGAGGCGCGTGAACGAGTGCTCACCGACGCCAAGAAAGCAGGGATGCGTGATGACCAAAAAGGACTGAACAAAGGAGGCGCGGGTGTTGTGGCCTATGCGGATGCGGT
>JACQYT010000126.1 GCA_016208085.1 Elusimicrobiota bacterium | reverse complement strand
GGGTCCATAAAATACGCGTATTCTACGTCCATAGCCGTCAGCACGACGTAATGCCCGTCCTCGCGTCTCTGCACCCACGGCATTTCCTTCGGTTTGTCGGGCCAGGCCTGGATATCGAGAATAACAGTCTCTCCCCCGCCCAGCGCCGTCCGTAACCCGTCAATCGTAACCATTTCCTTATAATAGGCCGCCAGGCCGTATTTCTGCGCGCCCTTAACGATCCCCTTCGGCGGGGTGCCTTCGGCGGCAGTGGTGTCGGTCACGCTCAAAAGTCCGCTCTCATTGCCGTCATAAACCTGCCAGTAATACAGCACGGCTAGAAGCGCCGCCGTGCCGCAGGTGTAGTTGTTCGACTGCCTCACTATCGGCACAGGCAGCGCGTTCCGCGGCCGCACAGGCGCCCGCTCTCCGCCCCCGCCGCACCCGGCCAACGGCAACAATCCTAGAATAAATAAAATAAAACCTTTTTTCATCTTAAATCGCCGTTCCGCTTCTTTTCCCATGTTATTTCATAGCAAATGGAAAGCAGTCTGGCAAGAGTGCATGCGGAAAGTTTTTTTGTTATCATAGATGTAGGGAAAATGTCTTATGCGGAGGAGCTTATGCAGATGAAGTTGCTGGACGGCAAAAAATGCGCCGATCATCTGGTTGCCGACATAGCCGGAAAAGTGGCTGGTTATACGGCGGCCGGCCTGCGCAAGCCGCATATGACCATTATCCTGGCGGGCAGCCATGCCCCCAGCGAGTCCTACGTCAAGTCCAAGCTCGCCTCCTGCCGGAAAGCCGGTTTTGACGGAGAACTGGTCCGCCTGCCCGAGAAAATCGCCGAGGCGGAACTGCTGGCGCGGATCTGGGATGTCAACAACGATGCTGGGACCGACGGGCTGATCGTGCAATTGCCGGTCCCGAAGCATATCGACAAGCAGAACATCATCAATGCTATCGCCCCGGAAAAAGACATTGACGGGTTCCACCCCGCCAATTTCGGACGCATGACCCTGGGGCAGAAGGCCTTCCGCCCGGCCACGGCCTACGGCATCTGCAAGCTGCTGCAGTTCTATGAGATCCCGACCAGGGGGAAGCATTGCGTGGTCATCGGCCGTTCCAATATCGTAGGCAAACCGATCTCTATCATGCTGTCAAATGATTTTGACATCGGCAATGCCACCGTGACGCTGACGCACATTGAAACCCCGCGGGAACTGCTGCTGGATGAGACCCGCCGCGCGGACATCGTGATCGTGGCGGTCGGCATTCCCGGATTCATTACCGGGGATATGGTCAAGGAGGGAGTGGTCCTGATCGATGTGGGAATAAACCGCCTTGAGAACGGCGGGATCGTCGGGGATGTGGATTTTGAGAACGTTTCAAAGAAATGTTCCTGGATCACGCCGGTCCCCGGCGGGGTGGGGCGCATGACCGTGGCGGCCCTGCTGATCAACACCCTGATAGCCTACCAAAACAAATTCAAGCCGGGCTAGCGGTTTTTCAGTTCTTCTTCCAGCTTTTGGCGTTCGTATATCTGCTTGTAGAGGCCGTTCAGGGCCATCAGCTCGGCGTGGGTCCCTTTCTCCGCCAGACGGCCCTCGTCCAGCGTCAGAATGAGATCCGAATGTTCTATCGTCTTCACCCGGTGGGTCACTATCAGGCAGATGGCGTCCGGCAGCTCTTTGCGGAAATCATGCCAGAAATTATCTTCGGTCTGCGCGTCCATCGCGCTCGTTGCGTCGTCCAGCAGGAGCATCTCCGGCCGCGTCAGCAGGGCCCGCGCGACAGCCACGCGCTGTTTCTGCCCGCCGGAAAGCGCGAAGCCGCGCGTTCCCACAAAAGTCTCCAGGCCCTTAGGCAGCTTTGAAATATCGTGTTTAAGCTGGGAGACGCGTATCGCGGCAGCAACGGCCCCCTCCGGAATATTCTCCCGGCCCAGGGTTATATTGTTCAGCACCGTGTCCGTCATAATGAACGGGTCCTGGGTGACCAGGCCTATGCGCTCCCTTATGGCCGCCGGCGTGAATTTGCGGATATCAATGCCGTTCAGGAATATCTCCCCCGCCGAAAATTCGGAGAAACGCGTCAGCACGGCGAGAAGGCTGCTTTTGCCCGAGCCTATCTTGCCCACTACCGAGATAAGCTGGCCGGACTTCGCCCGGAAAGATATCCCCTTAAGCAGATGAACGCCGTCCTTGCCCACCACCACCGAAACGCCGTGGGATTGCACCGTCTCAACGCGGGCCGGGGCGGGCGCGGGCGAGGCCGGCTTCTTTACGGCGGATTTCGCCTGCAGCAGTTCGTCCACTCGTTTTATGGAAGCGCCGGCCCTGTTGCCTGAGACGAAAAACTGGCTTATATCCATCAGCGGCATCATTATCATGCCCGCGTAAAAATAGAAGGCGATCAAATCCCCGAGACTGGCCTTGCCGCTTATGACCATCAGGCCCCCGGCCAGGAACACCATTGAAATAGAAATGAAATTCGCGGAGTGGTAGAAATACGAGAACACGATGTCCAGCCTTGCCACGGAAATTTCGGCGTCTGCCTGAGCGTCCGCAACGCCCGAGAAAAAGACGCCCTGGGCGTTTTCCTTGGCGTTCGCCTTTATCAGTTTTATCCCGGTGAAGCAGGTTTCAAGGAAATCGTATATCAGGGAGATGGTCTTCTGCAGCGCGTCGTAGCGCGCTTCCAGCTTGCGCCCTGTTTTAATGGAGGCGGCCAAAAGCAGCGGGGCGGGCGCCAGCACCCACAGCGTCAGCCAGCGGTTCAAAAGCAGCATCATGAGGACGGCGCCGATCAGCGTAAAGACGGATTGTATGAAGCGGAACACGCCGGAGCAGGAGAACCAGGAGATCTTGTTGGAAATATCGTCCACCAGGCGGGTGACGAGGTCGCCGGTGGTGTAGCGATGGAAAAACGACTGGTCCAGCTTCAGGATATGTTCAAAGGTATGCTGGCGCATTTCCCATTCCAGGCGCATGTTCATGTAGGCGCGGTTGCGCTGCGCCGCGATATTGACTACGGCGCCGCCGATGCCGACGCCGAGAATAAGATAGATGTCCCGGCGCAGCAGTTCCCGGGTTATGCCGCCGTTGAGCCCGTTGATTATCTGTTTTATGATGTAGGGGTAAAGGGCGTTCAGCGCGGCGCTGACCATGCCGAGCGCGACAATGGCCAGCATGCGGTATTTGTGCCGTTTCCAGTAGGGCAGGAGCCATTTAAGGGTAAATAGCATAAAGATTAGAATATATTCTTTTCCTAGTTTTCTCCGAACTGCAATTTATAGAACTTCGAGTAGATCCCGCCCTGGGCCATAAGCGCCTGGTGGCTGCCCCGCTCCTTTACTTCCCCCTCCGAGATCAGCATGATTTCGTCGGCGGTCTTGATGGTGGAGAGCCTGTGCGCGATCACTATCATGGTTTTCCGCGTCAGCAGGCGCTGCATGGCCGTATTTATCAGGCGTTCGGTGTACGGATCTATATGCGAAGTGGCTTCGTCCAGCGCCAGCACTTCCTGGTTAAGAACCATGGCGCGCACCAGCGAGACGACCTGCTTTTCTCCGGCGGAAAGGTTTACGCCTTTTTCCACCACCTGCTTACCCAGGCTGTGATGCTTGAAAAAGGTCTCAAGCCCTATAGTCTTTATCGCGTCGTGCACCAGCGCGTCCGGCACGGCGTCGTCCATCAGCTTGAGGTTCTGCATTATCGTGCCCGGGAAAAGGTAGATGTCCTGCTGCACCAAGCCTATGGCCATGCGCAGGGATTTGAGGCTTATCTCCGGCAGGTCGGTGCCGTCTATCAGTATCCGGCCCTTCTGCGGCGTGTAAAATTTGAACAGCAGGTTGGTTATGGTGGTTTTCCCCCCGCCGGTTTCTCCCACTATGGCCAGGCTTTTCCCTTTTTTCAGCGTGAAAGAGACGCCTTTTATGACCCAGGGGTCGTCCGGGGCGTATTTCATCCAGACGTCGCGGAATTCGATGCTTTCCCGGACGGAATGGATAAAGCGCGGTTTTGCGACGTCGGTTATGGCGGGGCGGCGCTCCATTATCCGGGCTATGCGGTGCCCGGCGGAGAAAGAGCGCTGTATAATGCTGACGTGTTCCGAAAGGCGGAAGATCGGCTCAAACAGCCTGTCTATGTAGAGGATGAACATCACCAGCGTGCCGATGGTTATCTTATTCTCCAGGGCCCAGCCGCCGCCCACGCCCAGTATCACCGCTATGGAAACGGGGCTCAGCATGATTATGGTCAGATAGAAGATTATGGCCATCATTTCGGCGCTCAGCTCCGCTTCAAACTTCCTCTTGTTCACGGCATTGAGCTTTGCCGCAGCCATGGCTTCGCGGTTATAAGCCTGCAGAAGAGCTATGGCGCTGACATGCTCGCTCAGGAAACCGGAGATTTCGCTGGCGAGCTTTCTGACCGTCACAAAAAGGGTGGTGCTTTTGTGCAGGAACACGGAGCAGACTATGGCGACGACCGGCAGCACGGCCGCGAGCAAAAGCGTCAGGCGCAGGTTGAAAAAAGCCATAATGGCGAAAGTGACGAAGAACATCAGAATGTCGCGGAAGATGGTGATGGAAGTTTCCGTGAAAAGTTCGTAAAGGCTGGCCGCGTCCGACTGGACGCGCGCCATCAGCCGCCCCACGGAGTATTGGGCGTAGAACGGCAGGTCCAGGGTAAGCATGTGGGCGTGCATCTTCTTCTTTAAGGCCGTCATTATCTGCTGGCCGGTGCGCACCAGGCGCATACGCAGGAAGTAGTTGAAGACCAGGAAAAGCAGGGAGTTCAGGAAAAGCGCCGCGACGACTATGATGAGGAGCTGATAATCTTTGGCGGGGATGGCGTTGTCTATGAGGTATTTGGCGATTATCGGCGAAAGGAGGTTCAGGACCGAGGAGAGCCCAAGCCAGAGCATGGCGATGGCGAATCCGCGATACTCCGGCCTCATCAGGCCGTAAAGCATCCTGAAGGTGGCTTTATAGTTTATTTTTTCCTTCTGGTCTTGGCTTTCGTCGTAATGAGCGTCGCTTCCGCCGTGCATACCGATATTCTACAAAATACGGAAGTTGGAGGTCAGTGTGTGCAGAACCCCTCTTTTTGAAAGAGGGGCCGGGGGAGATTTTTAACCGCAGGTTCAGGTCAGAGATCGGCGAGTGTCCGGGCAATTTCCCGCTTTACGGCGTCCAGGTGGGTTCCGGGCCAGTATATATGGCCGCAGGCGGGGCATTTTGAAAAAGCGTAATCGTGTCCGGCGCTTTGAGGCGGCGCGGCTTTCAGGGCTTCTTCGCGCGGTATGGCGATAAGCGTTTTGTTGCAGAGCGTACAGCGGGTAAAAAAGTTCTTCACGTCCGGCTTTATATTTAACTCCTTAAATAGTTTTTTAAGCTGGTCCCGCCAGCGCTGTTCGCGGAACAATATTATCCTGACTTCAGCTTTGTGAGCCATAAGCCGGGTGTCACGGGTGAGCAAAACTGCTCCCGGCTCTCTGGCCTCCAGAAGCATAAGAGCGGCGTCGCGCAGGTCATGCGGCGTGAACTCGCAGTCATAGCCCATGATCCTGAGCCACGTCGCCAGCTTCCCCAGCATCGCGTCCGCTATAAATTTCTTGGCTAAAAACATTTTATTCCGGCCCATGGATAATATATCATAAATAGACTATGACCTTTCAAACCAATAGTCGCCGTATGAAGCGGCGCCGTCTGATTAAAAAACCTTGACACACCGCGCACAAATCAGCTATATTTTAAATAGCCGTTGAGGTAACCAATATTGGTTACCATAAGCGTTGAAATGCCCGACAAAAATTTGGAAACCCGGATACTCAAGCTGCTGGAGAAATCTCCGGAGGGCGCGCAGGCTTCGGGGCTTGCCGCCGCGCTGGATTTGACCCGCCACACCGTCGCCAAGTACCTTTTGGCGCTTGAAGCGGGAAACAGGATCCATTACAGGTTAGCCGGCCGCACAAAACTCTGGAAGCTTGCGTCCTCGGCCATGCGCATACGCTATCTCGTCGGCGGCGACCTGGATTCTATAATCAATATAGTTCTCGGCATAAGCCGCTCCGCCGGGACAGATGAACATAAAAAAGCCGTTTCGTATTTGAGGGAAACCGCGCTCAGGCACATAGAGAGAAACGAGCCGCTTATGAACCTGGCCGCGGAGCTTGACGGCAGGCTGATAGGCTTCATTATAGGCGAGGTGCGCGCCTGGGAATTCGGCCAAACCGAAAAGACGGGCTGGATAAATGCGCTGGGGGTAGACCCGAAACACCGGGGAAAGGGGGCCGGCAAAAAGCTCGGGGAAGCTTTGCTTTCCAACTTCAGGGCTCTGGGCATAACCAGGGTCAGGACGCTTGTCAACTGGTATGAAGGCGACCTCCTGTCATACTTCCGGATGCTCGGATTCAATGTTTTTAATATGACCCCGCTTGAGGCGAAAATCGGCCTGCCCGCCTCCGCCAAACAACTCGGCGGATCCGCCTCTGGCGGAAAATTGCCGCATGGACGGAAGATATGTAACGCTTGGCAGGCGGGCACAGGAGACCGCGCATGAAAGAAACCTTTAAAGAGCTTTACGACTCCAGGCACGAGTACGCCAGGGAGTGGAAGAAAAAAACCGGGGGCAAGGTGATGGGGTACTTCTGCACCTACGTGCCGGAGGAAATCCTCTACGCCGCGGCCATTCTTCCCGTTCGCATCCTGGGAAGCCATGAACCCCAGGATTTAACTGAACCGCACATCTTCGGCATGTTCTGCCCCTTCTGCCGCGACTGCCTGGCCCAGGGCCTGAAGGGGAAGTATGACTACCTTGACGGCATAATGATAGCCCAGTCCTGTCTGCATATAAGGCAGGCTTACACTTCCTGGGAAATGCATATTCCGGTGCAATATTCCTACTACCTCTGCGCTCCGCATCATGTCCAGAGCCCCCGCGCCGTTCCCTTTCTGGCCGGCGAACTTCAGGATTTTAAGAAGTCGCTTGAAGGCTGGCTGGGAAGAAAAATAACCGAGGCGGATCTGGATACGGGCATCGGGATAATGAATAAGAACAGGACGCTTTTACGCCGGCTCTACGAACTGAGAAAGCAGTCCCAATGCCCGGTCACCGGCCTGGAGGCGATGTATGCCGTCGTCTCCAGCCAGCTGACGGACAAGACCGAGCATAGCCTTATTCTGGAGGAGGTCCTGAAGACCCTGGAGGGGAGCAAGTCCGAAAGGCCCGCGGGAAACAGGTTGATGCTGATAGGCAGCGAGAACGATGATACGCAATTTGTGAAAATGGTGGAATCTCTCGGCGCGACTTTCGTCGTTGACGACCACTGCACGGGGTCGCGCTATATCTGGGAGGATGTGCCCGCCGGCGGCGATAGACTGGCCGCCATCGCCCAGAGATATATCAAGCGCGTGCCTTGCCCGACAAAGGACTGGCCTTTAAGAAACCGCCTGCCCCACATCCTGCGGCTGGCCAGGGACTATAAAGTGGAAGGGGTGATCCTGCTCCAGCAGAAGTTCTGCGATCCGCATGAGCTGGACACTCCCGCAATCAAAAAGATGCTTGAGGAGAACGGCATTCCCACCCTCTTCCTTGAATTGGACGTGACGGTTCCCGTCGGACAGTTCAAGGTGCGGGTTGAGGCGTTTCTTGAGATGTTCCAGTCGGAGGTGCTGTTCTAACCCGAAAATTGGCAGCCAGTTTTCGGGTGTCCGTTCGCCTATCAAACAACTATAGCCATGTATTTTACCAATGAACGCAATATAGAATTCGCATCGCCGGTCAGGAAAGAAGCCGAAAAGAATCATTTTCAAGGCTATGCCAGTGCCGCCTCATGTAGTCGCAGAGCTTGCTCTGCCTGTAGCGGGCGGATTTATCCGCCAGGAAAAGGTGGAGCGAAGCGACATATTGACGGGCAGCGAACAAGTCGCATAAATGCGACCGCTACAAATCATGAAACCCTATGCGAATTTGTTACCGCGTATACTAACCCGAAAATTATAATTACTGGAAAAACATATGATAACCTACAAAACCGAGCCGTTGAAATGCTGGAATAAAGCGAAAGAGATACGGAAGAAATTTTACGAAGACTACGCAAACGCCCACGCCAAAGGCGGCATAAGATGGGCCGGAGGCGCGTGGTCCATAGGCTCAATCCCGGCGGGTCTCGGGCCGGACGTCTATCCCCTCACTTCGGAACCTTACGCCGCCAGCATAGCCTTTGACAAGCCCTTCTCCGAAGAATGCATGGCGGCGGTGGAAAAGGCGGGCTACGCGAGGGACCTCTGCTCGTATATGCGAAACTACTGGGGGAGCGTCATCCTGGACAGGTACGCTTTCGGGGGGAAGTTTCCCGTGCCTGATTTTATCTGGCAGGACCACATCTGCTGCAGCCATGCGAAATGGTATCAGGTCGTGCGTGACCTGGAAAAGAAAGATATCCCCTATTTCTGCCTTGATGTCGCCGCGGGGCCCTACGACAAGCTGACCGAGAACAAGCTCAACTATCTCGTCGGACAGCTGCATGACGCCATCGGATGGATGGAGAAGGTCACCGGCCGCAAATACGATGACGAACTTCTCATAGAGGCGGTCAACGACGAATGCCGGTCAACCTCCGTCTGGGCCGAGGTATGCGCGCTCAACAGGGCGGTCCCCGCCCCCTTAGACGAGAAAACCATGTACGCTCTTTATGTTCTGGGGACTCTCAAGAAGCATTCAAAGGAAGTGGCGGACTTCTACGAGGAACTGCGGGACGAGGTTAAAGACAGGGTGAGCAGGGGCATTGCCGCCGTCGCGCACGAGAGGTGCCGCGTGATGACGGACACCCAGCCTCCGTGGGGATTTCTGAAGATCTTCAGATACATGGAAACGTACGGCTGCATCTCGGTGGGCTCGCTTTACACCTTCGCGCTGATAGGGGCGTGGGAGGATAAACCCGATGGAACCTGGGGCCCCAGGACGACTCCCCTGCAAAAGGGAATCAGGATAGAAACCAGAGACCAGGCTCTCAGGGTTTCGGCGGACTGGAACCTGGCAAAACCCGAGTGGCAGCATTTTTATCACCCGAGGTATAAGACCGACATGATGGTTAGAATCGCCAAAGAATGGAAGCTTAACGGGGTGATGCTCCATTACAACAGGGGGTGCGAGGGTCTGACGCTGGGGATAGCCGAAAACAGGCTGGGCATTGTAGGCGCGGGATTCCCCGTTGTGACATTTGAGGGGAACATGGGCGATGAACGGGAGTTTGACGAGGCCAGAACCTTAGCGCGGATAGACACGTTCATGGAAGGGCTGGGCTTGGCGAAGATTTCCTGAAAAACGGCCGGCGCGCCGTTTTTCAGGGGACCAAAATCCGTTGTTTTGCCGCCATACCGGCGCAAAGCGACGCTATATGTTAAGGAGAGGACTATGATTTCAGCCGGGATAGATGTCGGCGCGAAGAATGTCAAGGTTGTTCTCCTCCGGGACGGGGAGGTGGTTTCCAGAAGTTTTGAGACGATCGGGTTGAACACGCAAGCGGCGATTGATGGGGCTTTTGCCGCCGCGCTGCGCCAGATCGGAGCCGGCCGCGGGGAGATCTCAAAGATCACGGCAACGGGGGCCGGCCGCAAAGAGGTCAAATTTGCCGACGGGGAATTGACGGAGGTGGGCGCCTCGGCAAAGGGCGTTCACCATCTTTTCAGCTCCGCCTGCACGGCAATAGATGTCGGAGCCGAAGAAGGCAGGGCGATAAAAGTGGATGAGAAGGGCAAGGTTCTGGATTTCGCCGTAAATGAGAAGTGCGCCGCCGGCGCCGGGGCGTTCACCGAGGCGATGGCCAGGGCGCTTGAGGTGGGCGTGGAAAAAATGGGCGAACTGTCTCTAAAATCCCGCACAGCCGTCCCCATGAACGCGCAGTGCGCGGTGTTCGCGGAAAGCGAGGTTGTCTCCCTGATTCACGCAAAGACCCCGAAAGAGGATATAGCAAGGGCCGTGCACGACGCCATAGCCGACAGGATAGTCTCTATGGCCAGGCGCATCGGCATAGAGAAGGATGTAGTGGTGGTGGGCGGCCTGGCCAAAAACGCCGGGTTTATAGATTCTATAAAGCGCACACTGGCGACCGACGTGCTGGTGCCGCAATACCCTGAGTACGCTGCCGCGCTTGGAGCCGCCCTGCATGCGGCGACGCCGACTGGAGGTCAATGATGTCAACGGAATTCTGGAGATGGACGGAATACAGGAAAACCATGCCCGGAGCAGACTGGCGGGAGGCCGCTCTGCTGACCGCAGGCGTGGACGTGGGCTCGGTCAGCTCACAGGCTGTCATCATGGCGGACGGGAAACTGTATGCGTACAGCAGCATGAGGACGGGCTCGGACAGCCCCAGGTCTGCCCAGAACGCCATGGACTGGGCTCTTGAAGGAACAGGCCTGACGCTGGAGAAGATAAACTATACCGTGGGAACAGGCTACGGCCGGGTGAATGTTTCCTTCGCCGACAGGGCTATCACCGAGATAGCGTGCCATGCCCGGGGCGCGAACTTCATATACGGCCCCTCAGTGCGGACCGTTCTGGATATGGGCGGCCAGGACTGCAAGGTAATCCGCTGCGATGAGAAAGGCAAAGTCACGACCTTCCTTATGAACGACAAATGCGCCGCCGGAACCGGCCGGGGCATGGAAGTGTTCGCGGACCTTCTGCAGATACCTATAACCGAGATAGGCGGGAAGTCTCTGGATATTGACGAGGAGCCCAAACCCGTTTCCTCAACCTGCGTGGTCTTCGCCAAATCCGAAGCAACCGGCCTTTTGCGCTCAGGCTGGCCCAAAAACAAGGTCATAGCGGCCTATTGTGCGGCAATGGCTCACAGGGTAGTCTCCCTGCTGGAAAGGGTGGGTGTGGAGAAGGATTTTGCCATTACCGGCGGCATAGCAAAGAACGTGGGCGTGACAAGCCGGCTGGCCGGGGAACTGGCAATCAAGCCGCTGGAAACCGAATACGACACGCAGCTCGCCGGCGCAATAGGCGCCGCGCTGTTTGCGCACGCCATAACAAAGAAGGCGAAGGCGGGCATAAAATGATAGCTAATTACGGCTATCTGGACGGCAGCGGGCAGTACTTTATCCGGATAGACACCGAAAAGTGCGACGGGTGCGGAGACTGTGTCGCCGTTTGTCCCGCCGGTCTCCTGGCGGTAGGCGCGGATGAGAATGATCCCTTCCGCGAAGAGCCCGTGGCAAAGGTGACCGAAGACCAGAGGAAGAAAATCAAATATTCCTGCGGACCCTGCAAGCCCGGCGCCGCAAGGCCCCCCCTCCCCTGCGTGGCAGCCTGCAAGCCGGGCGCCCTCGAGCACTCCTGGTGAAGAGATTACAGCGATAGAGAAGAGATGACGGCGATAAAGAAAAGATTACAGCGATGGGGAAGAGATGCCAGTGATAAAGAAGTGATTTTCGTCGGAGCATTATCTTCGTAATCGTTCTGCCATCGCTGTAATCTCCCCAATGAAAATCATTATAGACGGCCGGGCCGTGGAGGTAAGGCCGGAATCAACAATTCTTGAGGCGGCCGCGCAGGCGGGAATATACATTCCCTCTTTTTGCCGCCATCCGGATCTTGTCGCCGCTTCAAAGTGCCGGCCTTCAGTGGAGATCTTCCAGGGCTGCGAAAAAATTTCTTCCGATGGGAACTCAATACCCGGCTGCAAACTCTGCATAGTCGGGATAGAAGGGGAGCGAGAATACGCTCTCGCGTGCGAGACTCCGGTTCAAGACGGAATGCGCATTCAAACCGGCGCGCCGGAGCTCAAGGAAGCCAGGCAGGAGGCCCTGGCGGCGATACTGAGGGACCACCCGCGGGCCTGTCTTCTCTGCGCGCAAAAGGAAGGGTGTTCCCGCGAGCCCTGCTCCACAAATGTGCCGGTTGAGGAAAGGTGCTGTTCGCTTCTTGGCCGCTGCGAACTGGAGAAGGTTTCGGATTACGTCGGGATCCCCGAAAACCTGGGAAGATTCAAACCCCGGGGAATTCCCGTAATAGAGGCGGAGCCGCTTTTCAAAAGGGACTACAACCTCTGCGTAGGCTGCACAAGATGCGTGCGGGCCTGCGGGGAGTTAAGAGGCGTGGAAGCGCTCGGTTATGTCGTCAGCCGGGGCGCCGTGCGCGTGGGCACGCTCCAGGGCCCCGCATTAACCCAGGCCGGGTGCAGGTTTTGCGGCGCCTGCGTGGAAGTCTGCCCCACCGGAGCGCTCACGGATTTAAAACCTTTCAATCTCTCCGGGAAGGAAGAAGCCCTTCTGCCCTGCCGCTCGGCCTGCCCGGCGCAAGTGGACATACCGGCATATGTCAGGGCCATAGCGGAAGGAGATCCGGGCCTGGCGCTTTCAATCATCTATGAAAAAGCCCCTTTCCCCGGGGTTCTGGGAATGGTTTGCAACCACCCTTGCGAGGCGGTCTGCAGGCGGGGCGAGCTGGACCAGCCTATAGCCGTTTGCAATCTCAAGCGGTTTGCCTCTGAAAACGGGGGTTTCCCTCCCATCCAGCCGCAACTTGATCCTGAATTGTGTCGCTTCGCTCCACTCCCGAGCGCGGGAAAAAAGGTCGCCGTCATCGGGGCCGGCCCGGCAGGACTGACAGCCGCTTTCTATCTCAACAGATCCGGGCACGACGTTACCATTTTTGAATCCGAAGAAAAACCGGGGGGGAGCTTGAGATACGGCATACCCGCATACAGGCTTTCGCAAGCGGTTCTCGATGCGGATATTTCCCGGCTTCTCAGGGGCATAGAACTCAGGACGCGGACAACGCTGGGGAAGGATTTCCAGCTGACCGGGCTTCTGAACGGAGGATTTGATTCCGTGTTCCTCTCCACAGGAGCGACTCTCGGCAAGAAACTGGAAATACCGGGAGCGGACAGCGAGGGGGTGTATTGGGGGGTTGAATTCCTGAAGGAATTGAGCAAGGGAAACCAGCCTTCTCTCGGGAACAGGGTCGTCGTCATAGGCGGAGGAAATGTCGCCTTTGATGTGGCGCTTTCGGCCCTGAGGCTTGGGGCAAAAGAGGTGACGCTCGCCTGCCTGGAATCCGAACCGGAGATGCCGGCGTTTGAAAAAGAGATAACCCATGCCAGGGAAGAAGGCGTAAAGATAATGAACTCCTGGGGGCCGAAGGCTATCGAGTCGCAGCAGGCGGCGGTGAAAGGCGTTATTCTCAAAAAATGCGCCGGAGTCTTTGATGAAGAGGGAAACTTCCGCCCCTGGTACGACGAAGCGACGCTGATGCGCATCTCCGCCGACAATGTAATTCTGGCCACAGGGCAGGAACCCGACCATGGAGTCGTCTTCGGCGCCGGGATGCCGGCCTGCGGGAAGTCCGGACTTTTCAAGGTGAAAGAAACCGGAACCGACATTGCAAAAGTGTTCGCCGGCGGAGACGCGGTAAGAGGGCCGTCTTCGGTTATCTGGGCTATCTCGGACGGAATGAAGGCTGCCCGTGAAATAGACGGATTTCTGCGTCCGAAAGGCTCCCTGGCCGGGGCCACGTCCAACGAGGGCGATTGCGTCGCAGCCGGCGGCGCGCAGACCGGCGGTTCGCGGCGCGAAGCCGCGAGAGCGAAAATAGGGCGCGATGAGAAATTTTCAGAGCGCGCCAGAACCCCCCTTGGCTGCCTTGATCCGGAAAAAAGAAAAAAGTCCTTTTCCCTTATAGAATCGGGGTACGGCCGGGAGGCTGCGCGCATGGAGGCAAGCCGCTGCCTGCAATGTCAGTTAAGACTTCAGCTTCAGGGCGCCGCCCTGCCGCCGGAAAAGTGGCTGGTCCTGAACAAAAAGGCATTGGAGGAAGTTCCCCCGAAAGAGGGGGTATATCAATTGGCGGACGCCAAGAAAACGATAATCAAAATAGCGGGCGCGCAAAATCTGCTCCAGGCGCTCGCCAGTGAACTGCAAAATGAAAGCGCGGGATACTTCTCTTTTGAGGAAGACCCCATGTACACAAAACGTGAAAGCGAACTTTTGCAAAAGTATCTTCAAAAATACGGCAAGATGCCGGGAACAGGAAAAGAGGAGGATGAACTTTTCTGATACTAAAATTGTAATATATATGTAAAGTATGCGCATAAAAGAACTGGAATATCATTCCCCCTCCTCTTTGATACAGGCCTGCCGCCTGCTCAAATCCGGCGGGTCCGGGGCGAAGATCCTCGCTGGAGGAACCGACATCCTGCCCGATCTCAAGAAGGGGCGTATAAGCGCCGCCAGTTTAATTTCTCTGGCCAGGCTTAATGAGCTTAAGAAGATAGAGGGTGAAGCGGAGCGACACAATTCAGGATCAAGACAAAGTTCCGCCCGGTTTCATCCCTCTACCCTCTACCCTCTACCCTCTACCCTTTTACTAGGCCCGCTTGTAACGCCTAATATGCTTGCCGGCTCCGAGCTGGTCCGCAGGATTTTCCCCGGCCTTTCAGAGGCGGCGGGCTCCATGGCCGCCAATCAAATCAGGAACCTGGCCACAATCGGCGGCAACCTGTGCAGCGCGGTGCCCTCCGCGGACCTGCCTCCTGTTCTGCTTACCGTGGAAGCGGAACTCTTTTTGACCTCCCATGCCGGGGAAAGGCGGCTGCCCTTGAGGGACTTTTTCCTCGGCCCGCGCCGTACCGCAATTCGCCGGACGGAAATCCTGACCGGTATTTTAATCCCGAAACTTCCCCGTGGGACCGGCACGGCGTATGAAAGATTTCAGGCCCGGGACGCTTCCGCCCTTGCCATCGCGGCGTCCGCGGCCAGGCTGACGGTGAAGGGTGGTAAAATTGTGAAGGCGCTGGTGGCCATAGGGGCCTGCGCGCCGACGCCTTTACTAATCGAAGCTGTCGGAGGGCTCCTTACCGGGAAAGAGCCCTCGGAGCAGAACTTCGCCAGGGCTGGAGAGCTGGCCGCGCAGTGCGTAAAACCTATCATAGACATCCGCGGCTGTGAACAATACCGCCGCGAGATCTGCCGGGTTCTGACAATCCGCGCGCTTAAAAGGGCATTTCAGAAGGCCGTCTGAAGGGCATAGCTCTTGGCCGTTTGATGAGGATAGTTCTTGTTACGGCACCGGCATAGCTTTGTTACGGCATGGCCAGAGGCCTAATACGGCGGCTACGCATGTGTTGAGATTTAATATAATAAAATTGTCTCAAAAAACAGTCTTTATGTTCCCTAACAGATTTGCGATGCGGATTATAAAGCGGCTCGATAATTTTTTTTCGTCAAAACGGGAAGTTCTTGCCGCATACCTTTTTGGCTCATGGGCCGCGGGTAAATTCAGGAAAAACAGCGATGCTGACGTGGCGGTATTACTCAGCCTTTCAGCCGCTAAAAAAGCTTTTAAGTTTCAGATGCGCTGGCAGGAAGAATTGGCCCGGATTTTAGGCACAAATGTGGATCTCATCATACTTAACGAAGCTGATCCTTTACTGAAATTCCAGGTCTATTCAAAAGGTCTGCCGGCGCATGTTAAAATGCCCGCTTCAGCCGAAAAATTTAAGTGGCGCGCAATAAACGAATACTGGGACTGGATACCCAGCCAGAGAATTTTGGAAAAAACCGCTTTGGCCCGGATGGAAAAATATGGACAAAGAACTTATAAGCCGAAAAACTGTTCAGTTGGAAAGGGCGCTAAGCAGAATTGCCGGACACATAGGCCGTAATATCGCCGGCTTTTCCGCCGACTATGACGCGCAGGATATCGTCTACCGCAATTTTCAGATTGTCGCTCAAAACTGCGTGGATATCGCCAACCACATAATAGCCGAGGGAAATTTTGAGATTCCGCGGACTATGGGAGAGTCTTTTGATGTTTTAAACCGGCACGGAATAATACCCGCCGCTATGGCCAAAGAACTCAGGAATATGACTGTATTGCGAAATATAATCGTGCACGACTATACTCGCATAAAAATTGAAAAAGCCTATCCTCTTCTTAAAAACTCTTTAAAAACGCTTCCCAGATTCTGCCGTACGGTATTAAGCTGCCGGAACCGATAGGGGGATAATCAGAAGATTTGTCTCCTCAAATTCGTGAGGAAATAGGGAGCGACAAAGGCGTGAGAGTTCTTGTTGTAGTGAAAAAATCGCCAGCTTATTATGCCGATGTATTGAAAAATGACATTACAGGAAAAGAGCCCTCGGATGCCAACTTCGCCCAGGCGGGTAGCATGGTCGCGCAGCATGTAAAGCCTATCACGGACATCCGCGGCTGTGAACAATACCGCCGTGAGATCTGCCGTGTTCTGACGATCCGCGTACTCAAAAGGGCGCTTAAAAGAACAATGGATTAAAAGAATGGAAAAGACGCTGATTGCAATAAACCAAATGCGGGAACTGGGCATAATCGGCAATTACGCGATAGGCGGGGGAATGGCTGCCATGTTTTACATGGAGCCGGCGCTTACCTACGATTTGGACATATTTTGCGTCCTCGCCGGGGAGGAAAAGGGCTTGAACATTCTGGCGCCGATCTATAAATGGGCGGACCGCGCCGGGCATAAAACCTTCAAGGAACATTTGTTGATAGAAGGCTTGCCGGTGCAATTTATTCCGGTCTACAATGATCTAATAAGGGAAGCGGTTGAAAATGCGGTTGAGAAAAAAATCGGCCGGGTGAAAACACGTGTTGTGGCGCCCGAATATCTGGTCGCCATTATGCTCCAGACCTCAAGAAAAAAGGACATCATAAATGCGGAGAAAATGCTGAATGACGCGAAGATAAACAGGCGGGCGTTATTGAGAATCCTTGGAAACCACAGGTTGCGGGAAAAATTCAACGCTCTGGCCGCCTGATGAGCATAGCTCCGGATACGGCGCCGACGCAGGTCTTGAAAGGTCCATTATGAAAAGCCATGGCGTACACGGCGTAGAACGCATATTTGACGGGAAGAGGAAATTCCACAAATCCATGGCTAATTTGCCGATTGAGGAAAAATTAAAGATGGTAGCGGTTTTGCAAAGGATAGATTATTCCATAAAGCCGGCAGAGTGGAAAAAACGCATGATGTGGCCGTCTGATGACGGATGAAAGAGATACGGATAAATGCGGGGGTTATTGTGTAGCGTCCCCCATTCCTTTTGATTAAAAATTTTTGCCGCAAAAATTTTTCATGCTTAAAAATATAACTCTGAACGTCAACGGCGACGATTACAGCCTGGCGGTCAGGCCGAACGAGACTCTGCAAGACCTGCTCCGGGAAAGGCTCGGCCTGACGGGAACGAAGAAGGGCTGCGAATCGGGCGTTTGCGGGGCCTGCACGGTACTCATCAATGACGAGCCCATGAACTCCTGCCTTGTGCTGGCTGTTTCGGCCGACAGCAAGAGGATAACGACCATCGAGGGCCTCGCAAAAGCCGGGAAGTTCCATCCCCTCCAGTCCTCATTCATCCATCACGGCGCGGTTCAATGTGGGTATTGCACTCCGGGCATGCTTATAAGCGCGAAGGCCCTGGTGGATAAAACCCCGGAGCCCTCGGAGGAAGCTATCAAGCGCGCTCTGGGCGGCAACCTCTGCCGGTGCACAGGTTATGTAAAGATCATTGAAGCCATAAAAGGCTGGAAAGATTTTTCAGACTGGGAAAAAGGCGCCACGGCCGCCGAAAGCCCTGAAAGCGTGGGCCGGAGCCTGCCTCGCAAGGACGCGCCTGACAAGGTTACAGGCCGCGCCAAATATACGGGGGATATGCGGCTGCCGGGGATGCTTACAGGCAAGATTCTGACCAGCCCCGTGGCGCATGCAAAAATTAAATCCATTGACGTCGCGGCGGCCCGGAAACTCCCCGGCGTCAAAGCGGTGATTACCCGGGAAGATGTCTCGGACATCCTTTACGGGGTAAGCCCGGCCCGCTACGATGAGCATATACTGGCCAGAGACAAGGTCCGCTACGTGGGGGATGAGATCGCCGCCGTGGCCGCCGTTGATGAAGCGATCGCTATTGAAGCCCTGGGCCTGATCAAGGTGGAATTCGAGGCTCTCCCAGCGGTTTTCACCGTGGAGGACGCCATAAAGGAAGGGGCGCCGGTTATCCACGAGAAGTACCCTGGTAATATCAATGTTGAGGTGGACTACAGCTTCGGCGATCTGGAAAAGGGATTTGCCTCTGCGGATTTGGTGATGGAGCAGCGATTTAGCGGGAACAGGACCTACCAATCTCCCATGGAACCGCATGCCTCGCTGGCCCGGTGGGAAACCAACGGCCGGCTCACGCTCTGGACCTCCACGCAGGTTCCGCATTACGTGCAGTACATGCTGGCCCGGGTGCTTGAAATACCCATGGGTAGGATACGGGTCATACGACCGGCCGTGGGAGGAGGTTTCGGAGTAAAAGCTGAAACCACGCCCCTGGATTTATGCGCCGCGTATCTGGCGCGGCTTACCGGCCGCCCGGTCATGATGAAGTATGACCGCAAGGAGATGATGCTTCACGGCCGGGGCCGCCATAAACAATACATTGACCTCAAAATAGGGGTGAAGAAAGACGGGACCATAACGGCGGTGGAGCAGACCGCGTATTTAGACGGCGGGGCGTATACAAGCTTTGGAATTGTCGCCACGTATTATTCCGGCGCCATGGTGCCCACCCTTTACAAGCTGCCGAACTACAAGTTCAAGGGCCGCAGGGTTTACACCAACCTGCCGGCCTGCGGAGCCTTTCGGGGGCATGGGTGTCCTCACCCCCGGTTCGCCTTTGAAAGCCTTCTCTCCATAATCGCCGAGAAGCTGGGCTTAGACGACTTTGAAATCAGGCTGAAAAACGCCATGACTCCCAATACTCTCACCGTAAACGAGCTTGAAATAGTTTCCTGCGAGTTCAAAGCCACTCTTGAAAAGGCCCGCGAAGCGTCCGGGTGGCGCGAGAAAAAAGGCCGGCTGCCGCGCGGCAGGGGGATCGGCGTAGGCTGCGGCGGGTTTGTCTCAGGCGCCGGCTATCCCATCTACCGGAGCGATTTCCCCCATTCAAACGCGCTGATCCGCGTGCTGGAGGACGGGACGGCCGCCGGTTTATTCATTGCCGCGTCCGACATAGGGCAGGGCTCGGATACGGTATTATGCCAGATTGCCGCCCAAGAGCTCGGCATCCGTTACGAAAACGTTTTAATGAGCGATTGCGACAGCGACATCGCCCCCCTGGACCTCGGCGCCTATTCAAGCCGGGTCACTCTTATGGCGGGCAATGCCGTGAAAATGGCGGCAGCAAAGGTCAAAGAAAAGCTTTTTGTTTTTGCCGGCGCCAAGCTCGGCGTGAACCCCGCGGATCTTGACGCGGTGGACGGGCATATATTCGCAAAAACCGATCCCGCCGTTTGTATGCCCTGGGACGAGGCCGCCAGGCTCGCTTTTTCCCGGGAAGGCCCGCTTGTGGGCACGGGCTGCTACCGGCCGCCGAAGCTTGGAGGCAAACACAAGGGCGCCGCAGTGGGAACCTCCCCCGCCTACAGCTTCGGGACGATTGTCGTTGAGGTGGAAGTGGATCTGGAAACCGGCAGGACAAAAGTCATCGACTGCACCGATTTTCACGATTCGGGGAAGGTGGTAAACCCCTCGGCCGCTCACGGCCAGGTGCACGGCGCGGTCGTGATGAGCATCGGCGAGACCCTGACGGAAAATGTCCAGTTTACCAAAGAAGGGGAGGTGGCCAATGCGACCCTCAACGATTATCTTATCCCCACCTCCATGGAGACCCCGCGCATTCTTTCGGAGTTTGTGGAGAGCCACGAGCCCCGCGGCCCCTTCGGCGCCAAAGAGATAGGAGAAGGCGCCTCGCTCCCCGTCATAGGAGCGCTTGCAAACGCCATATATGACGCCACTGGCGTAAGGATCACCGAACTGCCCATAACCCCGGAAAAGATCCTGAATGGGCTGAAGGCGCTCAGGAAAAAGTAGGAGCCTGGTGTATTTTATTCCGTATGGCGAAACACAATCACAACAGCAGGAATTCGGGACCGATAGAGAAGCTGATAATGGATAGCCTCAACAACCCGAAGCTGTCGGACCGGGAGAAGGCGACGCGACTCACCGCCACGATAGCGTCCCTGCCCACTTTCGAGCTCCGGGAAGGCATCAGGGAGAAGTTCCCAGAGCTGAAGGATATGTGCATGAAGGTCATAAAGAAGATCGACGAACACGGAATAATCTGAGTCTCGGCTTGCCCGACTTCTCATTGCGATATACTCCTGTAAAGTGTCCGTGATAAGCTGTCCGCTTTTTCGGATGTATGCGAAGTATAGCGTCTTGGCGATGATGGGAGGAGCCGCAAGATTCTTTTTCATGCAAAGAACGAAACAAACCGGTCAGAGTTCCGATCAGGGGTGACCCCTTCATGAAATTTTGGTTGTTTTCATGGAAAAGGCAGCAGGAGCCTTTTTCTTTTTCTGGATATTGACAAAAGGCACACAACATGGTATACTTATGATAGAATGAAGATGTTTGACTGGAATGACGAAAAAAATGACAGGCTGAAAGAAGAACGTGGTATATCTTTTGAGGATATTCTCTATTACATGAATGAAGGCGGCATACTGGACATTGTTTCCCATCCGCTTCAGGTTAAATATCCCGGCCAGAAAATGTTTATTGTCGCCATAGAAAATTATGCGTATCTGGTTCCCTTTATTGAGACTGAAAACAGCGTGTTTTTAAAGACGATCATACCCAGTCGTAAAGCGACAAAGAAATATTTAAAGGGGTGATATATATGAAGATAAACGATGAGGATAGAAAAATTCTTGAAGCCTATGAATCCGGCAATTCCAAATCTGTTCCGAATATAAAAAAAGAACTTGCGCGATACAGAGAATATGCGAAATCTACTTTGCAAAAAAATAAAAGAATAAATATCCGGATATCTGAAAGAGATTTAACGCATATTCAGAGGAGAGCGATAGAAGAAGGTCTGCCGTATCAGACGCTGATTTCCAGCGTGATTCATAAATATGTTTCCGGCGCGTTATCGGCGCGGCACTGACCCCTGCTATGCGGGGGGAACAGGGCAGGGGACAGACACCTATTCGGTTGATGATAGCCGGCTTCTAAATTTTGGCAGGGACAACCAGAGATGTCCGAACCAATAAGCAGTCCTCTCGGCCGCAAGGTGCACGGCTTAGCGGAACGTCTCATATCATTCACTCAATCGGCTTTGCCATGCAACAATTAGGACTCAAAATTCTTAATGACATAACCTGGGTGAAGCCGAACCCTCCGCCCAATTTGTCTTGCCGTTATTTTACACATGCTGCTGAAACTGTAATTTGGGCCGCAAAAAATTCAGCCAGCACGCATCTTTTCAATTACCGGGAGATGCGGCGCTCAGCAGGCGGGAAACAGATGAAAAGTGTATGGCAAATTTATCCGCCTGCCAATAGTGAAAAAGCCTTCGGCAAACATCCGACACAGAAACCGTTGGAACTGTTGGAGCGGATAATCTCCGCAAGCTCCAACCCCGGCGATTTGGTTTTAGATCCTTTCATGGGGTCCGGCACAACTGGAATAGCATCCATACGGTTAAAAAGAAGATTCGTCGGGATAGAATTAGAGTCCTCCTACATTGAAATGTCTATAAAAAGGATCAAACAAGCTGTTGAATCTTCAGCCAGCCGACTCCCATTGGCTATGAAAACGGCAAAAATGCATAACGGAATACCATTATGCCCCGACCTTTGGTCGGGGAAACCTTGGGATAAGGGGGAGTTTGAGGGGGAAAGTAATTTCCCCCTCATCTCCGGCACGGGGATGAAGAAAACCCCGTGCCGGGTACGATAAAATGTTGTCGGACAACATTTTATTCCGCCATGCGCTCAAAAGTAATGAGTAGATTTCGACCTCGGTAATTCCGCAGGCGCAGGAAGGAAGGAACACCGTGAAAGCAGGCGTTGTAGGCTGCGGTTTTGTCGGAAGCACGGCGGCGTATACGATCGCTCTGCAGGGCGCGGTTTCCGAACTGGCGTTGGTGGATCTGTTCCCCGCCGTGGCCAAAGCCCATGCGGAGGACATTATGCATGCGACGCCTTTCGCCGCCCCGGTCAGGGTTGCGGGCGGCGATTATCCCCATCTGGAGGGGGCGGAGATTGTTATTCTGGCCTGCGGCGTCGGCCAGAAGCCGGGCGAGACGCGCCTTCAATTACTCAAGCGCAATGCCGGGGTATTTGAACAAGTGGTTCCCCAGGTGCTGAAAGCCGCGCCCTCCGCCATTCTCCTGGTTGCCAGCAACCCGGTGGATATCGTCACAAGGATGGTCACGCAAATCTCCGGTTTGTCCCCGGCCCGGGTGATCGGGTCGGGAACCATACTGGACACAGCCCGTTTCAGGACGCTGCTGGGCGAGTATCTGGGCGTGGCACCGCAGTCAGTGCACGCGTATGTGCTGGGCGAGCACGGCGACTCGGAAGTCCTGGTCTGGTCCAGCGCCAAGGTGGGCGGCCTTATGCTGGAAGAATTTGCGGCGCAGCGCGGTCTCCCTCCCGATGCGGGGATGAAAGCGCGCATTGACGACGGTGTGCGCCGGGCCGCTTACCGGATTATCGAGGGTAAGAAAGCCACCTATTTCGGCATCGGGGCCGGGCTGGCCAGGATTGTCGAGGCGATCCGCGACGACGAGCGCGTGGTTCTGACAGTCTCAATATGTGAAGGCGGCCTGGAAGGGTTCGAAAAGGCGGGCCTGTCTTTGCCCCGCGTGGTCGGCAGGCAGGGAGTAATGGCCACCCTGCACCCTCCGCTGTCGCCGCAGGAACAGCAGGCGCTCCGGAACAGCGCAAGAGTGCTCGAGCAGGCAGCCGGGGAACTGGGTTTCCGGGAATAAAGGAATAAAATGTTGTCCGACAACATTTTATCCTACCCGGCACGGGGTTTTCTTCAACACCTTGCCGGGGTGGAGCGAAGCGACACAATTCAACTCCTATCCAACAGGATGAGGGGGAAATTTCTTTCCCCCCTCAAACTCCCCCTTGCGCCAAGGGGTCCCCGCCCTGAAGGGCGGGGCATAAAAATTTTTGCCGCAAAAATTTTTAGTGAAATCTATGCTAAAATAATTACGTGGCATCGCCTTGAAAGTGCGAAAATCCACTTTGAGGCTTAGGAATTTCAATGTTTGCTGTAGCGGTCGCATTCATGCGACGAATTTGTGCGATAAATCGCACCGCTACAAAAGTTGCCCCCGAAGGGGGCCTAATTTAAACGCTCAGGAATTTCAAAGTTCTTTATCCGGA
>JACQYT010000115.1 GCA_016208085.1 Elusimicrobiota bacterium | reverse complement strand
CGAAGGACTTGCGCGAAAAATAGAAAATTTCTCTAGATTTTTGCAGACAGCATCTCTAACAAATACGGAATTGCTAAATTTTGCCAACATCGCAAATGATGCGGGGGTCCCGGCAAAAACTGTATCTGAATACTACGCCGTCCTGCAAGATACCCTGATAGGATATCTTCTTGAACCCTATATGAAAACCAAAAAGAGAAAGGCTGTTTCCACTGCCAAGTTTTATTTATTTGATATCGGAGTCGCCAATTTTCTGGCAGGCAGAAAAAACATCAGACCTAGAACCGAACTATTCGGCAAATCGTTTGAGCATTTCATCTTTACTGAAATTAAAGCTCAAATGTCCTATGTTAATGATATGCGTTCATTGCACTTTTGGCGTTCAAAATCTGGATATGAAGTTGATTTTATATTGGGAGATGAAACCGCCATTGAAGTTAAATCAACGAATTTGGTTTCAGAAAAACACCTTGCGGGGATAAACGCGCTTTCCGAGGACTTAAAACTAAAAAGAAAAATAGTTGTGTCAATGGATCCAACTCCGCGAAGAATTAAAGATATCCGAATCCTGCCTGTCCATAATTTTCTTGAAGAACTTTGGGGTCAAATGTTTTAATTCGCCTATCAGGCCTCCAGGCTCGACCCTATAGAGGCCTTAAGGTACGAATAAACCTTTTATTTTTCCGGAGTCCTGATTTTCGACCACGCAATCATGGCCAGATTATGTCTGTAAAGAAGGCAGGGGTTCTCGGTCAAGATCCAGATCTCCGAGCCGGTCAGGGCCATCCCTGTGGGCCGGGTCTTTTCAGGCAGCCAATTGGAGAGCTGTAGTATATCCACCGGAATCAGTTCCTTATCCACCCGGTATCTGCGTACGCTTTTCCCCGAGCGGTCAAGCACCCACAGCAAGTCATCGCTGCGCCACAGACCTACGGGTTCCGCTTCCAGAAGCGGATAATGGATAAGCGCGGTCGCGCTGCCCTGAATATTTAAATATTTATACGCGCGCCGGGTTTCCTTGTCCGCCAGCCAGAGCGAGGATCCGTCCCAATAAACCGCGCTGGGAGAAGGGCCGGGAGCCGGAAAAGACGCCAGAATGGCGAAAGTTTTGGGATCGTGTTTATAACAGCGGCGGTTGAAGGCGTCCGTGCTCCAAAGGCAGTTGTTCCCGGCGCTCAGGCCCGTTGTAAATGAGTTGGGAAAGGCCTGTAGGAGTTTTAGCCCGGTTGTCGCATTGAGCTCAAAAATCCGGCCGTCCATCCAATCCACGGACAGCCAGCGGTTGCCGTAGTATACCAGGCCCACCTGATGATTGGCGGGGGATGCCGGCAGATCAGGGGCTTTTTGTTTCCTTATAATGACGGGAGGGGAAATCGTTCCGGGATTTGCCGGAGAGCCGAAAGGCCACCGGAGAACCAAAAAACCGGCAAGGATCCCTAAGAACGCCAGGGTGACGATTGTGAGCTGCACTTTATTATCAACCACCCAGGTCGTCATTGCAAGCCGAAGGCGAAGCAATCTGGCAGCGGTGGGATTGCCCGGCTCCGCTTGTAATGGCAGGGATGGAGCTGAGCGGTCGCCTGTATCGTTCACGGCGCCGATCAGTTTTGAATTGTCCGGAAGTTTTTGCCGCGCCGGCTCCTCCAGCGGCGCGTCATCGGGCGCAGTTCCGGCGCTGTCCGGGGTTTGCGGTGTTGTCCGCGCTTGCAACCAGATGTTCAGCTTTTCATTCTCATTTTCCAGCCAGTTTTTTACATGCGATATTTTCAATTGAAGGTTCTGGATATGCGTTTCAGCCGGCAGGGTCTCTTGCTTCTTGAGGCCCGCATTCCTGATTTTCGGTTGTTTGGCGGGGCCGGAGACGGACCCTTTCGATCCCGGATCAGGCGGCGGGGTGTCGTGGGGAAGTTTTTGCGGCGGATAGTTCATAGTCTTAACCCGTAACTACTTAGGTTGTTTGGGCTAAAGGCTGTTATATAGTTGTATCTGCTTCTTACCTACAGCCTAACTGCCTGCAGCCTATTCACCTGTGCGGTTACCGCTGCCCAATAGTCTTTTAATGCGGGACACAAGTTCCAGCGGAGTATACGGTTTTGTAAGATAATCATCCGCCCCGCTTGCGAATCCCAGGGTTTCTTCCTCCGGCTTGTGTTTAACCGTCAACATTAAAACCGGCAAGTGGGCTAGTTTGGAATTTTTACGTATCCAGGACGCAAGTTGTCCGCCATCCATCCCAGGAAGTTTCCAATCCAAAACCGCCAGGTCCACGGAAGTCTTTTGGAGCAACTCTCTCCCCTGTGTTCCGTCCACGGCGAACAATACCTCAAAGCCGGCGCGCCTGAGAATACGCCCCGCTAAATCGCGATATCCTTCCTCGTCTTCCACAACCAGAATTCTGCGTTTCATTTAACCTCCGATAAAAACAGGGGTTAGGGGCTATATAGCCTTGCATAAATAACGCTACATGTTTGTATTCTATTCCCATAGGAGATTTGCCAAATAGATGCAGCTTTTCTAATGCAAGGCTATATAGCATATAGGGATTAGGGAAGGAGTTCCTTATTCCGCCCCCTCTACCCTTTACCCTCTACCCTATACCCTGTTGTTGAATAGGCAGCGTGAAGTAAAATTCGCTCCCCTGTCCGGGTTGGGATTGGACTCCTATTTTCCCTCCGTGGCTTTCCACAATGCCCTTGCATATGGCAAGCCCCAGGCCCGTGCCCCGTTCCGCGCCGCGGCCCGGCATGCTTTTTGCCTGCTCAAATTTGCTAAAAATCCGATCCTTGAATTCCGCGGGGATTCCAGGCCCCGTGTCGGCGATAGTTACGTACATCCAGCCCTGCGGGTGAACCCTCGCGCCGACCGTTATTTTCCCGCCCTCCGGCGTGAATTTGAGAGCGTTTCCGATTAAGTTGGCAAAGACCTGGTGGATGCGTTCGGCGTCCGCGTTGACCAGCGGTAACTGCTGCGGGAGCTCTTTGAATAAACCGATCTTTTTTTCTGCGGCTTTGGGGGCGAAAAACAGCAGTGTTTCATTTATTATCCCTGAAAAAGAAACCTCCTGGAAACTCAGATCCGGTTTCCCGCGCTCTATTTTAGCCATATTGAGGAGAGCGGAGATAAACCGGTTCAGTCTTAAAGAGCTGTTTTTGATGTGATTCATGGAAGAAATCCAGTCGGTTCTATAAGTTTCAGGAATTCCCTTGACCTCTTCTAAATCCTGCAGCACCGCGTTCGCGTGAGACTCAATAATTCCCAAAGGAGAACGCAATTCATGGGTTGTGCCGGTGACAAAGTCCTGCTTCATTTGGTCGACTTCCTTCAGATGACCGGCCATTTCGACAAACGACCTTGACAGATCGCCCAGCTCGTCCCTGCGGTTTATGGTCGGCACGGGGGCGTCCAGTTTGCCTTTCCCTATCTCACCGGCCACCATGGACAGAACCCTTATGGGGCCGGACAGGTTGAGAGAAAGCAGGAAAGACCCGATGAAACCCAGGGCCAGCGCGCACAGCCCTATTATCGTGATGCGTTTTCTGACCTGGGACATGGATGCCCGGACACGGCTTTCCACGCGGTCCTTGTCAAATCCGACTTCCACGCTGCCTAAGGTCCCTCCGCCGGAGGATACGGTCCGGTTGAGGAGCCGTATCTTTTCCGGCGGACTGATGCGGCTGCGTTCAATGCCGAGCAGGCTCATATCCAGGCCGGCCTGGATTTTGCCTTCCGAATCCACAATGCACAACCATCCTATTTCAGGGTTGGCCTGCGCGACAAGCTTCAGGTAATTGACCATCAGAAGCGGGTCAGAGGTGATATGGGCCTCCCGGACAATGCCGACGGTGTTTTCCAAAGCGGCTTGCTGGCGCTTATCGGTTTCTTTGGTCAGGAACTGGTTCTCTGTCGTGAGCAGGCTGAAGGCGACAAAAGTCACAATAACCAACACAAGCAGGCTGATCGTGAGGAATAACTTGTTTCGCAGCTTCATGGTTTATTCTCCGGAATCGGGACAGTGAATTCAGGGATCTGGGGGATAATAACAACAATTCCCTCGGGTATCACGTGAGGATCCTTAATTTTTGGGTTGGCATCCCGGATTACGGTCCATTTGTCCGGGTCCCAATAAAACGCTTTGGCCAGACTTTGCAGGGTGTCTTCTTTTCTGGTCACATACCGTATTGGCTGGGCTTTGGGAGCCGGCTTCTGTTGCGCTTTCTCCTGCTTTAGCTCCGTTAATGTTCTTTCCAGGGATTTCTTTGCCCACTCATTTGTCGGATCAAATTCAAGGCTCTTTTGGAAAGCCTGGACGGCTTTCTGAAGCTCGCGGAGGCCGTAATGGCGCATACCCTCCCGGAAAAACTCCTGGGCCTTTTCCGAGTCCGTAACAATTTTACTAAATTCCGGTTTCGCTTGAAAGGTTTCCGCCGGTTTTTGTTGTCTAGCTTTTTCTATCTGCTGCTTAAGGTCCTGTATCTGCCGCCCCAGGTCCTGAATGATCCTGGCTGCGGCCGGCTCCTGGCCCGCCTGAGGGGTTTGAGCCGGTTTTTGTTGTCCGGCTTTTTCTATCTGCCGCTTAAGGTCCTGTATCTGCCGCCCCAGATCCTCAATGATCAGCGAGGCGGGCGGCTCAATGCCTGCGGCGCCTGTGGATATGGAAACCAGAATTTGTCTTTGCGTTTCAAGCTCATCCCAGAGCTTTTTGATCTGTTCCTGCAATGCCTGCGTCAGCCGCTCAGCCTGGTCGGCGCGCTGCCGCATTTTTTCCAATTCCACGCCGTAGGGAGCGTTCCCGACCACCCAGGAAATATTTTTCGGGACCGTATTCCCGAATCGCATGGACAAAGATATCCGGTGGGTTCCACCTGTGCTCCCGAACGAGACGCCGGAAAGCGGTATCAGGAAGGAATAATCCACCTGCACGTCATTGACGCGGTAACCCAGCCCCAGCGTAAACTGGCTGAAGGAACGGCTGCCGGCCGCCAGGGAACCCCGCAGCGCGAAGCTGGAATTCTTTTTCGGGCGCCACCATCTCTCGGCGCCGAAAACGGCCTGATAATCTCTGACCCCGCGAATAAATTCACGGGTTCTGATTTCGGAGGCAAGCAGAAGCGGGGAGCTTCTGCGGGCGATCCCGAACCGGATCAGCGCCGGTATCCGGTCGCAATCCCTAAGGGAAACCTTCGGCTGGTTTATGTTCTGCAGGGATAAACCCATGCTGTATCCGTTGAATGGCTCATACAGGATGCCCAGGTCCATACCTATGCCGGCGGCGGTGTTTCCGTTCGCAAACACAGGGTCGGCCCTGCCGGCCACGAAGCCGCTGTTGCCATAGTTGATTTCCGGGGCGGCTTCCATAATTTGAAGCTGTTTTAAGGTCGCGCCTATCGCCAGGTTATCTTTCCAGATATACCCATACCCCAACGACAGCGTCCGTTCTTTATATAAACCGTTCAGTTTCGTTTCCATCCAGCCGAGGCCGAGGCTTCCCCGGTTATTTACCGGCCGGCCGTACAGGAGCTGGAAGCTGGAGAGGTTTGATTTGTCGTCCAGCCCCATGAAAAGCCTGCTGTAAGATGAACTGAACTCGTTGCGGTTCAGGTAAGCCAGCCCCGCCGGATTATGCAGCAGGGTGTGTATATCTCCGCCTATGGCCGCATAGGCTTCGCCCAAGCCGCTTTGGCGGGCGCCGGTATCCATGGTTTCAAAAGCCGCGAAAGAAAGCGAGGGCAGCAGGCAGAGGGCAGAGAACAGCGTACAGAGGACAGAGGACAGAGGACAGCGTATCTTACCACTGACCGCTGACCGCTGACCACTGGCCACTGGCCTCTGACCTCTGACCTCTGCTGTTAGTGTTCTCATCTTGCTACCACCACGGTTCCCGTAGCGCTCTTGTCGCCAAGACTGACCTTGTAGAGATATATTCCGCTGGACACCACGTTGCCCCTATTGTCTTTTCCATCCCAGACGAGGGAAGAATCCTGCACGGGGCCGGGTTTCATATTGGCGACAAGGGCTCCCGTCAAATCGTAAATCCTGCCCGCCTTGGGGGCATCCGTCGCTTCAAAGAAGAAGAAGACACGGTCGTTTACGCCGTCCCCGTTCGGCGTGATTGTGCGGGGATAGGGGGAACCTTCGGTCAGGATCGTGTCAATCGCTCCGCTCAGAATCCTGAGCTGGTACCTTCCGGAATTGGAACTCAGAATGCTGACGGTCCCTTCCTGGAAATCGAGATGGCTGCCCAGGCTTATGAACCGGGCTCCGTTGTGCCAGTAGATGCTCAGTTTTTTATCCCCCTGGGCGAGCGCGTTGACTGCGTTTGCGCGTCTGAACCCGAACGTGATATTCATCATGGGTTTGGAGAAAACAAAAGAGGTTATAGGTTGGTTGTTTTCGGCGCGTCTGACCTCAAAATTATAGGATTTGAGGACATTCCCAGTTTCCTCCGCGCTTAAGCGGACCGGGACAATTACCAGGTTGCTTCTCGTGGAATTATTCTCTTTATGGAGTTCCGCGTTGATTTCACCGGGGACGGACAAGCTGGTTTTGCCGTCATCGCATATCGCCGTAATATCAGGTTTGGCCAGGGAGTTGATGAAGTTGGAATCCGGAGATTCATAGCCGTTGGTATCTACCGCCCGTATTTTATAATAGAGGTTCTGGTTATTGACCGTGTCCGTGAAGGAGGTTTGTAAGACGTCAAACGCGGCTGTAGTGGAAGCAAACAGACTGGTAAATTTATAAACGCGGTACATCGCCAGATCCGTGATGGGAGTTCCATCCAGGTTTGTTGTGACTGTGCTCCAATTGATTGTGAAGAATTGGCCGTTTGCCGAGAGCCGCCCGGAGAGTCCCGCCACAATCGCCGGCGGCAGGGTGTCAAGCGGGCCGCCTGGCATGGCGGCGCTGACCATGTTGGAAGGCGGCGATTCCAAGGCTTGTCCTGCGAAAGTAGGCGCGCCCTTGTCCACCGCGGTGACAAAATAGGAGTAGGTAGTCCCAGGCGTCAGGCCCGTATGGGCAAAAGAGGTAGAGGCGGAAGTCACCGAAATCAGGAATTGATCCCCGAAATCGTACGGAGTCGTGGAGTCCACGTGTATACGGTAATACCACAGGTCTGCAACGGCGACGGCATCCCAGGCGAGCGTCACCTGGTCATTCCCCGGTGCGGCGGTTAAATTGGTCGGAGCGGGCGGCGCGCCGTCAAAGATCGCGGCGTATGCCTGCTGCCCCGGCGTGGCGGCCTTAATATCTATTGGGGAGACGAATAACTCGTCAAGGGACTTAACGGCGAAGTAATATGTGGCGCCGGGGTCCAGACCGCCTGCGACTACGGTTTCAGCGCTTGGGGGCGTCTGTCCGGGGCCGAAAGTTATCAGAGTTTCGGCGGCGTTCCACCAGGCTGTCGTATCCCCCAGCAGGGAATCTACGCTGAATGTGGCCCGCCGGATAATATATGACTCAACCCCGTGTCCGGTTGGGAATACCTCGTTTTCATCTATTGCGGTCCAGGCGAGGTCAACTTGCCCTTCAAGGCTGGAAGCGGCCGCCAGGTCGGCGATCGGTTGCGGCGGACCGGTGTTCGCTCTTACCGAGAGCGCCACTTCATCGGAGCCTGTAAAACCGGCGGCGCCCGAAATGGGCGACAAAAGGACCCCTAAGCCCATTCCTATGAGCGTTAGAATCCGCCTTAACCGTTTTACCGGCATGCGTTTGTTCATAATCCTATGGCCATGTCCCCCTCCACCTCAGGCGGGGCCATGAGCCGTCAAAATTCATTCTCATCCCGCGGCCGCGCTGACCCAGACCGTGGCGAACGGGTTGGACTGCGACACAGTTATATCCGACGGCATCCGCAGCCTGAGCCATAAAGTGCGCTCATGCGTGCCGGCTCTGTCTTTCGCGTCATAACCCTTGTCCGCCGCCACCCAACCGTCCACCGCGAACGCCGTATCGCCGGCAGCCGCGGCCGCCAAGCCGTCGTCCAGGTCGTCGTTCGCCGCGAAGTCCGCGTGCGCGGGCTGAGTGCTTGCGAAGACCGCCTGTATAGCGTACTGGTCAGTGCTGGGCACGCCGGTAACCGCCGTCCAGCCGCCGGCCGAGTCCACCATTGACAGCGAGTAATCCTCCCGGATTCCGCCGCTGTCGTTGTCAACCCCCAGCGCGCTCGTGTTGACGCTTTGCCCGCCCAGCGCCACCGAGGCGAAGTCATACGTGGCGGTAGGCAGCGTTACGCTGACCGAGTTGGACACCGTGACCGAGAGGGCCACGTCGTCCGAATTGGCGGCCCATGCATGGCCCGCCAACATACAGACGGCCAGCAACGCCGTCAGACATCTCATCTGGTTCTTCATACCTTCCTCCTT
>JACQYT010000064.1 GCA_016208085.1 Elusimicrobiota bacterium | reverse complement strand
TGTTGCCGCCCCACGCGTAGGATTTAGTGTTGGGTTGGTTGCTAACCTTTGCCCAAGCCGGACTTCCTGCCCGTCGAACTTAGACAGGTCACCGGTAAGACCTAATACATTTACTCGGCGCACTTAAGAACCGTCCCCTAACCCCTAACCCTACTCGGTCGGGAGAATGAGTTTATTTAACAGTTGTGGTTAGATGGTATTTCCAAACAAGCGGTATGCGACTGCCACGTTGTGCGTATTCGTTAATTATTAAATAATAAGTTCCTTCCATTTTCGCAATCACACGCAATTCGTAATCTAATTCTTTATTAATCGACAATGTTACGTCGGGATATGTTTCTAACGAAGGGCGTATGATTTCGCTATAATGGGTATGTAAACGAAGAATGTCTTCATAAAGCGTCTTTTTTTTGGGGGTAAGTACCTTAAAGGCAGCGCGGTCCATCGGACCACCATGATTTTCTATATAAAACGTGATTATCTGCCCCGCTTTAGCTTCGACCGAAAACACATTTGGGTTTCTTGAAACGGCCCGCCCATCCACTGATTGCTCAGGATTTAATCGTGTTGCTGTTTCCGGGGAATTATTCGGTTCTAATTTGGCATCATATAATGCCTTTCCCCACCGTGTTAAGTTAACAGATATCACTATGTAAAATATTACCAGTGGAAATCCTATACAAATAACAGCCGCTTTGCGCCACAAATTGATTTCCTTAACATAAGCCACGTGAGTCCTGGTCAAGTAATCATGTAGTGCGCGTTTGCGAGGTAAGGCCGCTGGCACAAGCAAAATCCCCATCACGAACAACCCAAAATACACAGAAAAAGGCGCTTCCACATGCGTATTTATTGAAGGATAAAACCAGAGCATTATTAATAATGCTACTAAGGCGGGGCCCAATAGACATCTTTCAAGGCGAATATAACGTGTCAATAATGAGCCATCGATACGCACAATATCTATTCCAGCCAGGTGCTTGCCGACTGAAAAAAAGACATTAATGATGGCAAACAACGCAAAAACACTACAAATACTATAAGCATCTGAGTCGACAAAATTTGAAATATTTGACAAAAGCCAACTTATTATGAGTGGTATAAGGAATGCTAACAGGAAATCAGTCGTAAATGCTCCGCAACGGATCCAAAAACCAGCGGGCCGTGTCTCTGCAACAGGCAGGGAGTTTGTTTCTGTTGGTCTTTCAGTGGTGTTCATAATTATTTTGCCTAGATATAAATATTAATCCCGGTCAAATATTTTTTGTGCGGATTTCATTTATTATTTTGCCCGCATATTCTTTATACTTTTTATCGATAGTTCCTTCATAATACTCTCGTACAAATTCTGCTTGTTGTTCGAGGTTAAGCTTTATAAGTGTAAATTTATCAAGCGAAGTCCTATCAGCAACTCCTTCCCAATTATATGTGTAATATGGTCCATGAATCCATTCTGTCACCATAACATCCATCTTCTGAAACCATAACGTAATAGGATTGGTGTGCTGACGTTGCCAGACATGCATTGCCTCATGTACAAATCTTGACTTTCCAAGTTCGTTCATTATATTGCCGTTGAAAAATGTTTCCACGGCTCCCTGTGGATCTTCATATTGATCATACATAACAATCTTTTGGCCAGAGGTTTTAATATTCCCTTTTCCTTTCCGATGTTCAAAGACAATGGTCTTATAATTTAATGAAGCTCCAAAGATTTTTTCTAATATTCCTTTTTCTTCCGGCGTCAACGAGCGTGGTCCAGACTCAGGTTCGCATTTTTCCGCTATAGTAAATACTTGACCTTTGAGACAGCCGCATGTCCCGTCCGCTACCGGGGTTTGTCCTGGGGGACAGCATATCCCTGTTGTAGTCACTTGACTGGCGAGACAGCATCCTGATGGAGTTTGGACTTGACCGGCGGAACAACCGCTTGAGGGACAGTCGGTGCCCCAAGGGTACTTAGCGCAGCATTGCTTAACGCAATCATTGTAGTCAGTTGACTCAAACAACGTCCCAGCTTCATCGGGCGGGGCTTGCGGGCAACTACACCAATATATGTAGGGAGAGGATTGCGCGCCTGTTTTCCCGTCCGCAGAAACGGCAGTTTTTGCGGTGGTCGCATCAGTTTGGGATTTTGCCTGGGATGCGGATGTATTATCTGCTGAGGTTTTTGCCGACACTGCGGAAGCCAATAAGACGGAGGACTGTTTTGATGCGGCCAGGTCTGATGTCCCGCCGGATAGTTTTGTGCCGCTCAGGCTGAATTCCGATGCAGTATTTAATTTAGGGATAGCCGGTTCCGAAGCTTTCAAATCGGTGACTTGGCTGCCCTTGCCGGTTATGGCCGTATTCTTGGGTGAAACCGGGGCGAAATTCGCTGCGGCCAGCTTTGCGGACCCGTCAAACATCCGGCTGTTGCTGTCGTACAGGTTCTTGAGTCTTGCCTTAGCATTTCCATCGAGCCCTTTGTTTATGTCGTTGATGTCCGGGGCCTCGCCCCTGGCACAGGACTCTTTGGCTTTTTTCCTGGCGGCGTCTACTAGGTCGTCTTTCCGTTTTTTCCAGCCGCAGTTTTTAGTGCAGTTTTTTAACGCGGTATCGGCCTTGGCGGCTTCGTCATTCAGGAAACTGGTGACCGAGGAACAAAGCTGCTCCATAACGCCGGCCTCGCAACTTTGCGGCATAGTAACGGCAATTTGCACTATGCGTCCGGGCGTAACAGCCGCCTCGCAGCTTGGAGGAACGGAATAGAACACAAGAGAAGAGAAGATAAGAACCGCTGATATCATTAAACCTTTGATTTTCATATCCGCGGCCTCCGCCGGCAAAACCCAACATTTATATTGTAGCAAACGCACCCGGAATGTCAAAGCGTCGAATTCCCTAAACAACTATCCGCATTTCGGCTGTCATATTTTATTTGGATTTTAATAAGCGGAGAAAATGTTGTACAGTTTTAATGTCGTGCAGTACATGTAAGGGAACGGTCGCAGGGAGATTAAAAATGGAGCACAGGCGTATAACTGAATTGTTCCTGGAGCTGGCCCGCATTGACGGCCGTTCGGGGAAAGAGGCGGCGGTGGCGCAGTTCGCCTATTCTTTTCTTAAGAACCTCGGCCTCGAGCCGCTGAGGGACGGCGCCAACGCTGTTTCCGGGTCCAACACAAGCAACATAGTCTGCCCCGTGGGCGGTGGGGGGGAGTTGGCGCTGCTGGCCCATATGGACACGGCCAACTTTACCTCTTCCACGAAACAGGTCGTCACCGCCGACCGGATAGCTTCGGACGGCAAATGGCCGCTGGGGGCCAACGACCGCGCCGGCATGGCCGCCATTCTTTACGCCTTGGAGCGCGCGGCCATCTTTAACCTTCCGCTTAAGCCCTTTACAATCGCTTTTACCACGCAGGGCGAAACAACCATGGCCGGCGGCCGCAACCTGGGCCTTCCCGCGGGCATCCGATACGCTTTCGTTTTTGATTCTTCGCTTGATCCCGGCTGCTATGTCTCGTCCTCTCCCGGCGTGGCGGGTTTCGCCGTACATGTGACCGGCAAGCCCTCCCGCTCCGGCCCGGACACGGAGACCGGGATCTCCGCCATCCGCATAGCCGCCAAGGCCCTCGCAGCGCTCGATACCGACCGGCACGACGAGGAAACCACTTCCAATATCGGCATTATATCCGGAGGGGAAGCCACTAACGTGGTTCCGATCTACACGCTGGTCAGGGGGGAAGTCCGCGCTCTCGACAAGGCCAAGGGACTGCCCATATTGGACGGCATAAAGGCGGAATTTGAAAAAGCCGCCTCCGCCGCCGGCGGGAAAGCGATGTTCAACTGGGCGTGGGATTTTCAGCCGTACCGCCACGACAAGGATTCGGGGGTGTGCCGCATGGCCGAAACCGCCTTGCGCGGCGCAGGACTGCAGCCGGTCCCCGTAATTTCCCAAAGCGGAAGCGACGCGAACTCGCTCAACGCCAGGCGTGGCCGCCTTAAACTTCGGGATAGGCGCAAAGAACCCGCGCACCAACGACGAATATATACTCCTGGAACACCTCGTTAAAGCTTCCGAAATAGCGTGGCAGCTCATAAAAAAATAATTTGCACAAAGAATTGAGATATTGTGTAGCGTCCCCTAACCGTCCCCTAACCCTCTATACCATGCTCGCCCGCAAGCTCCGGGGCTTCGAGGACCGCGACGCGCCGAAGCTCTATCGCCACTTCGTGCAGGGCAAAGGGGTCGTCAGCGTGGGGGGTTCCAAAGTCACCGTCTCATTTCCTCGCCGCGCACACAATCCGATCCTCTGCGGCGTTCCCTGGAATAACCTGCCCGCCGCCCTGCTTAATCTCAGTGGCGGCACGCTGGCCCTGCGCTTTAGATGATTGCTACGGCGCCGAATGTTATAATGTTATATCGGCGTGGCGGTTATGGCTCCGCGAAAATCGCTGATTATGGATTTGTGCCGACGGGTTGGCATTTTTCCTGCGTTCGCGCCCGCAAGCGGCTTATTAACAAGGGAATTAAGCCTGTTAAAGTAATAATCAATAAAAACCACCAGTAAAGCATAAGGTCAAGACGGAAAGGGGAATTTCCGCCATACATATATTCATGAGCCGCATATAAACCCCAGCTTAGAGCCGTAATAAGAAGGGGTTTATGCGTTATTTGTATCCCCTTTTTGTATTGAGTGCGGCCCCACAAAAAGAGGCCCATAAAACATATACTGGTTAAAATAGCCAGCGGGGGCATCATCAAAAATCCAATCGGCGAGTAAAATACTTTTACTACCAACTCCCTTCGTCTGAACGGCGTAATTGCAGCGAGAGCCTCAGGCGTACCGATATCCCGCAGCACATCGGCGTATGTGGAATGAGGATAACCCCAGGACCAGGATATTCCCTCCTTGTCCATCAGGTCGATAATTATAGGCACTGCCTCCCTGGCCTCTGCACCGAAATGACGAAGATTAAGTGCTGCGACCTCAGCTTCTTCTTTATCTTTAAGCATCTCAAAGAGAACCGGCAGGACATACTTTGGAGTGTTATCCAAATCAACCAGGGAGCCGGCCGCACGGTATCGCACACGGTTATCCGTGTCTTGAAGATGCTGTTTCAAGGCCGCTATTATTTCCTGCCGCTCCTCGTTTTTTAATTCCTGACCAAATGACCTGATATTCGCTGCTGCATATCTTCGGACATACGGGTCTTTGTCCTCCAGACCTTTTAAACATGCCATTACATTATCACAGCCCCATTCATTCGCGTGCACTAAGACCGGAATAATAATAAGGCTGAGAATAGAGAAAAAAACCATGCCGCGAATTATTGCAGCAGCGCAATACCGTCTTTTAAATATTTCAATAAGTATTATGGGCATAAATCGCATTTGCAATGGTCAATTTGAGCGCTCGCAAAAGCAGCGGGACCTCCAATTGCGGGAACCGGCCATCTTAAGCCATTGTATATATCACCTGCCAACTCATTGCATTCCTCCCTTGTCACTGGATATTTTGCATTAGCACAAACATTATCTTTTAAGTTTTTAAGCAACTGATCATTACATTTTCTTCTATCCGCAGCGTCATTGGCGTTCTTCCGGCAGGTTCCATAGCACCAGTCATGGGTGTTACATGGACCGCTAAAAAGCGGCGTGAGACCCTTAAAGGGATCGTTAAAGTCTGTAATCAGAGGTCTTCCGCTGTCCAAGTGAAGGAACTTTATTACTTTTCCTGGATTTGCAAATCTTCTTTCTTTTATATTGATAAGACGTGCCGCGGCCGGGGTAATAGAACAACCTTGTTTTTCGGGCTTAACAATTTTCTCAGAAACTGCCTGGATCCGATTTTTACAATCGGGTATCACCCCGACAGACTGCAGCGTTTTATCCGGCGTCTTGAATTTATTCACCACTTTTTTATTTATGCAACAGGACTTTTTTGTATCGTACGGCCCGCAGTCGCCGGACGGGCAAAGCAGGCCATACGTCCTGCAACACGCGTTCGGACAGGCGGCTTGATTGGGCACCGAAGGGCTTTTGTCTATAAAATAATTCGGATCGGTGCCTTTACAAAAACAGCCGGAAAAGCCCGGGTCTATTCCAGGGGCGGCGGCCGCCGCTTTCGCGGTCGCCGGAGCGGCATTCGCGGGACCTCCCTTTGTCTGTGAATTCGCAGATAATACGAGTGAAGCATCTGCCGGCGTCTTTGCCGATGATGCGGAGGCCGGTAGAACAGTGGATTGCTTTGCCAACTCTGAAGTCCCACCAGACAGTCTTTTCCCGCTCAAGCTGAATTCCGATGCAGTATTTAATTTAGGGATAGCCGGCTCGGAGGATTTTAAATCGACAATATTGCCACCCTTGCCCAATGCGGCGGTCTTGCCGGTTAGAGTGGCATCTTTTTAGGAAGCGGCGTTAAAATCAACCGCTTTAAGCTTGGCTGTACCGTCGAACATCCGGATGTTCCGATTGTACAAATCCTTAAGCCGGTCTTTTGTGTTCCTATCCAGCCCTTTGCTTAATTCATTGACGTCCGGAGCCTTGCCCCTGGCGCAGGACTCTTTGGCTTTTTTCCGGGCGGCGTCTATCAGGTCGTCTTTCCTCTTTTTCCAACCGCACTTGTCCTTGCAGGCTTTTAAGTCGGCGTTAGTCTTCGCGGCTTCGCCGTCCAGGAAGCTTGTAACCGAGAAACAGAGTTGCTCCATGACGGATGCCTCGCAATTTTGAGGCATGGAAAAGACGACGATTTGCTGAACTATGCGCACGGGCGTAACAGCCGCCTCGCAGTTTGGAGGAACGGAATAGAACACAAGAGAAGAGAAGAGAAGAACCGCTGATATCATTAAACCTTTGATTTTCATATCCGCGGCCTCCGCCGGCAAAACCCAACATTTATATTGTAGCAAACGCACCTGGAATGTCAAGGCCTGCGCCGGGAGAAAAATCTAATGACAGATATGAGCGACCCTGTGGATCTTATGAAGGATGTTTCTGCCGCTCAATCTCGTTCTCTATCAGTTCGCAGATTATATGCGCGGCGAGAATATGCATTTCCTGGACGCGGGGGGTGTCGGCGTTTTCTATGACGAGGGCGTGATCGCAGAACTGCTTGATCAGCCCGCCGTCTCGGCCTAGGAGGCCGATGGTGAGGAGCCCCAGTTCCCGGGCTTTCTTAAGGGCGTTGGCGACATTGGGGCTTGCGCCCGAAGTTGAGAGGCCGATGACGGCGTCGCCCCTGGCCCCCAGGGCCATGACCTGCCGCTCAAAGACTTTATCAAAACCGTAATCGTTGGCCAGGCTCGTAAGCACTGAGGTGTCGGCGGTCAGGGCCAAGGCGGCCGCCGGGCGCCGTTCCTTTTTAAACCGGCCCACCAGTTCCGCCGCGATATGCTGGCTGTCCGCCGCGCTCCCGCCGTTCCCGCAGATAAGGATCTTGCCGCCACGTTCGGCAACCGTGATAAGAGCGGAAGCTATCCGTCCTATAAGTTCCGTCTTAGCGAGCAGCGTGCTTGCTGCGGCTATATGCTGCTCTATGGCGGCCCGGATCTTCTCGTCCATAAATTTTTTGCTTTTTGATTTTTGCCCTGGTGTAGCGGCAAAGCTTGCTTTACCGCCAATAGCAGAGCAAGCTCTGCGACTACAAGCCGAAAGTAAAGAAGCGTTGGAGACACTACACTGGCTGCCTGATAGACTTTAAACTCTATTTTATCAGCGTGCCCAGGGCCTCGCCGTTGACGGCTTTTTTGATATTGCCGGCGACGTGCAGGTTGAAAATGAGTATCGGGAGATGGTTTTCCATGCAAAGCGTCAAAGCGCTGGTGTCCATGAACTTAAGGCCCTTTCTGATGGCGTCCATGTAAGTGATGCTCTTTATCATTCTGGCCTTTTTATCCAGCTTCGGGTCGCCGGTATAGACGCCGTTGACCTGCGTGGCCTTGAAGATCACATCCGCGCCTATCTCGGCGGCTCTCAGCGCCGCGGCCGAGTCGGTGGTGAAATAGGGATTGCCGGTGCCTCCGGCAAAGATGACCACCCGGCCTTTTTCAAGGTGGCGGATGGCTCTCCTTCTGATGAAGGGCTCCGCAAGGCGCGAGATTTCTATCGCGGTCTGGACCCTGGTCCGGATGCCCTTGTGCTCAAGCGCCGACTGCAGCGCCATCGCGTTGACGATAGTGGCCAGCATTCCCATGTTGTCGGAAATGACGCGGTCTATCATGCCGTGTCCGTCTTTGGCGCCGCGCCAGATATTGCCGCCGCCTATGACTACGGCAAGTTGTATATCGGGACGGCAGGCTTTTCTTATCTCTTCGGAAATGAAAGTAAGCGCGGCCGGACTGATGGACCGCCCGCCGCCGTTTCTGGCAAGCGCCTCTCCGGATATTTTAAGCAGGACCCGTTTGTAGGGCATAGGGTTTTAGGGTTTTAGGGTTTTAGGGTTTTAGGGTTTTAGGGTTTAAACTGTTGTTACTATACCCTAAACCCTCTACCCTATACCCTGTTTTTATTCCACGCCCACGATATAACAGTCGAACTTTCTGACCTGGATTTCGCCTTTCAACTTTTCCGAGCGGGTTTTCACAAACTGCGCCACGGAAAGTTTTGTTTCCCGGATGGAAACCTGCTCAAGGAGGCAATGTTCCTGGTAGAATTTGTTAACGCGGCCTTCAAGCATCTTCGCAATTCCTTCCGGAGTTTTTGCCTTGTGGGGTTTGCCGGTCTCCGCGGCCAGGGCCCCGGCGTCGGCCTCGTCTTTTTCCATCTTCGCGCGGTAGATCTCGCGTTCCTTTTCCACGGTCTCGGCCGGGACGTCTTCTTTCTTAAGCCATTTAGGATGCAGCGCCACGCACTGCATGGACAGTTCCTTGGCCAGCGCAAGCAGTTCGTCTTTAGCCGCGGGCGGCTCGCCGTCAAAACCGAGCTCTACCACGGCGCTTTTTTTGAAATCGGAATGCACGTAAAAACCGACTATGCCGTTTGCGGCGGGGCGATAGACGACGCCGCGGCGCAGTTGCATATTTTCGCCGGTCTTTATGGCGAGCGCCTGGAGTTTCTCTTTGGCTTTTTCGTTTTCCGCGGGATTTGTCATGGAAGCGTCGGCGAGCATCAGGTCCGACAGCTCTTCGGCCAGCGCCCGGACCGCCGGGTTTTTGGCTACGAAATCGGTTTCGCAATTTATCTCAAGCATGGCCAGGGCGCCGGAACCGGGGGAGATTTTCACGGTCACAAGGCCCTCTTTCATGACGCGGCCGGCTCTTTTGGCCAGACCCGCCAGGCCTTTCTTTCTCAAAAGGTCCACCGCTTTTGTCAGGTCGCCGGCCGATTCTTTAAGCGCGTTCTTACAGTCCATTACGCCCGCGCCTGTCTGGTTGCGCAGCGACATTACCTGTTCGCTGGTTATGGTGCTCATAAAGTCCTCCTGACCGGCGACGCAAAATCTTACAGGTGTTTCCTGGTAAAATCTTATTGGCCGAAGTTAATAAACAGGCGAACGAAGACCCGAAAATTGCGGCAATTTTCGGGTTATTCTTCGGTCTTGACGGGTTCGGCGGCGGTTTCGTCTTCCTCAAGCCGCGGGGCGGTCTCCGGCTGCGGGCCGGGGCCTTCGGCGGCAGCTTCCTCCCCCGCCGCCGGGGGGGCCGCCGGCTCAGCCTCCAGAGCCGGGACGGGAGCCGCAGCCTGGTCCTGGCGGATAACGGCCGCTTTGGCGGCTTCGGCTTCGGTTCGGCCTTCCATTATGGCATCGGCCATGGCGGCGCAAAAAAGCCGTATGGAACGGGCGGCGTCGTCGTTGCCGGGAACCGCCCAGTCAAGCAGATCGGGGTCGCAGTTGGTATCGCATACGCCCACCACGGGGATCTTCAGTTTTCTTGCTTCGCTAAGCGCGCCAGCTTCCTCAATGGGGTCCACGATGAAGACGATCTCGGGGAGAATTTTCATGGCCCTGATGCCGGAAAGGAGTTTTACCAGGCGGTTCTTTTCTTTCGTCAGGCGGGAAACCTCTTTTTTGGACATGACGCGGAAAAGCCCGTCGGCTTCAAGGCGCTCAAGCTCTTCAAGCCTCTTTATGGATTTCTTCAGGGTCTCAAAATTTGTCAGGATGCCGCCCAGCCATTTCTCATAGACGCAGGGAACCCCGGCCCGCGCGGCCTCTTCCCGGACGATATCTTTCGCCTGCTTTTTGGTGCCGACGAAAAGGAACCTTTTGCCTTCTTTGGCGGAGTCTTTCACAAAAGCGCAGGCTTTTTTCAATTCCTTAACCGTCTTCTGCAGATCAAGGATATGTATGCCGTTCCTTTCTCCGAAAATATAACGGGCCATCTTGGGGTTCCACCTGTAGGTCTGATGACCGAAATGCACCCCGGCTTCCAGCATGGTTTTCATGGATATATTCAACATTTGGCTTACTTATCCTCCGTCAACGGTTCTTTTCCCGCCCTCCAGGAGCAGGATTTCATTGAAAGCTATACTAGCATATTGCCGCCTTTTTTTCAAACGCGCCGCGGGGGATTATTTTTTTACATGCGGGCGGCTTATATCCTATAATGAAAGTTTCAGTTGGAACTGATGTTTTCGGGCTCTTTGCCTGACCAGCGATGCAAAATTTTGCAGGCATTCATTGGTAAAACCTATTGGCCCGACGTAGATAGATAAGCGAACAAGCGCCCGAAAATTGCGCTGCAATTTTCGGGTTATATGAAAATAGCCATAGCCCAGATAAACCCGAAAGTCGGCGATATAAAAGGCAACGCGCTTAAGATAGCCTCCTTCGCCGTTAAGGCGCAAGCCCAGGGCGCGGACCTGACCGTTTTTCCGGAGCTCGCCGTCACCGGCTATCCGCCGCTGGACATGCTTGAAAGAAATGAATTTATAAACGAAAACCTTGGAGCCCTCCGCGGCCTGGCCGCCCTGCGGCTGGATACCGCGCTGGCGGTCGGCTACGTGGACAGAAACAAGGCCCGCGGCAAGGAGCTTTTAAACGCCATAGCCCTTATAGCCGGCGGGCGCGTAACGGCCCGGCAGGCCAAGTCCCTTTTGCCCACTTATGATATCTTTGACGAGGCGCGCTACTTTGAGCCCGCGGTTTCCAACCGCCCCGTAAAATTCAAAGGCGCGCTGCTGGGGCTGACCATCTGCGAGGACATCTGGGCCGAGACCGCCCTTGTGCCCAAACGCCTGCTTTATAAGAACGATCCGGCGCGCACGCTTCTGGGCCGTAAAGCGAAGGTGATCATAAATATCTCCGCCTCTCCTTATTATAAGGGGAAAAGCGCCAAAAGGCTGAAAATACTGGCCGCTCTCGCGAAAAAAATGGGCGCCTGCATCATCTATGCGAACCAGACCGGCGCCAATGACGAACTTATCTTTGACGGAAACAGTTTCGCGCTGGACCCCTGCGGCCGCCTGCTCGCCAAAGCGCGCGCCTTTGAGGAAGACCTCGTCCTGGCGGATACGGACGGGGGACACACCTTGCAGCAAGGTGTGTCCCCAGACCGGGACGATTACCGGGAAATATTTTCCGCCCTGACGCTGGGGATAAAAGATTATTTCCTGAAACTCGGCTTTAAAAAAGCCGTCCTCGGCTTAAGCGGCGGCGTAGATTCGGCCGTGGTGGCCGCGCTGGCGGCAAAAGCCCTGGGCCCGGAAAACGTGACGGCGGTCCTTATGCCTTCAGCCTATACATCGGCTTTAAGCGGCCGGGACGCGGCGCGGACCGCGAGGAACCTCGGCATAAGGACCGAGACCCTTCCCATAAAGAACATTTACGGCGCGTTTTTAAAAGAGCTCGGCGCAAAACACCTCGGAACGGGCGCGGGCGTGACGCTGACCAGGCAGAATCTCCAGTCAAGGGTCAGGGGTTCGCTTTTGATGGCCCTGGCCAATACCAACAACTGGCTGGCGCTCACTACCGGCAACAAATCCGAGATAGCCATGGGTTACTGCACGCTCTACGGGGACACGGCCGGCGCTCTGGCGCCTATAGCGGATCTTTTGAAGACCGAAGTCTATAAACTGGCCGCCTTCATAAACAGGGACCGGGAAATAATCCCGCGCTCCGTCCTGGAACGGCCGCCGACCGCCGAGCTCAAACCCGGCCAGAAAGACCAGGACGACCTGCCGCCATATAAGACGCTGGACGCCGTCATCCGCCTCTATATGGAGGGGAACAACGGCCTGCGCGAAATAATAAGAAAAGGCTTCAACAGAGAGCTTGTGCTCAATATCATCAGGAAAATAGAAGCCGGCGAATACAAAAGGAAACAGCTTCCTATAGGCTTGAAAGTAACGGAGAGATCCTTCGGCTACGGCAGGAAGATGGAGCCGTTAAGAAATAACTGACGCATTTGGAGGCACAGATTTGAGCCGGATGCAAGGCGCGACGACGATGGTGTAGCAGGGCTACATTGAGGAGGAGCAACGCAGCAGCCGGCCAAAGATGTGCCTCCCCCGCGCCGTCGGCGCGGGGGCTGACCGCTTTTGGGCTGCAACTGCGTCACTCGTCGCTTACGTAGCGCTGCTACGCCGCGCCCCTCGTTCCTTGTTTCGCCACAAAATCGGTCAGCCAAATGTATCAGTTATTTCTTAACGGCTCCTAAGAATTTCAACGCGATGAAAAAAGCGCTTGCCGCCCTGCTGATCATCTTATCCCTGACTTCCGGCATTTACTGCCAGCTCCCTGAAAAGGAAAGGGCGGCCCGGCCCGCGCCCAAACCCGGCGAAGAAATATTAAAGCCCCTGGAACCACCGGCCGCCGCCTACCGGGAAAACCTGCTTTCCAGAATGCTGACCGCGATGGCCATAAAGACCGCCGGCGGCCCGATAATACTTTTTCCGGCGGTGGACTCCAACAAAGACCTGGGACCGAGCTACGGCCTCATGCCGATAATACCTTTAAGGGACAGGAACACGAAGCTCATCAAATCGGTCATGGTTCCGTCCGCCAGTTATAACCGCTACCTCGGGGCCACCCTTACCTACCGCCACTACATTTTCCCGGACGAGAAGAGGTTTTTCATACTGCGCGCCGCCCTTTCACAGGAGGTGGAACGGGAATTTATCACTTATTATTACACGCCCCGGCTGTTCGGCACGGCTATCCGGCTGAGCTTTGAGGCCAAGAACTGGATAACCGGCAAACCCTCTTTTTACGGCTACGGCGCGCGCGCGGCGATTAAGGACCGGGCGAATTACGCCCTGAACATGACCGGCGAAGAATTCATTGTTGATTTTCCGCTCATAAAGCGTCTTTTCCTGAATCTGTGCCATTCCTATTATTTCAAGAAGATCTCCGACGGGCCGGTGGACACCGCGCGCGTAAGCGGCGTATTCCCGGCCGACTACGCCGCGGCCTCAAAATGGAAAGATTTCCTGAATAACCAGTTTTCGCTGGTTTATGACAATACCGACCACCCCTTCCTGCCGAAGACCGGCACTTACGCCGGCGCCGCTCTCAGCTACTCCGCCAAACGGCTGAGCTCGGATTTTAATTACCGGACCTATTCGTTCCAGGTGAAGCATTACTATAATTATAAGGAAGAGGGCCGCTTTGTGACCGCCGTGCACTCTCTGCTGCAGTTCCAGCGGGGGGACGACCTGCCTTTCTACGCCAGGCCGCAGCTCGGCGAGCGCACGGGCTTGAGGATGGCCGGGGACGGGCGGTTTGTGGACCGCGGGAAGCTGGTTTTCAATATAGAGGAGCGCATTACGCTGACGCGCTCGCCTTTCATGAAGTTCATCAGCGAGACCGAGATAGCGCCTTTTCTGGACGTCGGCGCGGTGTTCGCGAAGCCTTCCGATTTCAGAGCGCGGAAACTGAAATACGGGCCCGGCTTCGCCGTCCGGATAGTGATACGACCGCAGGTGGTCGGGACCGGGGAATTCGCGTTCGGTTCCGAAGGGACCAACGCCATAATAAAAGTGGGCTATCCGTTTTAATTGTCTTCCCTGACAGCCCGCAATTATATAGAATATGCCGATGGCGGATACAAGAATCGGCAACGCATTGCTGTTTGCCCTGGTTTGCCTTATAAACGCGCCGCCCCGGCTCGATGCCAGGCCCGCCCAGCTCTCAGGCGACGCCGTATTCACCTTTTCCATGCCTGACGGTTTTTCGCACGCCTTCGGAGAAAAACCCGGTTCAGCCGTTTATATCAAAAACCCGTCAGGCGAAACGGTCGCCGTCTTTAAGTTCTCCGATTCAACCCCGGAATACACGCCGGAGTTATTCAGGGCTGCCGGAGAAAAAACCCTGCCGGCCGGCGATCTCCAGTGGGAACAGGCGGCGCCCGCGGAAATGACGTTTTCAAACGGTATAAAATGCCGCTACAACGTCGCCGGCGGCAAAAATGAAAAGACCGGGATCTTATTTTTCGGAATTTTCACGCTGGCCGGCAAGTGGTATTCCATTGAGATAAACTCAGCCCGGCACCCGGAACTCGCGCGCCTCATGCTGGAAAGCGTTAATTCCCGCGGAAGGGAAAAAAACCGGCCTTCCTCAATTCCGGCGCCAGAGCAAACCCTGATAATCGGCCTCCTGGGACTGCTCGGCCTTGCCGCCGTAATTTTAATCTTCTAAGGAGAAGGAGCCTCCGTTCAGAGGCCGTCCAAAAGGCCCTTGACTTACGCCCGTTTTTCCTTTATATTATATAGGTATATAGGTAACATAGGCGCGGCAAGGGAGGGTTTTGACAATGCTAAAAAAAATTTTATCCATACTTGTCCCGGCTTTTTCCCTGTGTTTCGCGCAAAACGCGGGGTTGAAGGCGCAGGACGCCGCGACAGGCCTTCAATGGCGCGCGGATGACTGCGTATGCTGGGACTATCTGGCGCAAAGACAGGACGTTGATAAGGCGTCTTGGGAGACCTTTGCGCCGGCCGAGCGGGAAACCATGCTGGAAGAGGCAAAACGGGCTTGCAAGGAAGCGGAAAAATCCGTCGGCCTTCTTTCCGCAGGGCCGCTCGACGCCAGGCTTCTCCTGGACATGGACCCCGAAGACGCGGCGGATGCAAAAGCCTGTTTTAAAAAAGATGGCAAACTCCTGGCTGAAAAACGCGCGCTGCTGAAAGATATCCAGCAGCGCTATCTGACCGCCGCTTTGACCGGCGACGATATTAAATGGCTTAAAGAGAACAACATCCTGCAGGCCGCGCAATATAAACAGGCTTACGATTACCAGGCGCTTAAGCCCAAATTCGCGGAAGACGACGCCAGGCAGCAGAAAAAAATAGAGAAATTCAACGCCGTCGGCCTCGGCAAGGATCTTTCCGGCGTCTCCGGCAAGGTCAAGCAGGGCGACTACGGCGCCCTTGACAATTTTTTCGACGGCTCAGACACGGGCAAAAAACGCCCGACGGACCTTTCCGGCAAAGACTTTTCACTCGGACCGAAGGCGCTAAAAACCGGCGGAAAATCCCCTGAAGAGCAGAAACTTGAATTACTGCAGAACGCCAAGGCCCCGCCGGCCTTGAAAACCGGCGCGCAGGAAGAGAAGGGCTTCTTCGGCAGGCTCTGGGCGGGCGTTAAAAATGTCGGGAACGCGGTCGTGAACACGGTGAAAGCCGCCGTCGGAACCGTGGCCTTTACGGCCTATAATTTCGTCAGGGACGGCGTCGGCGGTTTCGTCACTAACCTCGCCAAAGGCAATGTCGTGGACGCGCTCCTGTCGCCCGTCAAGGCGACGGCTAACGCCGCCTGGAACCTCACGACAGGCGCGGCCGTCACCGTGATGGCCGCAGCGGACCCTGTTTATCAGGCGTTCGGCGGCAGCCAGCCTCCGATGCAGGTGGAGTTAAATTCCGGCCGCCTGGTCGCAAAAGGCGGGCTGGCGGGAGCCATAAACAACATCGGCCCCGTGCCCGCCCTGGCCATGACGACCTCGCAGCTGGCGGTGACGGTGGACGCGAAGGAGTTCAACGGCTTGGGCGAAAAAGAGCAGAATTGCATTTTGTACCACGAATTCGTGCATACCGACCAGTATAAGAACAGCTTTGTGGGCGATTTCTATTATCACTACTGGAAAGAATACAAGGAAAAGGGGTATTATAATATTGATTATGAAGTGGAAGCATACAAAAAACAGGCGGAGTGCATGGCCAGGTAAAGGCGGAGCCGTCCTTGCCGCGCTTCTCTTCTCTTCGGTCTGCGCGGCTCAAACCGGGGCGCAGGCCCAGGGCCCCAGCATCCCCTCGCCCCAGCAACTGCTTATAATAGCGGTTTTCGGCGTCGCCGGCCTGGCCGTCGCCGCCTTCCTCATAGCGCTCCTCGTCAAAGCGTTCAAAAAAACCAGAAAACCGGCGGCCGGAGAATAAAATGTTGTCGGACAACATTTTATCGTACCCGGCACGGGGTTTTCTTGCGTCCCGTGCCGGAGATGCGGGGGAAATTACTTTCCCCCTCAAACTCCCCCTTATCCCAAGGTTTCCCCGACCAAAGGTCGGGGCATTGTAAAAATTTTTGCCGCAAAAATTTTTAGTAATGACCGCCGGGTAGAGCCGCTAAAATTCGTTGAAATAAGAAACCTGGCCGTTGCCCTCGCGGTTTATTATCCAGTGGTCCACCTTGGTGCCGCGGCTGTCGCCGGCTATCTCAACCTCGTATTTTTTAGCGGTCTCGTCCATCAGGCCGGGATTTTCGGGGCAGGAGAAGACGCGGTTGCTGTCCTTTGTCTGCAGAGCGGCCAGGGCGTCGCGGAACTTGCGCGCGCCGCCCGCGGTGGCGAACTTGGAGCAGTTCATGCTCTCCTGCATGGTCGCGTCCACGTAGGTCCGCAAATCTATGGGGCGTTCCTCGTTCTTTACCCATTTGCCCTCGCGGCAGAAGAGATAAGGCCCCGCGTTATGCCGCGCGCCCAGCGCGTCGTCGCGCTTCTGCAGCATGTGGTTCCAGAAACGCATGCCGTTGAAATTTGCCGCGAGGTCCGCGTAGGAGAACACCCCGGTGGCCAGTATGTTGCCGCCCAGGAAGGTCTTCTCCTTGAAGATGCCGCCTTTCAGCACGGAAACCAGCGGCCGCTCCTCAAAATAACGCTTCTTAAAATAGCGCAGGCCCATGCCGAATAGATGCTCCAGCTTGTCCACGCCCACCGTAGTGTCGCCTATCTTTATAAGGGGGAAAAGGGCCAGCGGGCTCTTGGCCGCGCCTTTACGACCCAGCAGGAAGCCGTTCCAGATGCTCCATTCGCTGTAAACCGATTCCTTCAGCGGTATCACAGTGCGCGGCACCTCGCCGTTTATTATAACCTGCACCAGCCGGCCTTTCTTGTGATTTGAGAAAACGCAGGTAAGCCGCTCGTAAAGCCGTTCTTCGCTCTCGCGCGCGTCGTCGCAGGTCCCGCCCGCGTTAAGGTCCTCTATGGCCTGGGCCAGGCCCTCGTTGGCCAGGGTGTTCACCTCGGCGGTGATATCGGCCACCCGGCCTTCGTCCAGCGTGAAGTGATCGGCTTCCGCCGCCTGCGCGGGCGTCCAGGAAGCCAGCAGAAGAACCGCTGCAAAAATTTTTTTCATTTCATCCTCCAATACCTGCGCAGGCGCCGTATCAGGGCCTACGGCCATGCGCCGCTCTATTTAAAGGTTATCAATAATTGGAACTCTCCGCTTGAGGCTTTAGACTCTTTTTTGAAAATATTATGGCCCAGCTTTAATTGGGCAGAAAGGCCGGGCCTGTCTGGGCCTAAGGGCTCAAAAAGCGGAGGGAGGTCAGGTGTCCGTCAGGACGTTCTTATGGAAGCGGGCGTGGCCCGTTTGTAAGCCCAATCGCGGATAGCTTTGACCTGCTCGGCCATTGTCCTGGAAAGCGGCACCATATTGTAGGCCTGCGCCAGAATATCATCCACGGTCATCGTTCGTTTCGCCTGGTACGCATCGATGCGCGCCGCGATGATGGCCTGCTCTATTTCCGCGCCGCTCCAGCCGTTCGTCGAGCCGAGCAGGCGGCTGATGTCTATTTTTTTTGGATCCACGGAGTTGCGCGCCAGATGGATCCTGATGATCTGGGCGCGCTCCTCCGTTTCGGGCAGGTCGCAGAAAAACACCTGGTCAAAGCGCCCCTTCCGGACGACCTCGGCCGGAAGCATCTCAATGCGGTTGGCTGTGGCGGCCACGAAAACAAGAGGGGGCTTTTCCTGCATCCAGGTCAGGAACTCCGAGAATACCATGGACTGCGGCGTGGCGGCTTCCTTGGGCGTGCTCAGGCTGCTTTCCATCTCGTCGATCCAGAGCACGGCGGGCGCAATAGCCTCGATCGTGCATAAGGCGCGGTGGAACGCGGCCTCGGGACTGCCGTAGAGGCCCGAGAAGATCAGGCTCATGTTCAGGCGAAACAAGGGTACGTGCCAGAGTCCCGCTATAGCCTTGGCCAGCAGGCTTTTTCCGCAGCCGCTGACCCCCATGATAAGGATCCCTTTTGGGATGGGTATCCCGGCATTGACCGTCTCCTGGTTGAACAAATCCTTGCGCTTGGCGGCCCAGGTTTTGACGTTCTCCAGGCCGCCGACAATGCTGGTGTCGAACTTGAGCGGGATAAACTCCAGAAAGCCGGCCTTTTTCGCGAGCAGCCCCTTTTCGGCGAAGATCTCGTCAAGAACGTTTTCTTTGGCTGTGCCTGCGCTGAAAACGCGGTACATGACATGGTTGACTTCCGCCATGGTTAATCCGCGCAGGGCCAGAATGACCTGCGGCCTTAGATCCGCCGGCAGCGCCGCGCCGGGAAACTGTTTTTCAACCGCCAGCACGCGCGCCGCCAGTTCATCGGACGAAAGCGCGTCCAGCTCAATATAGCAGAACGCCTTTTCCAGGGCGTCGGGCAGCGCGGCGGCCGGCGAGGTGAGCACGATGGCCGCCTGGTAGCTGCGGGAGAAGGAGAAGTAAGCCTCGCGCAGCCCGCGGACTACCTTTGGATCGCTCAGGAAGTCCGAAAGGTCTTTCATGACATAGAACCCGCGCCGGGGGTTGGCGATTATTTGCTCCAGCGCGACCGCTGGATCGCGCGTGTCCACGCCGTCCACGGCCGGCTCAAATCCGCAAACGCAACTCCAGGTGGTAAGCGAGCCGCCGGGGAAACAGCGCGGCGCCAGGGGCGCGAGGCTTTCGGTTACGCGCTCTTCCTCCGGCGTATGCAGATAGATCAGCGGGTTGCGGCCCTGTACCGCGTGAAAAATCCGCTCTTCAAATCGGGACATAATCATCCTCCAAAATAAAATGTTGAAGCAACATTTTATCCTACCCGGCGCGGGGTTCATCCCCGCGCCGGAGATGATGGAGAAATTTCTTTCTCCCTCAAACTCCCTCTTGCCCTAAGGTTTCCCCGCGGCTTTCGGGCGGGGTATATTAAAAATTTTTGCCGGAAAAATTTTTAATAATTTCTTACTGCTGCAGTTGCGAAAGGTCGGCTACGTCTTCAAAAAGGTTCACGAGCGATTGTATAAGCTTCAGCCTGTTTTCCCTGACAGCCGCATCGTCGGCCATCACCAGCACCTTGTTAAAAAAATTATCAAGGTTTTCTTTGATGGAGACCAGTTCCACCAGGCTTTTCCCATAGTCGCGGCCGGCGAGATAGCCGCCAAGCCTGGCGGAAAGCGCCCTGATATCCGAGTAAAGAAGGCGCTCCTCGTCGCCGGCGAACAGCAGCTCGGCCGGCGCGGAAGCGGAGGCGAATTTCGCCTGTTTAAGTATATTTTTGGCCCTTTTAAAAGCCGTCGCTATAGCGTCAAAACCGGGGGTTTTCCTGACCGCGTGCAGATCGGCTATCCTGCGCCGGCAGTCCGACAGATTTCCGTCCTTCAGAAAGAATTCTTTGACGGCTTTTATTTCGTCAAACCTGAAACCGGCCTCCGCAAAGATCGCCCCGGCCCGCTGCCAGATAAAATCCAGCAGCAGCGCCAGCAGCTCGCAGTTAAGGGGCACGGTCGCGGGCGCGTTCCTGCAAACCGCCTTAAGGTCCAGGCTGATGTCGTTTTCCAGGATTATGCGCGCGATACCCATGGCCTGGCGCCGCAGGCCGTGGGGATCCGCGCTGCCGGAGGGAACAAGCCCGAGTAAAAAATGGGAGACCAGGTTGTCCACTTTGCCGGCCAGCGACAGCGCCGAACTTTCCGGCGAGGAAGGGAGCGGGGATTTCGCGCTCAGGGGCCGGTAAAACTCACCCACGGCTTTAGCGGCCGTTTCGGTTAATTTAGCGTTTTGCGCGTAATAATAGCCCATAACCCCCTGCAGTTCCGTGAATTCCCGCACCACATTACTGGTAAGGTCGGCGTAAACATACCGGGCGGCTTTTTTTATTTCCTCTATATTCAACGCCGGGCCCTTGATGTTTTCACAGAGCAGGGCCGCTATAGCCGAGACGCGCTCGGTCTTATCCTGCATGGACCCGAGTTTTTCCTGGAAAGTTACGGCCTTAAGCCCGGCGGCCAGCTCGTCCAGCCCAACGGCCAGGTCGCGGGTATAGAAGAAGCTCGCGTCCTTAAAACGCGCCTCCAGCACGTTCTTGAATCCTTCCTCTACGTTTTTCTGGCCCCTGGAGACGCCGTCGCGTATGCCGATAAAATAAGGCTGAAGCCGTTTTTGGGAGTCGCATACGCTGAAGAACTTAAGCTGTTTCTTCATGACCAGGTGCACCAGTTCGGCCGGCAGCTTCAGGAATTCCTGCGCGTATGAGCCCACCACGCAGACCGGATATTCCACCAGGTACAGGTTTTCCTTCAACAGCTCCGGATCGGCTTGGACTTCAAGCTTCATCCGTTTTGAAACCTGCTCAAGCTCATGCTCCAGCGTCCGGGCCCTGTCTTCGTCCTTTACCAGCACATTGGCGTTTTCAAGCGCCCTGAAATATTTCTCGGCCGAAGCGACGGCGAGGCGCCTGGAACCTCTGGCGCTCAAGGCCGCGGTGAGCCGGCCGCTTTTGACCCCGGCAAAGGCGAACGGGACTATCTTTTCCCCGTAAAGGGCCAGCAGGCCGCGCACCGGGCGCGCAAAACGGACCCGCGTTTCCTCCCAGACCATGGTCTTCGGAAACTCCAGGCCCGCCATTATTTTGGGGAAGATCCCGGCCAGGAGCTTCGCCGCCGGGCGGCCGGGGATCTTTTTCAAGGCCGCAAGCACTTCGCCTTTCGGCGCGGTCTCGACGGTCAGCTTATCCGGAGTGGTCCCCTGGGATGCGGCGAAACCGGCGCTCTGGGGGGTAAAATTGCCGTCGGCGTCCTTCCATAATTTAACCGGCGGCCCCAGGGCCTTCCGTGTCTGTTCTTCGCTCTTTGCCGGCAGCCCGGTTATATAAAGGACCAGTCTTTTGTAGGTGCCGTAAGCTTTCAGTCCCTCAAAAGGCAGGAACGCTTCGGCAAGCAGTTCCCGCGCGCGGGCCTCAAGCTGCGTTTCCGCCGAAACGACGAAGCGGGCGGGAATGTTTTCAATGCGTATTTCAAGCAGCGCGTCTCGTTTATTCATTATTGGAAACTCCTGCTTATAAGCGCAGCTTTTACGTGGGCCGTGGCGCAGGCTTTGGACAGGTCCCGTATCCTATGTATCAGCGCCACGCGCTCGGAAACGGAAACAGCCCCGCGCGAATCCATAAGGTTAAAGACGTGCGAACACTTCATCACCAGGTCGTAGGCGGGAAGATAATGCCCGTCTTTTATCAGAACGGCGGCCTCCCGCTCGTAATCCTCAAAATTCCTGCGCAGGTTGGCCACGTCGGCGTATTCAAAATTGTAATGGGAGAACTGGCGCTCCTGGGCCTTGTGCAGCTCGCCATAGGTCACGCAGTCGTTCCACATAAGGTCAAAGATGTTCTTTTTCTTCTGGGAGAACATCGCCAGGCGCTCAAGCCCGTAGGTTAGCTCCACGCTTATGGGGTTCAGCTCAAAAGAGGCCATCTGCTGGAAATAGGTGAACTGGGTCACCTCCATGCCGTCCAGCCACACCTCCCAGCCCACGCCCGACGCGCCCAGCGTCGGAGATTCCCAGTCGTCCTCTATCCAGCGTATGTCGTGCTCCTCGTGGTGGATGCCTATGGCCCTGAGCGAGTTCAAATATAGCCGCTGTATATCCACGGAGGGAGGCTTGATGACGACCTGGTACTGGTAATATTTGGCGAGGCGGTTCGGATTTTCTCCGAAGCGCCCGTCGGCGGGACGCCGCGAAGGCTCCACATAGGCGACTTTCATCGGCTGCGCCGTCAGCGAGCCGAAGAAAGTGGCGGGGTTGAACGTCCCGGCGCCTTTTTCAAGGTCATAAGGCTGAACTATGGCGCAGCCCTGTTTGCCCCAATACGCGTCAAACCTGAGTATGATATCCTGGAAATTCACGCAAGCCTCCTAATAGCCCGGAAAATTTAATTGAATTTTCCGGCGTAACTACTCGGCGAAGTCATTTCCGCCCCGCTCAAGCCTCGCGATGCTGGGCGTTTTAGCGGGCTCATTTTACTCGCCTTTAATGCCGTTACCATGCCTAAAAGCCGGTCAGCGTTTAAGCCAAAAATCCGCCGGCTTGGAAAGAAATTCCTCAAGCGGTATGCCTTGCCCGCCCACCAGAAGTTTCCTGGCCGGATGAAATTCTTTTGCAAAGAGCGCCATCCCAGGCATTGAGTCCTTGCGCCTGGAACTTGTAACTTCCAAAGCTATAATACGATCATAGCTTTTCATCACAAAATCCACTTCCCTGTTCCCCTCCCGCCAATAGAGGACTTCCGTGCCGGTACCTGCCAACCCATTGAACAGATGGGCGCCTGCTGCCGACTCCACAAGCCTTCCCCAAACATCTCCATTTTCACGCGCCGACGGATAAGTTTGGTTGGCGCCGCTGGTCATAAGCGCGGTGTTCAGAACAAGCAGCTTGGGACTTGAGCCGCGCTGCCGCAGACGGCTGCCGGAATACTTTTGCAGCCCCGCCACCATTCCTATTCCGGATAGAAGCTCCAAGTAGTGCGCGAGCGTAACCGTATGGCCTTTCCCTTGCAACTGCCCTATCATCTTCTGATAAGACAATATCTGCCCTGAGTAGTCGCAGCCCAGGCGAAATAATTGACGCATAAGAGCGGGATTATCCACGCGCTTCTGCAAGAAAATATCCCGCGATAGCGCCGTCTCTACCAGAGAATCCTGTATATAGCGCCGCCAGCGTTCCTCATCCGACGCAAGTTCGGCGCAGCCAGGGTAGCCGCCAAAATACAGGTATTGGTCCAAATTCCAGCCAAACGCGTCTTTCATTTCTACAAATGACCAATGCGTCACCCGGATCAGCTCAAAGCGGCCGGCAAGACTTTCGGTAAGGCCTTTTTGTATCAACAGAGGCGAGGAGCCAAGCAGAACGACTTTTAAATCCCTCCCCGCGGCGGTATCCTCATCCCATAGCCGCTTAACCACTTCAGACCAATTTGTAATTTTATGCGCCTCATCCAGTATAAAGATAGCGCCGTTCTTGCCCGCATCCTTTATCCGCAGGCGGCCGATCTCCCACTGGGCCTCTATCCAGGTAGTATCCCGCAATGAAGGCTCATCCGCCGAGGCGTAATGCTGCGGAGTTTTATTCCCTTCCAGGAATTGTCTTATCAAGGTTGTCTTCCCGACTTGCCGGGGCCCCAGCAAAACCTGGATAAATTTGCGTTTTTCCTGTAACCTGGAATGAATTATCTTGAAAGCAGGCCGCCTGAATTTTGGAAGTATCATAATTTACTCATTATACTGAGTAATTTTACTCAGTGTCAAGGGTGCCGGTTACCCCCCGCCCTATACCTGCTGTTATGGCACTGGCATAGCCTTTGCCGCAAAAATTTTTAATAAATTCCGGCGTTTTCAGGCGCAGGCCGAGCTGCTCCTCAAAAAACCTTTCAATCAGGTTCTCAAGATAGTTGATATCCGTGTCCCGGGCATGGAGCGCGTGCACCTGCGGCCACGAGCCGTCATGCAGCGTCTCCCAGAGCCCGGAGTCAAGACCCGCCGCCGTGTGCTTAAGGCCGAAACCCGCGCTTTCCATCATCCGCAGCGCGAAAGCGTGGCGCATCCATTGCGAGCATCCGCCGGCTTCAAGCTCCCGCAGCGCGCCCAGCAGCAAGTCGTATTTTGCGGGGCTCGGGGAGTTGGCGGGGGTAAGTTTTGCCACAACTTCGCAGAAATAAAGCGCCGTGAACATAAGTTCCATATCGCGGCGGATGCGGGGAAAGACGGAAAGCGTTTTGCCGCCGGCGCAGACCGGGAAACTGGAGCCGCTTTTAAGATAAAAGCGGTAATCGCCGAAGCTCACGGGCTCGGAAAGCGCCTTGAGCCTGCCTTTGGGCAGCCGCACGCTCTTAAAATTCACTTCCAGCTTGCCGCGCTCTTTGGTATAGACGGTAACAATCCGGTCGTTTTCGCGCAGGGGCCGCCGCCACAGCACAATGCCGTAATCGCAGAAAATCATGATTATATTCTAGCATAGGATTTTGATTCTTTTATGGTTATTTAATATAATAACAAGTTATGCTACCGACATACAGACCGAACGTCAGAAAAAGAAAAAAACATATTGGTTTTCGGGCAAAAATGAAAACGCAGGGCGGAAGGAGAACCCTGGCGAGAAGACGCCGCAAAGGCAGATGGAGCCTGATCCCGGAATAAAAGTGAAAAAATTCCCGTTTTCCCCAAATCAGCGTCTTCGCCTGCGGAAAGTTTTTGAATTTGTCTTCAGCAAAGGCGTTAAGACCGCCGCGCGGGACATGACGATGTGGTCGTGCGTCGCGCACGGCGGCACGGCGGGAAAATCAGCCGGGAATCCGCTCGCGGCCCGGGCTAAGAAGCTGGGCCTTGTTGTCAGCAGGAAAACAGGCGGCGCCGTACGTCGCAACAGGCTTAAAAGACTTTTAAGGGAGGCCTTCAGGTTATCAAAAGACGGGTTAAAGGACGGAGCCCATATTATCGTTTATCCGAAGATCGGATGCCGGATACAAAACCTTTCAGAGGCCCGCGAGCGCTTGAGCGCGCTCTGGGCCAGGGCGAAGATAGCGCAATGACCGCGAAGAATTTCAACGCCCGGGTCCGCAGCGCCGCGGACATACTGTACGCGGCATACAGGCTTTTCAGGCCCTTGCTGGGCCCGCGCGCCTGCAGATTCCATCCGACCTGCTCCGAGTACAGCTTCCAATCCTTTAAAAAACACGGATTATCCCGCGGCGTTCTGTTAAGCGCCAGGAGGATAACCCGCTGTCATCCCTGGCATCCGGGCGGCGACGACCCGGTCCCGTGAAGGACAGGGTATAAGGGTAGAGGGTGCAGAAATAAGAAACTCCTTACCCTATACCCTAACCCCTCTACCCTATACCCTGCTCTTAAGGAGCGAATAAATGCAAAAGAACCTTATCCTTGCGGTGGCGCTGTCTTCGGCGGTATACATACTCTGGTATGCCTTCATAGAAAAGCCCCAGCCGAGGCAGACTGCGCCCGCCGCCCAACAATCGCAGAATGCCGGAACTCCGCCGTCAGCCGATGGTCACCAGTCTCCAGTTGCCAGTTCCCAGTCGCCGGTACCCGGTTCCCAGCCTTCAGCCCTCAGCCTTCAGCCTTCAGCCTTAAAATCCGACTGGCAAAAGGACGCGGTAGAGATCAAACTGGCAAAAGCCTCCTATTTTTTTCACGCGGCAGGCGCTTCCGTCAAAAGCATCATATACCAGGGGCCCGTGGCTCCGCTGGAACTGATACTGGAGCCGACTCCGGGCTTTTTAAGCAGCTTTGAAAACCTGAATTTCACGCTGAAGAATCTGACCCGGGACAGCGTCGCCTTCTCGGCCCCCGCTTCAAAAGACATAACGGTCACGAAAAAATTCACGCTGAACGGCGACAACAAGATAAACCTTCTTGAAATAAGCGCGTTCAACTCAGGGAAAACGGCCGCGGAACTTCCGCAATGGCATTTAAAACTCGGACCCGGGCTGGGGACGGTGGGAAGCGAGAAAAAGGAAAATCCGGGCCTGTGGAAAGCGCAGTACACCGTTATGGAAGAGGGTAGAAAGCACCCCACCATAAAGAAGCTTAAAGAAACCCGCAAGACCGGCGAGTGGCTGTGGGCCGGCATTGACAACCGGTATTTCCTGGCCGCCGTGCTGGCGGGAGACGTTAAAAGCGCCGAGCTCGCCCTTTCCAAACCGAAGATAGACGACAAGGAAGCCCCGCTGCTGTCCATCCCGGTCGCCGCCGCCGGGGTCGGCCCGAACGAGACCCGGACCTGGCGCGTGGAATTCTATATAGGGCCCAAAGACTACAAGTTGCTCAAAGAGCTGGGCCGCGGCCTTGACCGCTCGGTGGATTTCGGCTTCTTCTCGCCGCTGGCCAAGCTGGCCAATTCGGCCCTGATCTATTTCTACAATCTCACCGGCAATTACGGGACCGCCATCGTAATATTAAGCGTCATCCTGCAGCTACTGCTGACGCCGCTGAGCATAAAAAGCTATAAAGCCATGGCCGTAATGAAAAAGATACAGCCGGAAATGCAGTCCATTCAGGCCCGTTATAAAAACGATCCCAAACGCCTGAACTCCGAGATCCTGGAACTTTACAAAAAGCACGGCACCAATCCCCTCGGCGGCTGCCTGCCGATGCTGCTGCAGATACCGGTGTTCTTCGCTCTTTTCACCGCGCTGCGCGAATCCTGGGCGCTGCACGGGGCGCCTTTCGTGTTCTGGATAAAGGACCTCTCGGCCAAAGATCCGTACTATGTCCTGCCGCTGGTCATGGGGGGGATAATGTTCCTTCAGCAGCACCTGAACCCCCAAGGCGGCGAGCCGACCCAGGCGGCCATGATGAAGTGGATGCCGGTGGTGTTCACGTTCATGTTCCTCACTTTCCCTTCGGGCCTGGTGCTTTACTGGCTGATAAACAGCGTCTGGGGGTTCGCCCAGACCATGTACATGAAGAACAAGACGGCGTAACTTTATATCAATTTAAGGAGGACAACATGAAAGAGATAAAAGTGGAAGCCAAAACCATACAGGACGCGGTTGAAAAAGGCCTGACGGAGATCGGGCTAAGACGCGACCAGGTGGAAGTGGTGGTGGTCAGCGAAGGTTCAAAAGGTATTTTAGGCTTTGGCGTGAAGAAAGCCTGCGTATGCCTGAGGGAAAAAAAGTGGACCGGCGGGGCGCCGGAGGCAGAAGAACGCCGGCCGGAACGCGCCGCTCACGGCCGCGGCCGCCGCAATGACGGCCACAGGCACGAGGGCGGTCCCCGGCGCGAACATTCCAGGCGCGGCGGTTTCCGGCCCGATTACCAGAGGGTCGACAGGCAGTCCTTCCCAAACGCCGCAGCAAAAGGCCCCGGGCCGGCAAGCGGCCAGACTCCGGAAAGCCGGCCGGCCGCTATGCAATACCAGGCTAGAAGGCCGGAACCGGTCTATACCGAGATCGCCCTCCCGGCGGAACCGGCGGGCGCCAAAGCCCCCGAAGACCCGTTAGAGCACGCTAAAACGGCGCTTGCCCGGATCCTGGGACTGATGGGCATACAGGCTTCTATCACCGACGCCAAACACGACGCCCAGGAAGGGCTCATCTCGCTGAAATTTGAATCCGGCGAGTCCGCGGCGTTCACCGATGAAAATGCCAGAGGTCTGCAATCCCTGCAGTTCCTGGTCAATTCAATGATCAATAGGAGCCGCCACGGCCGCATAGCGGTCAGGATCGACACCTGCGACTATTGGAAATTGAAAGAAGCCGAGCTCCTTAAGAAAGTGGAGTCCGCGGCAAAAAGCGTTCAGGAAACCGCCCGGCCTTACAGGCTGGAACCGATGCCGGCGTCTTTGCGCAAGTTCGTACACGGCCTTGTAAAGGCTTCGTATCCCGGCGTGGAAACATTTTCTGAAGGAGAAGGCAGATGGCGGAAAGTCGTGATCAAACCGCTCTCAAAGAAAGAAGAGCCTGCAAAATAGCAGATGCTTATTCCCGACACCACCCAGACCGTTGTGGCGCCCGCGTCCGCGCCGGGTCCCGGCGCCATAGCGGTGGTGAGGCTTTCGGGCCCCGGCGCGTTCTCCGTCGCCAAAGCGTTCCTCGAACCCCGCAAAGCTTTTGACGATCCCAAACCCCGCTCCGCTTATCTGCTCAGGGCCCATGAAGACGGCCGGCTCCTTGACCGGACCATAACCCTTCTGTATCCTTCGCCCAAAAGCTACACCGGCGAGCAGATGGTGGAGATCTTCTGCCACGGCTCTCCTTATATAATCTCCCGGATAGTGAACCTCGCCATCAAGCACGGGGCCGTAGAAGCCCGGCCGGGCGAATTCACGTTCCGCGCCTTCATAAACGGAAAGCTCGACCTGGCCCAGGCCGAGGCGGTCAACGACCTGATACTTTCCGAGAGCGCGGCGGCCCACCGGGCCGCCATAACCCAGATTGAGGGCGGAGTTTCAAAACAGATCCGGAAATTAAGGCGGAGACTTATAACCCTGCTGAGCGAGCTTGAAGTTCGCCTGGACGATTCATACGAAGAGCTGCCGGCGCTGGATCTTTCCTCCTTCAGGGAAAAGACCCTCCTGCTTGCGCGCGGGATACAGGTCCTGGCCGACAGTTTTGAAAAAGGGCGCTATCTCAAACACGGCATCCGGGCGGCCATAGCCGGCGCGCCCAACTGCGGAAAATCTTCGCTGTTAAACTCTCTTTTAGGCTACAAAAGGGCGATAGTGGCCCCTTCGGCCGGCACCACGCGCGACACGATAGAGGAAAAGCTGGACGTCTCGGGCCTGTCCGTTATCTTCACCGACACCGCCGGCATAAACCGGCGGACCGGCAACCCCGTTGAAAAAGAAGGCATCAAACGGACATTCAAAGCCCTTAAGACGTCCGATCTCATCCTGTGGGTGCAGGACGCGGCTAAAAGCGCCGGCGCCGCCGACCGCCGGGTCCAAAAGGCCATAGCAGCTAACGCGCAGCGGGGAACCGCCGTGCTGAAGGTTTTTAATAAAAGCGACCTGCCGCCCAAAAGGCCGCCCGCTGAAATAGCGGGGGGGACAAGCTTATCGTGCAAGACCGGAGAAGGCGTCGAAACGCTGAAAAAACTGCTGGCCGGCGAGCGGGGGCGGCTGTTCTCCGCCGAAGCCTCCGCCGTAATAACTTCCGCCAGGCATTTCCAGGCGCTTTTAAACGCCCGCAAAGAGCTTGAAAAACTCAAAGAGCTTGAAAGCGGAAAAACTTTCCCTTTTGAACTGGCGGCGGAACATCTCAAAGGAGCGCTGGGAGAGCTTGCCGTAATACTGGGCGAAACGACCTCTGAGGAACTGCTGGCCGACATCTTCAAAAATTTCTGCGTGGGGAAATAAATGGGGATATTCAAAGAGCTCCTGTTTTTTTCAAAGGGTCTGATCACGGAACCGGAACTCAAATTTTGGGAAATATTCAACGGCAGGACCAGGGCGGCCGCGCCCATCGCCGTTTATATCCTGTGCCTCCTGGTGAACGCGCTTTTCATGGAGATGAAGCCGCCGGATTTTCCGGCCGAATTCGCGCCGCTGGGCCTGGGGGAAAAGAGCTGGATTTTTTATTTCTCCACGGAACTATGGTGGGGCACGCTCTTCGCGGCGGTTGCTTCCGCGCTGTTCCTGTATTTCCTCAGAACTTTCAGCGCGGGGAAAATATTCCTGAAAGCCCCGCTCTTTGCGGGAACCGCGGCGGCGCTGGGCGGAGCGGCTTTTTACGCCCGGTCGACGCCGGTCTTTTTATTATTGTCGGCCGGGATGCTGCTGTTCCTGGCCTGGGTTATCCGCGCGCAACGTTCGACCTGGTGGCGGTTTTTTCAGGCGGCGCTGGCCTTGAACCTGATAAGCGCGGCCGTCTTCCCGCTTGAATTCGCCGCGGTCCGACTGAGGTCGGAAAATCTCTTTATAGCCGCCCAAGCCGCGGCCTGCCTGTGGTCGCTGCTGCTCCTGATAAAAATGGCCCGGATCTTTACCGGCGCGGCCGTTCCTAAAGCTATCTTCTCCCTGGGCGCGGGACTTCTCGGAGCGCTGCTGTTCTTTTACATGCTGTACGGCGCCGGCCTTATCTCAAGAGAAATTTATGGACTGATGTTCATTTTATGACTTTTTTCAGCCATCCCGGAGATTTTGACGTTATAGTCGTGGGCGGGGGGCACGCCGGAGCGGAAGCCGCTTTGGCCGCCTCGGGCCTGGGCATGAAAACGCTTTTAATGACCCAGGATCTGGACACCATCGCCCAGATGTCCTGCAACCCTTCTATCGGCGGCATAGGCAAAGGCCAGATAGTGCGCGAAATAGACGCCCTCGGCGGGCAGATGGCAAAAAACACGGACTGCTCGGCGTTAAGCGTGCATATGCTTAACGCTTCCCGCGGGCCGGCCGTCCATTCGCCGAGAGCGCAATGCGACAAGAAACTCTACCAGTTCGCGATGAAACGCCGGCTTGAAGCTGAAAACAATATTTCCCTTATCCAGGACGAGGCGGTTCGCATCTGGACCGAGGGCTCCAGGCTCAAAGGAGTCGTCACCTTGAGGAACACCCGCTACCGCTCCAACTGCGTGATCCTGACCACCGGCACTTTTCTTAAAGGCGTGATACACATAGGGCTGCTGTCTTTCAAAGGCGGCCGTTATAATCACCCGCCCAGCGACGGTTTGTCGCCCAGCCTTGAGGAACTTGGTTTTAAACTCGGCAGACTTAAGACCGGGACCCCGATGCGCCTGAACGGCCGCACGATAGATTTTTCCAGGTGCGCCGAGCAAAAGCCGGACGACCCGCCGGCGCCGTTCTCGCATTTCACGGCTTCGCTTGAAAACAAGCTCCTGCCCTGCTGGATAACCCACACCGGCGCCGGGACCGCCGCGATAATCCGCGCAAACCTGGACAAATCCCCGCTATACTGCGGCCGCATCAAATCCGCGGGGCCGCGCTACTGCCCCTCCATAGAGGATAAGATAGTGAAATTCCCGCACCACCCGACGCATCACCTGTTCCTGGAACCGGAAGGCTTTGAAACCGGGGAATATTATGTGAACGGCCTTTCAACTAGCCTGCCGGAGGAAGTGCAGACGGCCGTTGTGCGCTCGGTCGCGGGCCTGGAAAAAGCCGAGCTCGTGCGCGCGGCTTACGCCATAGAATACGATTACTGCCTGCCGCAGCAATTGGATTATTCGCTTCAGGCCAAGATCGTCCCGGGACTTTTCATGGCCGGCCAGATAAACGGGACCACCGGCTATGAAGAGGCGGCGGCTCAGGGCCTTATGGCGGGCATAAACGCGGCGCTCAAAATAAAAGGGCTCCAGCCGCTGATCTTAAGGCGGGACGAAGCCTATATCGGGGTGATGATAGACGACCTTATCTCAAAGGGCATAGACGAGCCTTACCGCATCTTCACCTCGCGGGCCGAGTACCGCCTGCTGCTCCGCCGGGATAACGCCGACCTGCGGCTTATGGATTACGGTCTTAAACTCGGCCTCGTGAGCGAAAAATTCAAAAGGCCTTTTAAAATTTATAAAGATACCGTTGAAAAACTTAAACTCATCCCTCAGCCCTCATCCCTCATCCCTCGTTTCGGGGAGATGGCCCCGTGGACCGTGGAAAAAGCGGAGCTCTCGGCAAAAACGGAAACGGATTACGCGGCCTATATCGCCAGGAACAATAAAGAGGCCGAGAAACTGAAAAAGTTTGAACACGTGATAATCCCGCCCGGCCTTGACTTCGCGGCTTTAAAGGGGCTTCTGCTTGAATCCCGGCAGAAGCTGACCAAAGTGCGGCCCACAACCCTGGCTCAGGCTTCCAGGATACCCGGCGTCACCCCAGCGGACATGCAACTGCTATGGGTGCATGTAGAGAGGATGGGGAAGAGGCGTGGAGGCGTGGCAATTTAGAGAAGCGGCAGTTTAGATGCTTAGAAGAAGAATTCTTTCTTCTACGCCTCTACGCTTCCACGTTTCCACGCATCTGTTGCTGATTATGCTTGAACTGATAAAAGAAACGCTGAAGAGCTGGGGTGTGGAATTGACCGCGGAACAGTCCGCAAAACTTAAGCTCTTCCAAACAGAACTGCTGGAGAAAAACTCCCGGTTCAATCTAGTCTCGGCTAATGACGCCGGCCGGATCTGGCCCAGGCATATCCTGGACGCTTTGGCCGCCGTTCCGCTGCTGCGCAGGCTAATGCGGGCCGGCAGCGCCGTGGCCGACGCCGGCGCCGGGGCGGGATTACCGGGCATTCCGCTTGCGGTAGCGTTTGAAGACCTTCAATTCGATTTTTGGGATTCAAGTCTTAAAAGACAGCTGTTCCTTACCTGGGTGATATCTAGGCTTGGACTCAAAAACGCGCAGGCTTTCCATCGGCGCATAGGGCTTGGCGGGCCCCGCACTTCAGCCCTTTCAGAAAAAGCGCGGAGCGGGCCTCCGGAGGCCGCCGGATACGACGCTGTCATGGAAAGAGCCATGGGAAAACTTGATAATATCCTGCCCCAATGCTTAAATATGGCAAAGGAGGGCGGGATATTCCTTGCCTGGCAGAGTTCTAACCCGGCCGTTTTGCTGCCGGAGGGCGTCCGTACCGAGGAAATATTCGCCTACAGGCTGCCGCATGAAAAGAAAGACAGATTTATAGCGGTGTTCAGAAAAGATCATGAAACTAAAAGTGACGGCTAAGGAAGGCCAAAGAAAATAAAATGTTGAAGCAATATTTTATAGTGACTATTACCGGAGAAACCAATGCATATCCTTAATTATTACTTCACGCCGTTCGCGGTCATACTCATCATTTTCGCCATCTATTTTTCGGAACCGGAAAAAAGCGTCACCTGGGCGTCTTTCGCCATACTTGCGGCGTCGTTCGCCGTGAATTACTGGTTTTCAAAAAACGCCTACCGCTTCATGCGCTGGTCCCGCAAGATTAGAAGCATAATAGTGTGGCTGTACCTTATAACCAGCGTCGCGCTGTTTTACCTGCTGGGCTCTTACTGGGCTCCGATGTGGCTTTTATTCCTTATCGCGCCGGCCTCAAGCGCCATGTTCATGAAAAAACTGCAGGTATTTATCGTCGCTTTCGTGTCTGCCGCCTCGATGCTGGGCGTTTATTATGTCAAAAGCCTTATCCTGGAAGAGTCGTTAGGCACCCAGTTATGGGCCATGGCATCGGTGCAGGCTATGTTCGTAATATTCTTTTCCATGTTCGTCGCCGCGATGTCCGAGATGATATTGAAAGTGCGGGACTCGCTCCGGTAGAATGGGAAGTTGATCAACTATTGTTTTTATGGATGTACTGGGTAAATTAAGAATTATTTTCTGGGGACTGGTGATAGGTCTTTGGGGCCTTTTCATGTACCAGTATATAAGCGAAGACATGGCCCTTGTGCCCAAGATACGGCTCTCTAAAAATCCTTTTTCAAGCCCGCCGCCGGATTTTAAGGTCCTTAAAAAACAATTCCCGCCCGCCCCCGCGCGCCCCGGCGCTGCCGCGACCGGGCGCGTTTACACCCATACTAACATGCTCCGGCCCGTCAGCAAAGGGCTGGACATAAAAGAGATACCCGCGGGCGCCGCAACAATGCCCGGGTATTCAACCGCGGAGAAGACCGCCGCGGGCCTCGGCGCGGAAAAAAAAGAAGAGGCCTATCCGAGCGCGCCGCCGGGCTTTGCCCTGCGGGAGACCCGCAATTTCGTGATCTATGAAGAGGGTCCGGAGGTTTCCCGGGAAATCATTGACACGGTTGAAAGCCTGCACGGGAACATCATGCTTGACCTGGTATCATTCTCGCCCTGGTCCAGGGAAAAGCGCGTGTTTATATTTTTCACCGGCAACCAGGATACCTACCAGCGTCTGACAGGCCGGCCCGCCTGGTCGGCCGGCACGGCGTCGCTCAGCGAAAGAAAGATCTATCTTTTTAAAAGCGAAGAGGCCATGGGGATCCTGTCCCACGAGCTTACGCATATCTATTTCGACAGTTTTTTTTCCTCGGAGGTCCAAAGCCCTCTGTGGCTGAGCGAAGGCATCGCCACTTACATACAATCCGAAAGGGGGTATTCCACGCCCAACTGGCTGGCCCTAAACCTTGCCATGCTTGAGAAGGGAGGGGGGTTCAAGCTTTCGGATCTTGTGCGCATAGATAATATGCAGGGCGCGGACGAGGAGAACGTACGGCTTTGGTACGCCCAGTCCTACAGCGTGGTAAGATTCCTGATAAAGCTGAAAGCCGGCGACGCTTTTTATCAGTTCTGCAAAAGACTTAAGGGGGGGATGCCTACGCACCGGGCGCTCTACCAAGCTTACGGCATGCCTTACAATAAACTCTCTTCGCTTGAATACGCCTGGCGCTACGACCTGAAGACCGGCAAAATTTCCGGCGGACGAGGGGACGTAGTTAGATAATTAGTTTTTGACGGTTGTTCATAAATCCCGCGTTTTTTTCTTTCTTACCGAGCTTCACGGCCTTCAGCGGCAGGCTGGTGAGGCCGTCCGTCCCGCCTAAAGCGCCAAACCGCCGTTATTATTTTTTATAAAAAACCTTTATTAATCAAGCGTTTTTTAATTATTTTTCAAACTGGGTCTTGACAAACGCCGGCGCATGAATTATACTTTAATCTCTTGTGGTTAAAAGTGGTGAATAATGTTAGTAAGTGGTTCATAATCCCTTCACTAATGAGCACACTTTACGGCGAATACTCATACGTTCTGGACTCAAAGAACCGCATGTTCATTCCCGCGCGGTTCCGCGAAGTGCTTCACAAAGAAGATAAAAATTATTTCATGCTTTCCATCGGGCTCGACCGGTGCCTGTATCTTTTCCTGCCGTCAAAATGGGAAGAACTCATAGCCCACAGCGCGGAAATATTCAAATCGGAGAACAAGGAAGAGCAGCGCGCGTTCAAAAGATTTTTTTTCGGCAATGCGGCGGACGCCCAGTTGGACGAGCAGGGCAGGATACTTGTGCCGCAGAATCAGAAAAAATACGCCTCTCTTAAAAAACAGATCATGATACTGGGCGTGGGGAATAAGGCGGAAATATGGGATGCGCAGACCTGGTCGCGGTACAAAAAAGACGTCATGGGGCCGGCGTCAGCGAAGTACGGCAAGCTCTTCGACCTATGAACGGACGCAATGCCCCGGCGTTATGCGCGGCCCAGGGACACAATTTAATGGACGAGAACTACCTGCATCAGCCTGTGCTGGCCGAAGAAACGGCCCAGTTGCTCGTGACGGATAAAGCCGGCGTATACGTAGACGCCACGCTGGGCCTTGGCGGCCATGCCATAAAACTTCTTTCGACGCTTGATGAAAAAGGCAAGGTGCTGGGCGTAGACTGGGACCCGGAAATGGCCGGACTGGCCGCCAGGAACCTGGAGCCTTACGGCGGCAGGGCGAAAGTGGTCCAGGGCAACTTCGCCAACCTGGACCAGCTCATTGCCGCAGAGCATTTAAACACCATCGCCGGCGTCCTGTTCGATCTGGGCATCTCTTCGCTCCATTTTGATAAACCCTCCCGGGGATTCAGCCTGAAATACGACGGGCCGCTTGACATGCGCATCAACCCGCTGAACCCGCTTACGGCCTACAACATCGTCAATCATTGGCCGTACGAGCAGCTAGAGCATCTTATCAGGATCTGCGGAGAGCGCTACGCCGGCAGGATCGCCAGGGAAATAATGGACAAACGGCAGGCGAAGCCCGTGGAAACCACCGCGGAACTGAGGACCATCATAGAAAAAGCGACGCCCTATCACGGCGAAAAAACGCATCCGGCCACCAGGACTTTTTTGGCCTTAAGGGTGGCGGTAAATTATGAACTTGACAATCTGACCCGCGGCATACAGAAAGTAATGCCTTTCCTGGCCAAAGGGGCCAGGATGGGGGTGATAACTTTTCATTCGCTGGAAGACAGGATAGTGAAAGAGACGTTCCGGTTTATGGTGAAAATGGGAAATTGGAAGCTGGTGACCAAAAAACCGGTCGCGCCTTCGGAAGCGGAACTCAAAGCCAATAAACGCGCCAGAAGCGCGAAACTGAGGGTAATAGAAAAAGTGCAGGAGGCAAAATGAATCCGGAAAATATACTTAAAACCGGCTCTAAGGTGCACAAGCTCCTCAACGCCAGGACGGCAAGGGCCAAACTGAACAGCCTGAAAGCGGCCGTCTGTCCGACCAAAATCTTTTACCTCTGGGAAAAGCACGGCATCAGGAGAATAGAACTTTTCAGCATGGAATAAAACAAGGGTAGAGGGTAGAGGGTAGAGGGTAGAGGGTAGAGGGTAGAGGGTAGAGGGTAGAGGGTAGAGGGTAGAGGGTGTAGAAATAAGGAACTCTTTACCCTATACCCTGACTTATGACAAAAACAAGGGCCTTGAAATATGCGACGCTTCTGTCCACCGGCGCGGTTTTCTTCGTTTTCGCGTGGGGAAATGTGCAGGCGACCAGGCTCGGCTACAATATAGAGGAACTGCGCAAAGAGATAAAGGTCCTTGAAACCGGAAATAAATACCTTAAAAAAGAAATACAGCTCTCCATGTCGCCCGAACGGCTTCAGGCCGAAGCCGTAAAGCTCGGCCTCGTGTATCCGGAACCGGACACCATAGTCCTTCTGGAAGAAAAAGCGACAGACAAACCCGCGAAAGGCTGGCTGGCCCGGCTCTTTTAACGAAGAAATACCGCGAATGACAGCGAATGCCGCGAATTGCATCCAATTCGTGTAATTGGTTCGCTATTTGCGTAATTCGTAAGCCGATGACCGCAAAAACCGTAAGAACGAGAATTCAGGCCTGCCTGTTCCTGGCCGCCCTGCCGGCCGTGCCGATAGCCCTGCGGTTATTCTACCTGCAGACGATAAGGCACGAAAATCTTTCAGAGACCGCCTCAAAAGAATTCAACAGAACCGTCAGTGAAGTCGGCCCGAGGGGCAGGATCTTCGACGCGGCAGGCAGCCTGCTGGCGGAATCAATAGTCACCTGGGACTGCGCCCTGTTAAAAAAAGAACTCCGGGACCCCGCGCGGGACATTGAAACCCTGTCGTCCGTTTTAAATCTTCCGGGAAAAGAACTCCAGGCCAGATACCGCAAAGGCAGAAACTTCGTGCCGGTAAAAAAAACCCTGGACCAGGCGACGGCCGAAAAAGTCAAAGCCCTGAAACTCGCCGGCGTGCGGCTTGACGCCCGGCAGAACAGATATTACCCGTCCGGCAACCTGGCCAGGAATATTCTCGGGCTGGTGGGGAACGGCCGCGGCCTGACGGGAGTGGAACTTCTCTACGACAAGGTCCTGAGCGGCAATGTCAGCCGCAGGGAAATAATCCGCGACGGCAGCAAAGACGGCAAAATAATATTCCAGAGCAAGATGGACGACGGCCGGACCCCGCTGGACCTCCACCTGACCATAGACAAGAACATCCAGTTCTTCGCCCAGGAGGTCATAAAGAAATACGCCCAAAAAAACCGCTCTGACCTGGCCATGGCGCTGGTCCAGGACCCAGAAACGGGCCGGATATTGGCCCTGGCCACCTACCCGGAAGACCCCGTAAAGATAGAGCCGGTGGAATGGGTTTACGAGCCTGGCTCCACTTTTAAGGCCGTAACGCTTGCCGCCGCGCTCGAAAAAGGGACCGCCGGGGTTACCGACAGTTTTTTCTGCGAAAAAGGCGCCTGGGCGCTGAACAGCAGAGTGACCCTGCATGATCATGAACCCGAAGGCACGCTCTCCCTTTCAGGCGTCATAGAGCGCTCTTCCAATATAGGCGCCGCCAAGATCGGTCTTAAACTGGGCGTGGAGAACTTTTATCTTTACGTCAAGTCTTTCGGTTTCGGCACCAAGACCGGCTTGGGCTTTCCCGGCGAATCGTCGGGGATCCTGAGGCCTATTGGAAAATATCGCGCCGTGGACCTGGCCGTCGGATCTTACGGGCACGGTCTGGCCGCGACCCCGATACAGGTCTTAAACGCCTATTCCGCCGTCGCCAACGGGGGTCGTCTTATGGAGACCCGGCTTGTGGACAAGATCACCACAGTGGAAGGAAAACCCGTGTTCGCCAACGAACTCTCCGTCGTCCGCAGAGTGATATCCGCCGGCACGGACGGCATAGTAAAAGAAATACTTAAAAATGCCGTGGAAAGAGGCACCGGCAAGAACGCCGCCGTACCCGGTTATGCCATAGCAGGCAAGACCGGCACTTCAAAAAAGATAGACCCCGGGACGGGCAAATACATAACCGATAAGAACGTCGCCTCTTTCTGCGGGTTTTTCCCGGCGGACCGGCCCCGATACGCCATCCTGGTCATACTGGATAACCCGAAGGTTCTTCATTACGGCGGCGAGACGGCCGCTCCGGCTTTCCAGGAAATAGCCAAAAAGATCATAACCCTGAAAGGCTTAAAGCCGGAAAAGTCCCTCCTTGAGCGCAAAACCGTGGCCTCGGGTCCGGTCACGGACTGACCTGGAAAACCCTGTTTTCCAGGTCAGTCCTTTCGCAATAACTTTATAAATTTTCTATCATATAAACATGGAATTGCGCGGATTATTCAAAGACTGCAAAGAAATCCGGATTTCCGGCCCTGAAACCGCCGTCATCACAGGCCTCGCCGACGACTCGCGGAAAGTAAAAAAAGGCGACCTCTTTTTCGCCATTGCCGGACAGAAGACCAGCGGCGGCATTTATATCAAAGAAGCCCTGGCGCATGGCGCGGCCGCGGTGGTCGCCGAACGCGGCCCGGACGCGGAACTGGCGCGTCTTTTTCCGCCGGCGGCCTGGGTTCTGACGGGCGACGTTTTAAGCGTCCTCTCCAAAGCGGCCTCGGCTTTCTACGGCAGGCCCTCGGAGCGTCTGACGCTGACAGGCATCACCGGCACGAACGGCAAGACCACCACGGCCTATCTGCTTGAAAATATCTATAAATTGGCCGGCGCCAAGCCCGGCGTTATCGGTACTATAGACTACCGCGTTGACGGCAAGCTCATCTCAAAAGCTCCGAACACCACCCCGCTCGCTCATGAGCTGCACGCGCTGTTCAGCCGGATGCTTGAAGCCGGTTCAAAGGCCGTTATAATGGAGGTTTCCTCTCACGCGCTGGCCCTGAATCGGGCGGACGAGGCCGCCTTTGACGTGGCGGTATTCACTAATATCCAGCGCGACCACCTGGACTTCCACAAAGACCTGGAGAGCTATTTTAAAGCCAAAATGAAAATATTCGCGCTGACTGCATCTTCTCCCAAAAAGAACAAAAAAGGCGTTATAAACGCGGACGATGAAAAAGCCGGCGAGATAATCAACGCCGTCAAAGGACGGCTGGAGCTTATCACTTTCGGCATGGACAAAGACGCGGATTTCAAAGCCGGCAACTCGGAGTTGCTCGCGGACCGCACGATATTTGAGCTTAACGCTGGGGGCGGCGCGCGGACGGTCGCGCTTAAACTGCTGGGGCGGCACAATATCTATAACGCGCTGTCGGCCATAGCGGCGGCGGCCGCGGCCGGCCTGGACATTGAAACGGCCGTAAAAGGCGTTGAGACGCTTGAAACCGTGCCCGGCCGGCTTGAAAAAATATCCCTGGGACAGGAGTTCGGCGTTTTCGTGGATTACGCCCATACCGACGCCGCCCTTGAGAACGTTCTTTCCAACCTCCGGAAACTGCCGCATAAAAAACTGATAACGGTCTTCGGCTGCGGCGGGGACCGGGACCGCACCAAAAGGGCGCCCATGGGGCGGGCGGCGGCCGCAGCGAGCGATCTGGCCATAGTGACCAGCGATAATCCCCGCTCGGAAGACCCCGCCCGAATCTTCGCCGACATTGAAGCGGGCCTGAAAGGCGCGTTCTTAAACTACGTCGTTATCCCGGACAGGAAAGAGGCCATTTTAAAAGCGGTCGGGACCGCCGCCCCGGGCGATATAGTGCTTATCGCCGGCAAAGGGCACGAAGACTATCAGATACTGAAGGACCGCACCATACATTTTGACGACAGGGAAGCGGCGGCGGAAGCGATAAAGTGGAAAATCGGGGGACAAATCGGGGGACAGTCCCCAGCTATATGCATTTAGACATTGACATTGAAACTCTGGCGAAGACGGTCAACGGACGGGCGCTGAGAGGCGGCGTCAAAGCCCCTTTCAACTCTTTTGAAACCGATACCCGGAAACTCAAAAGCGGGGATTTTTTCTGGGCTTTCCAAGGCGCCGAATACGACGCACACGTGTTCCTGGAAGAAACGCTGGAAAAAAACGTAAAAGGCTGGATAGTGGAAGACGGCAAAATCGGCCGCTTCAAGGCCTTTCCGGAATTCGTCATAGGCGTATGGAACACTTTGCATGCGCTCCACCGGCTGGCCGCCTGGCACAGGAGCAGGTTCAAAATCCCCGTCGCGGCCATAACGGGTTCCAACGGCAAAAGCACCACCAAGGAAATGCTCAAGTCCATTTTTGAACAGGCCGGCCCCGCAATAGCTAATCCCGGCAACCTTAACAACCAGTTCGGCCTGCCTCTGTCCCTGCTGGAACTGGGCCGGGACCATAAATTCGCGGTATTTGAACTGGGCGCCTCAAAAAAGGGCGATGTCTTTGAAATAGGAACGCTTGCGAAACCGACGGTCGCGGTGATAACCAACATAGGGCCGGCTCACCTTGAATATTTCGGGGACCTGGAGACCGTTTTCCGGACCAAGACCGAGATCATAGACTGCCTGGCCCCGGGCGGCGCGCTTGTCTATAACGCCGACGACAAATATCTTGAGGTTTTAAAAGCCAGAAAAGGGAATAAGCTCGGTTTTGGCTATTGCGGCGGGGCGGACTTAAAAATAAGCGAGCGCGCGGACGCGCTTGAGCTCCGGTTTAAGGGCGAAACAATAATGGTAAACCTGCCAGGCAAGGCAAGGCATAATTATATGAACGCGGCCGCGGCGGCGGGCGCCGCTCTGGCCTCCGGGCTGGACCTTGCCGCCGTGAAAGCGGGATTAGAGACTTTCACGCCGCCGCCGATGAGGATGCAGACGCTTAAGATAAAAGACGCCGTTATAATCCTTGACGCTTACAACGCTAATCCGGTTTCCATGCGCGCGGCGCTTGAAACGCTGTTCGGCGCCGGCGATTTCCCGAAACCCTATTATCTCGCGCTGGGAGACATGAAAGAACTGGGGAAGCATTCGGCCGCCTATCACTCGGAGCTGGGCCGTTATCTGTCCGGTCTCGGCGCGGAAAAGATCTTCCTGGCCGGGCCGGAGATGAAAGCCGCGGCGGATGAGCTTTTAAAAAACCCGGGCCTTGCCGCCTATGCCCCTGACCCGGCGGTCTGGGCAGGGGAATTAAGGCGCCTGATAGCCGGCCAAAAGGGCACGTTCCTGTTAAAAGCGTCCAGGGCGATGAAGTTTGAAAAACTGATAGAAGGATTGCAATAGCGAGAGAGTAAAAAAGTTAAAAAGTTTTCACTCTCGCACTTTCCGGCTGTCACGCTGTCCCGCTCTACAAGGGAGATTTAAATGCTTTACTACCTCCATCACTTCAGGGATATTTTCAATCCGCTTAACGTTTTTCAATACATAACCTTCCGGACCGGGGGGGCTATTATAACTTCCTTCCTGGTGAGCCTGCTGATCGGCCCTTGCCTGATCGCCAAACTGCGCTCATATAAAATAGGCCAGGTCCAGCGCGCCGACGGGCCCAAAAGCCACCTTGCCAAGGAAGGAACCACCACGATGGGCGGGCTGCTGATCTTCCTGGCGCTGGTCGCGAGCGCTCTTCTCTGGGCCAGGCTGGACAACCGTTTTATACTTCTGCTGCTGTTCACGACGGCAGTCCTCGCTTTTACCGGCTGGCTGGACGATTACACCAAGCTGGTCAAAAAGAACCCCAGAGGCGCGTCTTCGCGGTTTAAATTCCTTCTTCAGCTGTTCGCGGCCCTGGCGGTGGTGGGGTATCTCTCCGTCGCTCCGCCCAGCGCCGGTTACGCCACCAGCCTCGTCATTCCCTACACCAAGGAACTCTACGTTAACCTCGGCTTCCTCTACGCTGCGCTGGCCATGTTCGTTATAATAGGCTCCTCCAATGCGGTCAACCTGACCGACGGCCTGGACGGCCTGGCCGCCGGCTCCATAGTTTTCGCGGCTTTAACTTTCGCCGTGCTCGGCTACTGCGCCGGAAACATCAAGCTGGCCTCCTATTTCAAGATCATTTACGTCGAAGGCGCCGGCGAGATAACGATATTTTTGGCCGCCATGATAGGGGCGTGCCTGGGGTTCCTGTGGTATAACGCCTATCCGGCCGAGGTATTCATGGGGGACACCAGCTCTTTATTTCTGGGCGGCGCTATAGGCGTGGCCGCCATAGCCGTAAAGCAGGAGCTGATACTCCCGATAGCGGGCGGCATCTTCCTGCTTGAAACGCTTTCGGTCATATTCCAGATGGGTTCCTATAAACTGCGGAACAAAAAACGGCTGTTCCTGATGGCGCCGATACACCATCATTTCGAGCTTAAAGGCATAGCCGAGCCCAAAGTGACGGTGCGCTTCTGGATAGCCGGCATCATGTTGATGCTGATAGCGCTGGCGTCGTTGAAGATCAGGTAAGAGTTGAGAGAAGTTTCTCAGCTAATGTTATGTTTATTCCCGAGAAATTCAAAGACAAAAAAGCCCTTGTCATCGGCGCCGGAAGATCGGGCGTGTGGTGCGCCAATCTCCTCGCTTCCCGGGGCTTCAGGGTCCTGCTGACGGAAAGCAAACCTTACGGGGAGGTTCGGGGCAGGCTAAAGGAACTGCGTCGCGGCGTGGAGCTTGAGACCGGCGGGCATAGCGGCAAAATATTGCGCTGCGCTTTCGCGGTAAAGAGCCCGGGGCTCTCCCATTCAAACCCCCTGATACTTAAGCTCAAAAAGCGCGGCATTCCGGTTTTCAGCGAGATAGAGGCCGCGCTCGCGTTTTCAAGATCCAAAAACCTGCTGGCCGTCACGGGCACCAACGGCAAGACCACCACTACGCTACTGCTCGGAAAAATAATAAAAAACCACCTAAAAGCCGCCACGGGCGCGGGGGGAGCGGCCCGGGTATGCGGCAATGTCGGCACGCCGGCGTCCAAAGTGATAAGCGCTTGCGCCGGGCGCGACGCCATAGTCATGGAAGTTTCAAGCTATCAACTCGAAGACAGCTCATATTTTAGGCCGGCAGCCGCCTGTGTGCTCAACGTGACGCCCGACCATTTGGACCATCATAAAACCATGTCCAGGTATATAGCGGCCAAGGCGAAGGTCTTCAAATTCCAGCGGGACGGCGATTTCTGCGTTTTTAATTACGACGATAAATACTGCCGCCGGCTTGCCGCCTCCTGTCCGTCCGGCGCGCTGTTCTTTTCCTCCTCAAAAAAGGGCGGGGCTTTGAACGCCTGGCTTGAAGAAGGCGTAAAGGCGCAAAGGCGCAAAAGCGCAAAAATAATTTTCAGCTTTAACGGGAAGAAAAGCCGCGTTACGCCGCCGGCGCCGCCCGGCCTGCACAACCTGGAAAACGCCATGTGCGCGGGACTGATGGCGCTTGGCCGCGGGATAAGGCCCCGGACCATTGAGAAAACTTTCCGGGCTTTTAAAGGCGTTGAGCACCGCATAGAGCCGGTCGGGACGGTGAAAGACATGGTTTTCATAAACGATTCAAAGGCGACCAACGTGAATTCGACTTTGACGGCTTTAAAAGCGCTGGGCGGCCGCAAGAACATCTGGCTGATACTCGGCGGCCTTGATAAAGGCAGCCCGTATAAACCCCTGGCGCCGTATATAGAAAAACACGTGAAATTCGTTTTAACCATAGGCTCGGCCGCGCCCAAGATAGAAAAAGAGCTTTCTTCCGCCTCCGTGATACGCGCCGGCGCCATGTCTGAAGCCGTGTCGCAGGCTTTCCAAAAAGGGGGAAAAGGCGATATAGTGCTTCTGTCCCCGGCCTGCGCTTCTTTCGACCAGTTCAAAGATTTTGAAGATCGCGGAAAAAAGTTCAAGGAGCTGGTAAAAAGGCTTAAGGCTTAGGGCTGAAGGCTGAAGGACAGAGAAAGAATATTATGTATTTTTCCTCAAAAAGAACAAGACCAGCCTGTAACGCCCTGCTCAACCACAATCTCAAGCATATGGATTACTCGCTTTTCTTCATAGTCCTGATCCTGCTGGCGTTCGGCCTCATTTCGCTTTTTTCGGCCAGCGCCATCTACGCGTCCAATAAAGGCCTGGATTCCATTTTCTACGCGAAAAAACAGGCGCTGTACATATTGGCGGGGCTCGGCCTGATGGCGTTTACCGCAAGGCTGAACCTTGAAAAAACAAGAAAATTAATAAAGCCCGGCGTCGCGCTGATCATCGCGCTTCTGGGGTTGACATTCCTTATGCCGCCGGTGGCGCGCGTGCACAGATGGATTCCGCTCGGCTTCATGAAACTCCAGCCGAGCGAATTCGCGAAGATCGCGCTTGTGCTGTATCTGGCTGATTTTTTCGACCGCCGCGCCAGCCAGATAGCCGCCGACTGGAAAACCCTGTTAAAACCGCTGGGCGTCATGGGCGTCATACTTGCGCTGATCGCGCTTGAACCGGATCTCGGCACCCCGGTTTTGATGTTCGGCATTTCGCTTTTTATTTTTTTTGCCGCGGGAGTGAAACTCCGGCTCGTGCTGCTTCCGATAACCGCCATACTCCCGGTTTTAATATTTGAAATTGTCAGTCACCCATACCGGCTGAACCGGTTAAAAACCTTTCTGGCGCCCTTTCAGGACACCACCGGCACGGGCTACCAGCTGGCGCAATCGCTGCTGGCCGTGGGCTCGGGGGGCTGGCTGGGCAAAGGCCTGGGGGCTTCGAAATTAAAGCTGATGTACCTGCCGGAACCTCATACCGATTTCATTTTCCCGGTCATCGCCGAGGAGTTGGGTCTGCTGGGCAGCCTTTTCATAGTCCTGCTTTTTATTGCGCTGCTGATAAAAGGCGCGCGGATAGCCAGGAACGCGCCCAGTTTCTACACGACGCTGGCCGCGCTGGGGCTCACCCTGACGCTGACCCTCCAGGCTTTTTTCAATCTCGCCATGTCCACGGGCCTGATCCCCACCAAAGGCATACCGCTGCCGTTCTTTTCATACGGCGGCTCCTCCATGCTGACCAGTATGATAGCTGTCGGGCTGATACTTAACATCTCGGCGCACAGGAGCTAGATGACGGAAAAACCCAAACGGATACTTATCGCTTCAGGCGGCACCGGCGGCCATTTTTATCCGGGGCTTGCGCTGGCGAATGAATTAAGAAAAAAGGGCGGCTGGGAGATATTGTTTCTGGTAAAGAAAGACGACCTCGCCGTCGGAACGCTTGCGGACCGGGATTATCCTTACGCCGAAACGGATATGATCTCTCTGCCGCGCTCCGCCGACCCGGGAGCGCATGCCGCATTCCTGTGGAAGCTTTTAATGTCCGTTTCCCTGTGCCTTAAAATACTGAAGGATTTTAAGCCGGTCCTGGTATTCGGCGCCGGCAGTTATGTGTCGTTCCCGGCCGTGCTCGCGGCCGCGTTGCGCGGCCTCCCGTCCATGATACATGAATCTAACGCGAAATTCGGGCTTGCCAACAGGTTGTGCGCCAGGTTCGCTTCAAAAACCGCCCTGGGCCTGCCGATCGGAAATAATCCATTCAAAGCCAAATCCGAACTGACCGGCACTCCGATAAGGGATTCTTTCGCCGCAAGTCCCGATCGCGGGGCAATGATGAAAAAGTTCGGCTTTAAGGACGGCGCGCCGGTCATGCTCATCTTCGGCGGCAGCCAGGGCGCCAAAAGGATAAACCGGGCCGCGATAAACGCCGTTAAAAAGCTGAATGAAAAAAACATAGCCTTTCAGGCCGTCCATGTGACCGGCAAAAAGGATAACGAGGAAGTGCATGCGCTTTATTCGCGGCTGGGCCTTGAAAAAGCGCCGTTCTTAAGAGTGCTGGATTACTATGAGGACATCAATGAACTTTACGCCGTTTGCGACCTGGCGTTCTGCCGCTCCGGCGCCGGGACGGTGGCCGAACTTCTGCAGCTTAAGAAACCGGCCGTTTTAATCCCGTTCCCGTCTTCGGCGGGGGGGCATCAGCTCTGGAACGCGAAAAGCCTGAGCGGCGCGGGGGCGGCCGTACTGCTTGAAGAGTCCCCGGCTTTTGAGGAGCGGTTCCTGGAAACGGCGGAGGCGCTGCTTAAGGCCCCCGCCGCCCTGACGGAGATGAAAAATAATTTTTCAAGACTGGACCTGCCCGACCCTATGCGGGCGGCGGCCAATATCGCCGCGGCGATAGAAAAACTGTTAAGCAGGCAGTAGGTGATATATATCATTGCATAAATAAGGCGACATAAATCATTATTGTAGTTGCCGAGCTTGCTCGGCTTGGCACAATGATAGGCAAAGTAAACTTTGCCGCTACAATGGGCAGGGGTAATTCGCAGTATGTCGCTTTAATTATACAAGCCTATATAAGTAGTAACTGGTACTATGGGAATTCCCTTTTTCCGTAAATCCCCCTTTTAGTAAAGGGGGACGAAGGGGGATTTGATAAATAAAATGTTGCCGGGCAACATTTTATTATCGGTTTGGAGGACTATGAAAATTGAAAAAGGGGCTAAATGGGTTAAATTCGGCCTAATGGAAAATTTCATGCGCGACGTTTTCAAGGGCCTGGGCGTGCCGCCCCGGGACGCCGCGGTCTGCGCGGACGTACTGATAACGGCCGACAAGCTGGGCATAGATTCGCACGGCGTTTCGCGCTTGAAGCCCATTTATTACGACCGGATAAAGCAGGGCATACAGCTTGCAAAAACCCGATTTGAGATAGTAAAGCAAACGCCCACCACAGCGGTTATAGACGGGCACAACGGCATGGGCCATGTAATAGCGGGGCGCGCAATGGCGCTGGCCATAAGGAAAGCGCAAAAATGCGCTTTGGGCATGACGGCGGTGAGAAATTCCACTCATTACGGCATAGCCGGCTATTACGCCCTCATGGCCGCCAAAGCCGGCATGATAGGCATAACCGGCACCAACGCGCGCCCCTCGGTGGCGCCCACTTTCGGAACCGAGAATATGCTGGGCACCAATGCTCTGACCTTCGGCATGCCGACAGACGAAAAGTTCCCTTTCCTGCTGGACTGCGCCACTTCCATCACGCAGCGCGGGAAAATAGAGGTATACGCGAAACTCGGGTTGAAGCTGCCGAAAGGCTGGGCCATCAACAACAGGGGCGAGGCCAGGACGGACTCCCGCGCCGTGCTTGACGAACTTGTGGCGGGCTCCGCCGCGCTGGTGCCGCTGGGAGGGATAGGCGAGGAGATGAGCGGGTATAAAGGCTACGGCTACTCCACCGTGGTGGAAATACTCTCGGCAGCCCTCCAGCAGGGCGCGTATATGAAAATGCTGCTCGGGATAAAGGACGGCAAGAAGGTTCCGTATCCGCTGGGGCATTTTTTCCTGGCGATAAATATAAGGGCCTTCACGAGCCTGCCAGCTTTTAAGAAAACGGCCGGCAACATTCTGCGCGGGCTGCGCGCTTCAAAGAAAATGCCCGGCGCCAAACACATATACACGGCGGGGGAAAAGGAGCGCCTGGCCTGGCTTTACCGCAGGAACAGGGGCGTGCCGCTCAACAGGGAAACCCGCAAGGAAATCCTCGCCATGCGCGATGAACTCGGCCTGAAAAAATACAGGTTCCCGTTTTAATAAATAAAAAAGGCTGAAGGATGAAGGCTGAAGGATAAAGGAAAAACAAAGAGATTATTCCGGCCTTTAGCCTTTATCCCTAATCCTTTATCCTTTCTTCAGGTCGGGGCATAGTAAAAATTTTTGCGGCAAAAATTTTTAGTTAGGACTTTCGGGCAAAATCAGCTGGGCCATAAAACTGCGGGGTAATAGGGCTATTACCCCTTACCTTGCGCAAGATTTTCAGATAAAGTATACAGGAAAGCGAAACTCCGCTTTCTTGAAAATATGGAGGCAGGTATGAAAAATATAAAAAAATCGGCGTTAAAGGCCCTTATCGTTGCAAGTATATGCCTGGCTTATACCGGAGCGGTATATTCGGGTCAGGCCGTCACATTGGAACAATATGCGGATATAAAGGGGACAGTTGAAAATATAGAGAAAGGAGTTGATATTGATATCAACTTTATAGTGCCTGTTCCGCCTCAGCCTGCGCAGTATCCGATACCGTACCCGTATCCGGCGCCATATCCCGGCTCGTATAGCCAGATACTGACTTTTGAAAGCGGGAAATTTAATTTTGCGGGCGACGCTGAAGAAGCTCTCGATCAGGCAATCGGCAACTTAAACGCCGCCGGGTATAAAATCATGGAAAGCAGGAGAAACTGGGACACTTATAAACTTGTT